>DATLSI010000339.1:0-41968 GCA_035534255.1 Ktedonobacteraceae bacterium | reverse complement strand
GGGAATGTGAGCATATTGTACTCGATGACAGACAAAGGACGCTCATCTGAGTGGATAAGCGTCCCTCTGTATGCTTAATGCTTAATCATAGTGGGACATGTGGTGTGTTCCTTTCTAAGTGAGACTGACTATAAAGGCTCGGGCTTAGCAGTTTGACGACTATGGTTGGTCGGCTAATTACGGATACAGTTACGGTTTGATAAGGTTCGCAGGGTAGAACAGGACATCTTTATGGAACATGCTACAAAGTCTTTCCAATCTTTTTGAGCTACTCAAAGCGCTTGGATGCTCGGAAGCTGTGCAATCTATATGCGGTGTAGATCAATGCCAACCGCTCAAGATATCCGGGGTAACTGCACGTACAGTGGCATGCCACAACTCCGGCATGGATGCATGGACGACAAACATGGCTGTTACTAGAAGAGACAAAATGATAAGAATGAACAGTACGAGTTGTGCTTTGCTCATGCGGAAGGCCAGTTTCATGCAGTATACTCCTTTTTGTTGTGCAGTGAGACTGTATCCACTCGGTCTCACGCTCAATTTCTCTTGTAAGAAGAGTGTAGAGTTTTTTAGAAAAAAATGTATTCTATATACACATTGTTTGTGATATACGAGGCGCAGAGTTTAAGTATGAGGTGAGTTTCACAATGAGGAGACACAACGCAAAATTGGTTTGACACCACAATTTTTTTGGATGTAAGATGCGGGGAGCGAGAGTAATATAAATGTAGATGACTAAGCGAAGCATAGTACGAGGATCAGACGCAATCGGCGAAGCTAACACGCAGGCAAGCGTTGTGATGGGAGACTATTAGCGATCTAACCTGGCATTCTTATGTGGTGAAGCTTGCAAAGCTAGCGTATAGGCAGCGAGCATGCGATCAACAAGCTGAAGATCCAGCACCGCATTGCACTCCTGAAATGCTCTGCGCGCCTCTTGTAAGTGGCGCACCCACTGTTGATGACTGTTTTCGTTGCTCGTAGAATGCTGCAACATTGCTTCGCCGTAGCTGCGCATAGTGCGCCCCCATTCCAAGCGCATACCGCATTTCTGCAAGATTTCCAACGACTGCGTAAACTCTCTAATGGCCTGTTCATGCTGGCCTTGCGCTGCCATGATGCTGCCCATCAAGCGCTGCGCACAGGCAAACAGCCAGGTCTGTTCATAGCGTTGCGCCTCTTCCATCATCTGCCGCGTTTGCAGTAGCGACGCATCAATATCTCCCAACAAAAACGTTACCTGGGCCAGTAATAATTGTCCTTCGGTTCTCGTTTCAGCTTCCAATCCTTCAAGCGAAAGTGCATGCCGTAAGGATGTATTCGCACGTTTGAGAAAACATATAGAGGATAAAGTTTTCCCCTGTTTTTTTGTTTCAGTTGAGTGATGAATACTTTCTTGACTTATCAAGGACTGAGCAAGACGCAAGTTTCCTTTTGCAACAAGAGCAACACCTATGGCGGGAGGAAATTTCATAGTGTACCCAACATTTAAAGCCTGATATAACAAAGATACTGCCTCACCGAGTTTTCCTTGATCTAGCATTACAGAGGATAAAAACCCTTGTAAAAGACTTATATTGACAGGATCATTCAACTGCTCGGCTAGAGCAAATCCACGTTTAAAATAGCTCTCCGCCTCTACCAGGTCACCTAAGCGAGCATAAAGCATTCCCAGATTGCCAAGAGCTACAGACATAATTGGAACATGCCCTATGCTATCTGCTATGGCAGAGGAGCGACGCAAGATAGATTGTGCAAGTGTATATTCCGCTTTTCTTAAATAGAAATCTCCAAGATTACAACAAACATTAGCAATCTCTTTTTGACGATCATGTTGCTCAAATATTGTTAGTGCTGCATCTAAATGGTGTAGTGCGTTTATACTTTCTCCTTCTACGATTGCAATATTACCTAAGAGCAAATGGGTTCGTCCAAGATCAGCAGGATCACCTGCAAGCGTGCGTCTTGTAGCTGTCGAGTGATGTATAATTTCTATCGAATTAATGTGTTGCCGCAATATAGCATCAAAAATATTTAATGTATGATGTGCTGTCTCACGAGCCTTTTCAAAGTTGCCTTTCCTCCAAAGAATGTAACTTCGTTCCAAACCTAGACTTGCCCATACAGGCCCAGTTGCAACATCAGCATCATGTAGTACTTGTTCAGCTCGATTAAAACTTTGCTCTGCATGTTCGTAGTCACCTGTATCAAACCAGGTCTTGCCAATTTCAATCCATAGCAAGGCATCAATTTGAGCTTCATATGCAACGTCAAGTTGCAACGCTGTGAGACTATACTGTTTGCGCGACTCCAGCACTCGCTCGAAGTAGTTACGTGCTTCTGTATCATTGCCTTGAACTCGTGTGCATTCGCCGAGGCGTTCTAGCAGGTTTGCCAGGCGCAGATGCTCTTCGGCGGGGGCGGAAGCGGGGAGCGAGCCGAGGTGTTCGAGGGCAAGGCGGTAGTGACGGACGGCTTCTGGATAGGCGGAGAGGGCGTAGGCGCGGTCTCCGGCCAGTTCGGCGTAGTGGGCGATGCTAGCTGATGGCGCACCGCCGTTGACGAGGTGGTAGGAGATGGCGGCGGCTTGCTCTTGCTCGCGGTCGCCGTGGATGCGAATCAGGGCTTCAGCGGCGCGGCGGTGCAGGCTGGCGCGACGACCCGCCGAGAGACCATCGTAGAGGTGGCTCACCAGCAGGGGATGCCAGAAGTGGTAGGTGATGCGCGTGCCACTGCCCTCCTCGCTGAGCATGCCTGTCTGCAACGCTTCTTCCAATAGATCGAGGAGGGTATCTTCGTCGCTGGATTTGGGGCCGTTTTCCAGGGCGCGCAACGCGCTAAATTCAAAGGAGCCTCCCAGTACGGCGGCTCGCACAAGCAAACGCAGGCAGTCACTGCTGATGCGTCCCAGGCGTAGATCGAGCACGGCGGCGATGGTATCGGGCAATGTGTTCGGCAAATCGGGCGCATTGATTGTGCCGTGTGAATTGGATACCGTTGATTGTGTTTCGAGCGCGGCCCCTACGTTGCGGGCCAGTTCTTCGGCGAAGAATGGGTTGCCAGCGGCGCGCGCCTGGATGCGTTGTACGACGGGTTCGGGCAGGCCGGAGACGAGGACGCGAATCTGCTCGTCGGTGAGCGGCTGCACGTCGATGCTTTGGATGGCTTGCTCGCGCTGCAGGTCGTTCAGTACGGAGCGCAACGGGTGGTCTGGCGCAAGCTCGATATCGCGGCAGGTTCCGGCAATCAGCACGGGTTGATGGCGCAGTTGACGCACGAGGTAAGCCAGTAACTCGCAACTGCTATTGTCGGCCCATTGCAGGTCGTCGAGCACGATTAAAAGCGGCGCGCTCTCGCTAATGGTGGCAAGCAGCGAGCGCGCAGCCTCCCACAGGCGCATTTGTTCCTGTTCGGGAGAGATGGCGGACGGGTCAGGCGCTGGAAGCAGGTCTTCGAGTTCGGGCAGCAGGTCGCGCAACGATTGATAAATGAGGGGATGGCGCGCGATTTCCTGGCGCTGCCAGAGTCCACGCGCCATGGCTTTGCGCAAAGTCTCCGTCCACATACGATAGGGGATGCTGGTCTCCTGCGTGTAGGCGCGCGTCCAGGCGACAGTCCAGCCACGCCGCGTGGCTTCGCGCGCCATCTCTTCAGCGAGGCGGGTTTTGCCGATACCGACATCGCCCATGAGAAGCACGCATTGCACTCGATGCATGGATTCGAGCGGCACGGCGGTTTTCTTCTGCCCCGCCAGTTTCACGCGCCTTGATTGTTCGGTATCGAGTAATACTTGTCGCAACGTGAGAAGTTCCTGGTCACGACCAACGAGGCGGCTCTGGTTGTTACGGCCAACCTGTATGGCTGGACGCGCCTCTGATTCGGGCGATACTACGTGCGCTATGTGAGATGGTGGGCTGGCGGTTAGAGATAAGCTAGCCGGGTTGCCACGCTGCGCAGCTTCGTAGAGGTTGCGTGTCTCAGGCAGGGGAGTCATCTTATACTCTTGTTTCAGCACAGCGGCAAAACGCTGGTAGATACGCATGGCCTCGCCGCGCCGACCAGATTGCGCCATTAAGAGAATGAGTCGCTGCACGGCGGCTTCGTTGGTGGGATCGATGGCAAGCAGGCGATCCAGCGTATCGATGGCGCTGGAGATGGCTTCGCGCGCGATACGCAGATCGGCCAATTCAAGCAGTAACCCGACCCAGCCGCGCTGGAGAGATTCACGCCGTGTTTGCGTCCAGTCTGTCTGCCTCTCCTCTGGTAAATAATCGCCGGCATAGAGCAGCATGGCTTCTTCAAGCAGTTGTTCGGACTGGCCGGGATCATTGCTGCTACGAGCGCGGGCCAGCAGCGCGTCGAAGGCATCGGCATCAACCCATACCCGCGATTGGTCGGCAAGCTGAAGCGTCGCGTGTTCGGTGAGCAGTAACTCTGAAGTAGCGGGGCGGCTGCGCGCAGGCTCGAAAAGCTGGCGCAGGCTATGTACGGCTTTGTCCAGGCGGTGAGAAGCTGTATCGAAATCGAGGTCGGGCCAGAGCAGTTCGATAGCCTGTTCGCGGCCTATTTTACGGCCGGGGCTGCTGATAAGACAGGTTAAAAGGGAGCGCACGCGTTGATGCTGCATGGATGCATCGGTTACGGCCTGCCAACGCTGCCCGTTGTGGCGTTCGAGGGTAAATTGTCCCAGCACATAGAGACGCACCACCGCGCCAGCCACTTCTGACACGCTGGATACACTGCTATCATCGCCAACTCCCGCGTCTTGTAATCCGACAGGAAGTTGTTTGCCTACATAAGTTCGCACGGTACGCCCGTTGACGGTCTGGTACGAGTACCAGTACGGGCCGTGGCCGGTACCTTCGCGACACCTGCGACAGCGCGGTTTGCCACAATAGCTAACCTGCTGGTGGTAGGTGATTTTGCTATCCATCTCGTCGCTGTCTCCTTTGTACGCCGTTGACGAGTGTTGCCGGGGGAAGCCTCCGCATCAATCGAACACAAAGCTAGCATCCAGTCTTGAGACCGCTTCATTATATCAGCTTAATATCAGCTTATGTCAATACAGGGTATATTTCATGTTTTGGGACAATGTGGGGACGCCGCGACCCACAAAGAGGAAGCAGTCATTTACACCCCCAAAATAGAAAGAACGAGCATGGCGCAAAAACTGTAGGAAAAGCTGAGGCAAAATGAGAGAGCCTGTTTGAAACAAGATGACACATTATAAGAAATAAGAAAGGCGGTATAAGACAAGCATGAGGTACAACCAACAGGCCCCTGGCTGGTGAAACGGGCGTCCTGTCGTGATGAATTTTGACGAATGAACGGGGGAATGATGTCCATTGGGACGCACGCCGGGGACGGGAACGGGGAAGGGGCGTGGGATATGACACGAAGCCTTGCAAAGTACACTTGGTGCAGAAGACGAGATTTGCTGGAGGGAATTTGTCATGCAAAACATTATGGAGAGAAGGGAATTTGTCATGCAAAACATTATGGAGAGAGAGGATAAGATGATCGAGGTACGCGTCATTGAAAAGCGGCCCGAAAAACGTCAGGATCAGCTCGAAAAGCTTTACGCACTCGCGAATATCTCCGATGCGCCGGATAGGAATTCTTTGAGTGATGCCAGCAGGCTGTATCGCGACGAAATCGGTCGCGTGGACCTGCTGAACAACGAGGAAGTTATTTGCCTGGCGCAGCGTATCGCGCGCGGACGGGCGGCAGCCGAACGCCCCAGGCAGCCGGGGCATCAACAGTTGATCGAGGAGGGCGAGCAGGCGAAGCGCAAACTGGTCGAGGCTAATTTACGCCTGGTTATTTACGTGGCGCGCAAGTATAAGGGTCTTGACCTGGATATGATGGACCTGATCCAGGAGGGCAACCTTGGGCTGATGCACGCTGTCGAAAAGTTTGACTATACGAAAGGGTACAGGTTCAGCACCTATGCCATCTGGTGGATTCGCCAGGCCATCACACGCGCGCTGACCGAACAGGCGCGACTGATCCGCGTGCCACTGCATAAGTTGGAGAAGATGAAGCAACTGGCACGTATCCAGCAGCGCATGTGGCAGGGATTGGAGGTGGAACCGACGGTTGAAGAGCTGGCGGACCAGATGGATTTGAGCGTACAACAGGTGATCGATTTGATGGTGATTACGAAGGCGCAGGAACCGCTCAGCCTGGATATCCGGCGCAGGGTGGGAGACGATGATCTGCCCTTGAGCGATCTGCTGGAAGATGACCAGACGCACTCGCCTGAACAGATCGTGATGACACAGACGCTGGAAGCGCAGATTCAAGACCTGTTGCTGAGCCTCACGCAGCGAGAACGCCAGGTGATCCGCTTCCGCTACGGGTTGGATGGTGATCGCGAGCATACACTGCACGAGGTAGGTCGCAAGCTGGGGTTGAGCCACGAAGCAGTGCGCCAGGTGGAAAGCAGAGCACTGCGCAAGCTCGATCCCTTGAGCCGCGACAGAAAGTTGGAAGAATTTTTAGCATGAGCCACTTTGACGATGATGAAGAATGAGAGGGCATGAGGGAGGCGGCGCCTCCCTCATGCCCTCGCGTGGTAATTGCTTTAGACGGGAGCTACGATGGCGCTGATGTTGTCGGAGCCGCCGCGATGCAGTGCTGCTTTGACGAGTGCTTCGCTGGCCTGCGAAACATCGGGGAGGCAGCGTTGCAAGATTTTCTCGATCTCGTGATCGCGCACCATCTCCCACAGACCATCGGAACAAAGCAAGAGAAAATCACCCTTGTTCACTGGCTCGATGAACCAGTCTACCTGCACAGCATCCTTTTCACCCAGGCCGCGATAGATTTTGTTGCGATCCGGGTGGGTGTAGACATCTTCGGCGGAAATAGCGCCCGCGGCGACGAGGCGCGCGACCAGTGAATGATCGCGTGTGATCTGCGCAAGCCCTTTCTGCTGGCGATAAATGTAGGTGCGGCTGTCGCCCACGTTGACGATATAGGCGCTCGATGCCACCAGCAGGGCGGCTGTGATGGTTGTTCCCAGATCGACGCCGTGTTCCTCGCGATACTGGTAGATAGCATGGTTGGCCTGGTGAGCGCAGTCTGTCAGCGTGTCCATCAGGAAGGTGTCGCTCAATTCTTCGCCATGCTGGACGGCGGGCAAGACGCTTTGCATCATGCTATGCGTGGCGAGATGACTGGCAACGCGTCCACTGGCATGGCCACCCATGCCATCCGCGATAACGTACAGGGCCAGTGGCAGCAGACTGCCGCGCGCGTCACAGACGCCATGCAGAGCCAGTACCGCATCTTCGTTTGGCTTGTGGCGACGCGTGATGCCGGGGTCCCAACCGATGCCTGCATCCGCGCATATATGTTGCAATGAGCGTTCGGCAGGTTTCGGTATACGCTCGTATTGGCCGGTGGGGAATACTGGCGGCGGAGCCGGCGCGAGTTTACGTGTTCTTTGCGGCCTGGTATCTTTCTCCGTGTGAAGTGGCGGGGAAGTAACAGGCGAGGTAGACCTGGCGAGCACGGCGTAGGCCAGCGAAGCCTGAGGCTCATCATAGCCCTGTCTGAGCAGATTATCGGCTGAGTTGCGCTGCCAGCTGGTTTTGGCAGGCTTGAACCACTGGCGTTTTTCACCCCACAGCAGCGCGGCGGCTATGCATAGCAGCGTAGCCCATAGGATGCCCCACGTCAACGATAACAAAGATAGGCCGGTGAAAGACACCAGCGCGGGCAGGCCACGCGCGGACAGCAGGCGTCCCATGCGCGGAACAGCCTGCGCCAGCACAAGCCACGCCCGTGGTGGAAAGCCGCCTGATACCGCCAGCAGCAGAACTACCACGCTGAGCAGTCCCAACCAGGCGAGTGCCTTCACCCACAGGTTGATAGCATAGGCCATTTTGAATTGTCGTATCATGTCACACTTTCGACTCCATAAACGAGGTGATGGTGATGCGAATGCCTGTTTGTACGATCAGGCGCAGCCCGTCATAGCCGGATGTCAGGGTGTTATCGGTGGCGATCAGTTGCCAGGTGGATGGCTCAACCTGCCCGGTCTGCCAGACGCGGGCCATAATGCTCGTCCCAATCACGCGGGCGCGCATGCTGTAAGATTTGCCGTCCTGGGCCGGGAATGGAACCGATTGCAGGACAGATATACCACCATTCACATCTTTAAGCGCGGTAAGGTTTGTGCCGTCGATGAATACTTTGTACAGGTCGCTGGCATCGGTCCAGCGCAACAACACGCCCATATTAGAGGCTGCAAAATGGCTGACAGAGCCGCTGAATAGTACTTCGCTATCGGCGATAGGCTTGCCCAGTACGGCATCGTAGATGCCACTGCCGGTAGCGACCTGGCCAGCGTGATTGACGATGGCAAACGCGGGGGACTTCATGGCATCAGCAGCCCAGCTCTGCCCATCCGAGGCTGTGCCCCAGAATTGCTGGTTGGGGCGTTGAAAGGTGTCCTGTGCCAGGGTATTCACGGCTGATACAGTTTTTGTTGTAGACGTGGTTGCAATAACTACAGGTGAGGGTTTAGCTCTTGCGATGGTTGTTGACGACGCGCGCGTGGTGGTTGCGGGCTTCGTGGCGGAAACATGGAAGGCGCTCTTGCCGAACGCGACGGGCGGCAGGGTCAGCGCCGATTGCACCTGCGCGGAGTAGCGCGCGGTAATCATATCGATGAGTAAGAGCAAGCCAAAAGCAATCAAGCCGAGCCTGACGGCACGCGGCGATGGTCGCCTGGAACGTGCCAGGCGATGGCGATATGTGCGCATATGGTTTCCTTCTATTGCATGACTTTGGTATAGAGGGTATAAAGGAGTTGGTCGGTATCTTGCTGGCCGATGTAATTGGTGAGGGTATGCTGGTATTCATCGATGCGGTCCATACGCGCGCGAATGAAGGCGTGACGCGCTGAGCTGCTGGCAAATCCCTGCATACCGCGCTGCATAGCCTCCATCTGCGATTCGATTTGTTGGCGCAGGCGCGCAACTTCGCTCTGATGCATGTTGCTTCCCTTCTTCTAGTGATATGTATAAGCTTTTCAGATGTCTTATACCAGTCTTATCATGTGACTTCAGGGAACTACAGATAGCAATTCCTGTATTTTGAATGGTTTGGTGATGTGGCCGCGCGCGCCGGCGAGACGACTTTTGAGGCGGTCGAGTACGCCGTCGTGTGCGGAGAGCATAATGACTGCCGTCTGGTCGAAGTGAGGGCTGGCTTTGAGCAGGCGCAGCACGTCATACCCATCGATTTTAGGCAGGCCGATATCGAGGAAGATCAGGTCTGGCAATTCGTCTTGCCAGCTTCGCAGAGCTTGAAGCGCCTCTATGCCATCCCGGTAGCCTGTGCAAGGAATACCGGCGCGCTTGAAAGTTGTTTCCACAATTTTGCGCACCACCAGTGAATCGTCGATGATGACTACCTTGTTCATAGTTCTGCCTCTGGTTTTCCACATTGCCGCTCGCGGCTGGTTCGTCCTACCTATTCACTCATGTTTCCTACAATCCAATCTTTAGAAATGAGGCATGACGGGCAAGGGGAGGGGATCAGAAAACGCCCGTCATACCAGGGTACATTGCTAACCGCTCGCACCTGTTCGGGGTGCAATGAGACAAACGCGACCGGTACTAACAAAGCAACGTACCTGTGGAAAGTATAAGCGGGCAGAGTTCGCTGTATGTCCTTTGCTGCTTCCTGTAACGGGAGGCCCTTGCGGTCGCCCTCGGACCCAAATGGTATTATTAGATGAACTCATTTGTGGGTGTTAGACTGACTCAGGGTTATAAGGAAGTTGAAAACAAGAGGGAAAATGGACGATTATAAGCTCCTGGCACGGGGATTGCAGGCTACGCTCGATCATGAAATACCAATTACGAGAGAGATTGGTATAAGGGTCGCGTACTATGATGGCGAGCAGCTTGCGCTGGCCGCGCCCATTGAGCGCAACCTAAATCACAAGGCAACTGCTTTCGCGGGCAGTCTCAATTCGGTGGTTACGCTGGCTGGTTGGGGCATGATGTGGATTATGCTGCAAGAACAAGATATCGGCGCGACGATTGTTATTCAGGACAGCACGAACAATTACAGAAAGCCGATTTCGCGTGATTTTACGGCTATCTGCCACAAGCCGAACGAAGAGCAGGTTGGGCAGTTCGCTCGCACACTGCGCGAAAAAGGGAGAGCGCGCCTGGAGTTACGGGCAGAAATTTACGAAAACGATGCCCTGGCCATGTCGTTTCATGGCCGTTATGTAGCGCTGCTAACCCTGCAAGGCCACGGATAGCTTTAGTTTTCATCACTCCTGCTGCGGCGCGAGATTGAATTGCGCCGCGAGTTATGGCTGCGGCGCGAGGCAATGCTACGGCGCAAACTATTCGTACTGCGCGGGCCATCGCTCTCCTGCGAAAGCGACTGTGACTCATCGTCTGGCGAGTAGGGCTGCTGATCGTCAACCTGCGAAGGTGAGGGAAGATTATCGCCGTTTGAGGATGAGGGAGGAACAAACATGGCTTCCTGATATTCCTCTGGCGGTGCCAGCTGCGCCCGGCGCCTGCCGATGAATCCTCCAACGGCACCACCCGCGAGCGCAATGACGGAATAGAATATGAGTGAAATAACCAACAGTTCCAGCTCGGACAGAAGAATAACCGCATTGGTTATCGTAACAGTCGAATGCGTTTGTTTGGCGTTTAGCAGAGCCTGCTGGCGATAATAATCGACGTTGATCAAAGTCAAAACAAACGAAAGAACGCCCGAAAACAGCGAACTAACCAGGCCGGTTAGTAAACCCGCCAGCATGCCCGAACCAAGTTTGCCTGTGAATGATGATGCGCGCCGACCCGCAAAAAGCCCAAATAAGATGACGATAGCCAGGCCAACAAAGCTACCGAGTTGACCCAGAATCGGGGCGATGAAACTAAAGAGTATCGAGACAAGCGTAAGGATAATGCCAAAGATCAGCCCTATCGTCAGGGGAGTATTGCCCAGACGAAGATTTAGATTTCGAAAATTCATTGATTTCTCCTGGATTATTTCGATCGACGCTTGCTACGATACCCCGCGCGCGTCTGAGCGCATTCTACTCCAAATTTCAGGCAGAAACAACTATCAGTTATTGCCCTGCGGCGGTGGCGGCGGAGTATATTCCTGCGGCGGCGACATATATTCCTGCGGGAGAGGCGGATACTGCTGCGGTGTGTTATATTCCTGCGATGGTGGCGGAGTATAGCCCTGCTGCGGTGGCGCGTATCCCTGGGGAGGATAAGGTGGCATATACATCGGTCCTGGATAGGGATATTGTGGCGCGGCGGAAAGCGGAGCGCGTCCCTTGCCGATCGCGCCACCGATCGAGCCGATGCCAAGTCCCAGCAGGCAAGCCCCAATAATTATGATGACAAGGCCCAGAACCACAAAGGCGATGACCACATTGTTTGTGTAGATGAAATTCTGATACACGTTGCTACCACTCTGTTGTAGCTGGGCCTGAAACTGCGCTCGCAACGCATCTACGTTGGTCAATGCAGTTATCAAGGGCAAGATTGAAGCAAGCACGGAACTGAACAACCCGGTCAGTAAACCCGCCAGCAAGCCTGTACTGACCTTACCGGTACGGGCCGAGGCGCGATAGCCCGCCAGGCCTACGAGGAACAGAAACAAAATGACATTGAGAATAAGCCCTATAACGCCCAGTAAGAAGTAGAGCGCGATTTCGATAACTCCGAGAATGACGCCAAAGATAAGTCCATTTTGTAGAGCGGGGTTGCCCGAACGAGTCTGCATATCCTTCTCCAAACATTTTTCAGGTCGATACTATCACCTTGAAGCATCATACAGCAATCCTTGCGAAGAAACAATGCTGTTATTCCTGTAAATCTTCTAATACCTGTTGCAGGCGGGCGTTGCGGGCGGCCAGTTGTTCTTTTTCCTGCATCAGTTGCTGTAGTTCGGCGCGCAGGGCCAGCTTTTCCTGTGAGGCGCGGTCGAGGGAAAGGCGCAGGTCTCCGGCGGTTTGCGTTGCTTCGTCAAGCTCTTTTCCGCGTTGGCCATGTTCGTGGTGCAGGCCTTGCAATTCCTGCTCAAGGTCGGCGGTGGTTGTGCGCAAAGCGAGAATTTCCGCGCTGAAGACCCTGATATGCTTCTTATGTTCTTCGCGCTCGCGCTCAAGTTCCCGTTCGAGGGTATCGATATAGGGGCTATAGCGCCAGCCCAGTAAAATATCGTAGAGTTCGCGTTCGGGGCTGCTCTCATTAGTCTGCATGCGCAGTTGTAGCAGTTCAGAGGATTGCCAGTGACCGCCGACCAGCAAACCACCGAGGGCGCGCAGGGCGATATTGAGTTGATCGGCCTGCAGCACATCGGCGAAGCCCTGCGATTGGCCGGCCCAGAGGCCATATTCCACCAGCATTTTCGCGTATTCACGCACGTCCATGCGCGGTGAAAGCATGCCGAGGATACCAGCGGTTTCGGCGCGCAGCAGAGGCGGCGCATCGGGGTCGTGCATCATCTCCAGCAAGGTATCTTCGGCCACCTCACCGAGTAGTAAGAAGGCATACAGAATACGCCTGGTATGATTGGGGAAGTCATAAAGGATTTGCGCCATATTATCTGTGACGGTACGCCCACCCAGCAGGAGCAACAGGGCAAGAATGCGCAGGCTGACGCGTTCGTCGCTGCGCAACTGGACATATTCGAGCAGTACAGGGATCATCTCATGCTCGCGACCGGCCTGCGCAGATTCATCGTAGATACGCACAAGCAGCAGGGTCAGGGCCATTGAGACATCATCTGGGTTGTCGCTTGAGAGCAACTGGACTAATTCATCCTTGATGACGACGGTGGGCATGCGACGAAATATGGCGCGAGCAGCATCGCGACGGACGCGATTGTGAACATCGCTGTACGCGGACCAGATAAAGGAGAAGGCAGGGACGCCCATTTCGCACAGGATATTTTGCGCGGCCTGGGCGATGGCAGCATCGGGATCGGTTATCAGTATGCCGACGGCAGGTACAGCCTGTGAGCCAATCTCGACCAGGGTAATCTCCGCACCGTGACGGCGGGTGGGAACGCGCAGCGCCTCAAGTAGCTCATTCAGAACAAGTTCGCTGCGAGCATTCCCCTGCTGTACCATACATACCAGGGTCTCCGAGACATCACCGACAAGATGCGCGTCTTCCAATCCATCCAGCAAGACTGGCACACTGATAGTGGCCAGATCGTTTGCCAGGAGACTGACCAGTGCCTCGCGCGCGCGTTGGGGAGGTGGGGGAGTGTGCGCGAAGAGTTGCACCACACCGAGCAGCGTCTCAGGCGACTGGCGCGCCAGCTCAACAACAAGCTCGCGCGAGCGTTCCTGCGCCAGGCTGTTCAAGGAATCCAGGCCGGTCACAAGGGCATTCAGGATGACAGGCCCAAATTCTAGCAGGAGCGCCTGGGCTGCCGCGCCGCGCTGGTTATCGTCGAGCAGGCCCACCAGCGGTGGGATAGCCTCCCGCGGGTTCTGAAGCAGGTGTTCAGCGATAACAGCGCGCCAGCCGAGATCGGGAGTATCGATAATCTCAAGCAGGGCTGGAACAATCACGTGAGCCGGCATTTGTCCGGCGGCCTGGCGCACGCGAACACGCGTATCGAGGTCGGCATGAAAGAGGTTGCTGACCAGCAGTTGCGCCGCCTCGGTTCCCTTCGCCACGAAAACATTGGTGAGGTGCCGGGCCTGCGCGTCGCTGCCCCAGGCGTAAACTGCCAGTAATTGCTCGCCAGGGAATGGTACCATACCCAGTAAGGCACGTTCCACACGCGAGGCGACAGCGTTCTGCCGATCGACATCCAGCGCGCTGATAAGCTGGTCGCACGCCACAGCGCCGAGGTTACTCAGGGCGTTAACCGCGCCCTCGTAGAACAGTGGATTGAGGCTTGCAAGCATATCTATCAACGGGACAACAACGCTCTCGTCCTGGAATTGTCCGAGCGCGTCGATCAAGGCCAACACCAGTTGTTGGTCTACCTCTTCAAGCGGTTGTGATGCAGGAGCTTCTGTCTCCAGCAGGGCAATGAGAATGGGGAGAGACTGCGCATCACGCAAGCGCGCCAGCACATGCACCAGCAAGTGAGTGCGCCCAGGTACGACGGGAATCAAAGCCTCGATGACCGGCTCAACAGAGGCTTCACCGATAGCGGCCAGAATCTGCTCCGCGCCTCTGGCGACCAGGTCGTCTTCGCCCTGCAAAACCTGGTAAATGAGGCCGGGAATACTCTCAGGCGCGTAGAGCAGCAGCGCTTGTGTGACTTGCGAGTTCACCACAGGCGATGGATTAGCAAGCAGGCGCAGCAGAGCCGGCATGGCACGCGGGTCGCGCACTTTCCCCAGCGCCTGGACGATGCGAGCGGTTACGGTATCAGACGGCGACTGGCTCAGTTCTTTTAAGAGGGCGGGAGTGGCTGCCACGCCGATTTCACGTAATGAGCGTGCAGCGCCGCCAGCAACCTGTTCATCTCTGGAAGCAAGGTTTTGAATAAACACTTCAACGGCCATGGCACCGCCGGCACGCTCTTCGGCGGCGCGTCCCTGCTGCACCAGCATTTCACGCGCCTTCTGCTGAATTTCCGACGCGTATGCGCCTTGCAAGATATGCGAGAGTGTGTGCATGACCTGCTGGCGTTGTTGATCCGACAACTGGAGTTGAGGGTCAGATTCAGCAAGGAAATGCTCAAGGATGCGCAGGGAGACTGCATGAATCTGGTTGGTAGCCGAAGTTGATGAGAGGTTTTGCAGTTCGGCAAGCAGGCAGGGCAGGGCAAGTTCAGGGCCAAGGCGGATCAGCGCGTTAGCGGCCCGGCCAACGATCATCTGATCCTGGTCGTACAGGCAGGCGTTCAAAGGGTCAACCGCGTTCTGCTCGCCGGTGCCACCGAGGATGTTGATGGCAGCTGAACGCAGGCGCGGACTGCGCGCGGCGTCGGCCTTGCTCAGAGCGGCAGCTTGAGGAACGGCAACGGCCCCCAGATGGCCGATGACGCGCACAAGCCGCTTGACCTGGGCGTCATACGAGCTATCGTCCACAATTTCGTAGAGGCGGTTGAAGAGCAAAGACGGCACAACATCCATATCGAGCAAGATGATTAATTCATCGATGTCTGGCAACATCAACAACAAGAAAAGCGCCTGGTAGATTTCAAGCGCATCCTCTTCGGCATGACGGGTGATCGCACGGGCCAGGACAACACGCTGTGATCCATCCTGAAGAACCTCGTCCAACATCTCTTCGAGACCAGGGGGCATGACGACCAGTGGCACCTGCGAGACATAGGGCGGCGCGCTGGCGACACCGAGACAGAGCAAGCTCAAGGCGAGTGCATCAATTGTGGCGGCGGGATGGGCACGCCCGTATTCAACGAAGCGTTGCGCCTGGATTGACGGCTCTTCGAGCATACCCACCCACAGAGCCAGTGGCAAGCTCCAACGCGTGTAAGCACCGGTTGTATCCTGGCTCGTCAGGGCCTGGCAGAGCAAACCGGCAAACGATGCCGGCTGCTCAGGCGTGTCACAGGTGGTTTGCAGCATAACAAAATATTCGGCGACTGCACAGGTGGAGAACATTTCATGGCGGAAGCTCAGGATGCCGCGCGGGCTGATCTCGACGAGCGATGTATCGAGCGCGAACGCCAGCAGATTTATAATTTCCGCCCGGCTATACGGTTCGCGCTGAGTATCGGAGAGAAACATATCTTCGCTATGCTCAGCGAGCCAGTCTTGCAGCGCACCCGCGTGATCTTCGAGCGAGGGTTGCCCGATGCGCAGCAGGTGTTCCTCATCGTGCAACTGTACAGCGAGAGGCATGTTTGACCAGCGCGCAGCGCAGGCAATCTCGCCGAGGAAGCGCAGCACATCTTTCTCCTGTGGGGCGCGCTTTTGCCACGCGGACAGCCTCCGTGCTTGCTGAATAAGGCGCGCGGTATAGGCACGCATCAGGCGACCACGCGTATCGAGACGCTTGCCCCGTTCAATGCCCACACTATCAATCACGCTCAGCAGAGCCAGCATGAGCAGAGGAGTAGAACAAAGCGCGCGCAGACGGCTGCGAGCCATCATATCCATGATCTGGCCGGCGGTATGCCGCCACTTCTTGCCGGAATGTTCGCTTGCGATGTAGTTTTCAACGAATTTGCGCGCCTGCTCTTCGCTTAAAGGCTGCACTATTGCACGGGTGACGAGATTCGCTTCGACTGTGCTGGCTAGCTGCGGCTGGTGTAAGAAATCGACCTGTCTGCACGCTACAATCACGCGGCTGCGCGACTGGCTCATCAACTCGGTCAGTTCCGCGACAACATCTGCTTGATAGGCTGTATCAAGTTCGTGTAAACCATCGTAGAGCAACAAGAGTCGCCCTTGATCCGCCAGTTTGCGGATATAGGGGCGCAGGTGGTGGATGCCCGGCAGATCGCTGGCAGCGAGAAAATCAAGCAAGCGGGATATGCCCGGTTGGAGGGCGGCTTCTCGCGCATACCAGGCGGCGTGTGTTTTGAGGAAGAGATTATAAGCGCGCAGTGGCACGTAAAGCGGGACTTTCTGACGCCCAAATAGTACTGACCGGCGATGTAAAAGAGCCATGAACTGGAAGAAATAGAGGGCGGTCGTCTTACCGGCGCCGACATCTCCCAGTAATACAATGTGTTCCTGCGGGTCCACCTGGAACTGTTTGCCGGGACGCACAAGGTCGAGTAGCGACACTTCCTGCACGCGTTCGGGTATGGTGGGATCGGGCGAATGCTGGTAGCAAGTGATGGTACTCGTGTATAGAGTCAGCCAGTCGGAAAGCGGCGTGCAGGTTGCACGATAGCGTTCAGTCGCCCTGACCACATCCCTGGCGTAGCGATGCAATGCAAGAGGCCTGTTCGCAGCCCACGCCAGCAGCACGAACATTACTACCTGTATGATGAGCAGAAGCCAGAACCACACGGGCAGGCTATGTGCTGCGATTATGCAGATCAGAGCTTCGACACAGCTCAAGGCGACGGCGATGCCCACGCCGATCAGCACGGCACGCAAGACGCGAGTCGACGCGGCATGCTGGTATGGCTGCCGTTGATTGACACTTTGTTTCATTTTTTGTGGATTTAGCGGGCGCGCGTCTTTTGCCATGCCTCTATTACCATTTCTCCAGGGATTTGCAGTTCAGGGTAGAGACAGTATATCGCACATGGCCTACTCTCACAAGCGGAAGATATCAGGGCGCCCGATGCAAAAACTTGACGCTCACCCTATACTGGTGTTGGAAAGCCAACAGTCCTGATTTTGTGAACTAGATCGCTTTTTTTTGCGCCTATCTGCGTTACAATAGTAGGGGCCATTTTGCCTTTATTTATTATGCTAAGGATTTTTTATGGATTCAAATACCCCTGAATACTCCAATGAACAGGTAGATGGGGCAATCGATGCGGATCAGACCGCTCCACGCAGGGCAGTCACACCCACTGTACTGGAAGCGATGAAACGCGCGCGCAACGGTGGAAGCCAGGATGAAGTGCCTGCCAGAACGCTGCACAAACACCCGGTGCTAACCAGCGATCGCCAAAACTCGGAAACAACCGGTGAGGAAGCTAGCGACGCTGCTTCACTCTCTGAAAACGAACCGAGTGAGATCGAACTTCCTACGTTGCCCACTGCAGCGGCATCGCAGCCGCCTACGCCTCCAGGAGCCATGTTTTCCCTTTCACGCTGGAAAGCGTTGATCGGTATCTTATTTTTGGCTATACTGGTCTTCAATGCGCTTAATTCTGGCAATGCGCAGTTTCTCGGAGCGCAGGGTTGGGGAATCGTGCTGGGTGGATCGAATAATACGAACAATCAGAACATTCTTAATACAATCAATAAAGAATTGCAGCATCACGTAACGCCTTCGCCGGGGTTAACTGCTACAGCGACACAGCAGATCACGCCTGCCCAATACATCAACCTGATTATAAAGAATATGACGCTGGATCAAAAGCTGGGGCAGATGATGATTGTGCAGTTTCTCGGTCCGGCGTATTCGCTCGATATCAGCGCCATGATTAGCCAGTATGATGTGGGAGCGGTCTTGCTTTTCACCGCCAATAATAACATTCAAACTAAGACACAGCTCAAGGGGCTGATTTCACAGATGCAGCGCAACAGCGCCATTCCCCTGGCGGTTGCCATCGACCAGGAAGGCGGTTATGTTGACCGGCTGGTTAACCTGGATGGGGCGCGTCCGTCAGCTTCGTCTATCGGAGCAACCAACGATGCGAGCAAGGCGCAGGCGGAGGGCGTGCAGGACGCCAGCGATCTGGCATCCTACGGATTTAACCTCAATCTCGCGCCTGTCGTCGATGTGAATACCGTCTACAACCCGCAGTTGTACGGGCGCACCTTTGGCAACACCCCTGCTATCGTGACGCGCATGGCGGAAGCATACCTGCAAGGGCTGCAACAGAGCGGCAAGGTATTTGGTACGCTAAAACATTTTCCGGGCTTAGGCGACGTGGCTACAGACCCGCACAGCGGAGTGCCTGATGTCTATCGCTCCAAAAGTCAGTTGGAGGCGATCGACTGGGCACCGTATCGCGCCATGATCCAGCAGGGCAATGTGCATGCTATCATGGTGACGCACGAAGTGCTGTATGCCATCGATGGTTCAATGCCATCTTCCCTTTCCTATAAAGTTGTTACAGGCATCTTGCGCGACGAGTTAGGTTTCCAGGGAGTGATAATCACCGATAGCCTGACGATGGAAGGCATCACCGCGTTTTACTCGGAAGCGCAGGCCGCGGCGCTGGCAATCGAGGCGGGCGACGATCTGATAATGGGAGCCTCTACGCCGCGGGATGTCGCCAGTATGATCGAGGGCATCAAGCAGGCCGTCACTACAGGCGCAATCAGCACACAGCGTATCGATGACTCGGTGCGCCGCATATTGACCATGAAATTCCAGATGGGATTATTATCGATCCCGACCAATTAGTATAAGGATAAAGAGATGATTCATACAGGCGTTGCAAACCCGCAGTTGGAGAAACGGCTTTTCTCTGTGATTATAGGCCTGACGGCTTTTGAAACGATTCTGGTCACGCTTGCTTTAGTGCCACCGCAATTGTGGACGCGACTGCTGCCCGCTTCTCCCAGCGCCGCGCTGGATGGTCCGTTCCCGGCGGTGATTGCGCCCATCATTCCGGCGCTGCTTTACCTTATAGCTACACTGATCGGCTTCCTGTGTCACAGTTGGCAACGCGCCCTGCTTTTCGCGACCTTACCCGCCTGGATCGGGTTGGGACTCTTTGTGATTGCCGCCGCCACTAAAGTGGGACCGTTCTACCTGGTCGCACCGGCGCAGGTAACGTCTAACGTCAGTGTGCTGGAACTCTTCGCGGCACTGGGCGGCATTGGCTGGCTGGCGCGGCACCTCTTCAAACTCAATTTTTAGGCGCTTATACGGGGATTTCACTGTGACAATACAATGAAGACAGGAATCGGTACACCGAAACCACGCCCAACCCGGCTGGTGCGTATTGTAGTCGAGAAGGCTGACGCTTTGATAAGGGAAGAGGATGGAATCGTGAGGAAAGAACAGATCGTAGCAAGCACTGTTAGTGAAACAAGTGAGGCAAGTACGACGAGCGAGACATTACAGGGCGATATGCTGCCTCTAACGACCAGCGCAAGCGAGGCTATGCTTTCAGTGGGGGAAGCTGGCGCGCAGCAACTACTGCGGCGCACGCCTGCCAGCTACCTGCTGAACCAGCTTTACGGGCTGTGGGTTTTCGCCTCGCTTTTCATCCTGTCATTGATAATGACGCGCAAGGTATCGGTCGAGCAGTACGGGGTGTATGCCATTGCTTCGACTGTCTACAATACCATAGCCTACATCGTTGCATTTGGATTTGAGGATGCAACGAATACCTTTGTGCCGCGCGTACTGGCGGAACATGGACAGGCCAGCGCGTCCCACCTGATCCGCCGCGTGTTCGCGCTGCGCATCGTTATTCTGGCGATCAGCCTGCTTATTATGCTCTTCGCGATGCCCTATGTAGCGGTGATCTTTGCCGCGATTCCAATTCCCATATTTGGGGAGATGGCGCAAGGGCTGCGCGACCCTGGCTTGCTCGGTCATATCACGCCTATCGCCTTCTGGGTGCTGGGCAACGGCATCACCAGTTTGTTGATCGCCGTGTATGCCTCGATTATGCGCATGCGCATTGTCTTCATTGTGGGCAGCCTGGCACAGGTCTTTTTGTTGGCGGTGAGTTTTATCACGCTACAACTGGGCTGGGGAATCGATAGCGTGTTGTGGTTACAGGCAGTGGCCTCACTGCTCAGCGCGGCAATCCTGGCTTTGTGGCAATGGCCGCTCATATTCACACGCGGAGCGACATACATACAACCCCTGCGCCCCGTATTACGACTTGGCCTATCGGCATGGATAACAAATCTCGTATCAGGCGCGCTGCTCAAGCAAGTTTCGATTATCCTGCTGACCTATTTCGCCGTTTCGGTAGCACAGGTGGCTTACTTCACGCTCTCCTTCCAACTGGCGGACGCGGCCAGCCAGTTGCTGGTTTCGGGCTTCGGAGGCGTGGGCATCGCGGCACTGGCTGCTGCCTTCGTGGGCATGAATTACCTGCGCCTGGCTCGCTCGTGGCAGTCGCTGATAAAAATTGAGACGCTGCTGGCCGCACCCATACTCATTTTCTGCCTGTTTAACTCGCGGGCAATCGCTCTCGCGCTCTATCCCTCAAATTATAATGCGGTCGGAGAGTTGCTGGGCATCTTTCTCTTTTTCAACATTCTGGTACGCGTACTTGGCTATACCATCCACCAATCGACCCTTTACGTGCTACAGAAGCCGCGCCTCGTCGTGTTTGCATGGCTGGTTGGACTGGCATCGCTTGTTCTGTTCGGTATCGTGCTCATCCCACGTTATGGAGCCGCGGGCGCGCTGGTGTCCGATGGCATGGCGAAACTTATCACGGTCGGGCTGATGCTGGCCTTCATCTGGCGCGATTTACCGGAGAAATATCCCCTGGGATTTACGCTGCGCATGCTGCTGGCTCTGACCATCGCGGCGTTGCCAGCTGTAGTATGGCACCCGGCGGGGCGCGTAATGCTGGTGGCATCAGGTCTTGTCTATCTTGGGCTGGCAATCGGGCTACTGGCGCTTATCAAGCCGTTGAGCGCGCTGGATATGCAGATGATCGGTGCTATGAAGCCGGGAGTGGCGCGGTATTTGCGGTGGTTTGGAAGGAGGGAGAGGTAATAATCTTTATGCGGTCGAACAGGCGGCTGTTTCAAGCTTTTCAGCTAGCGCTTAGCGCCTGCTCCGTGATTTGCTGCGCGCGCGGCTCAACACTCGCCATCAGCGTGGTAAACTCGTCGTCGCCCACCGTTTCACGTAGAGTTTCGATGCCGCGCAGGGACTCATTGTAGTAGGTGCTGTCTATCTCGTGCAGGATGTTTTCAGCGAGTGTAAGGAAAGCCAGCGCGGCATCGTAGCGTTGTAGATCGAGATAGAGTTTGCCGAGGTTGCGCATAGTCTTGCCCTGGCCTTCGTGATCTTCCACTTCTTGCGCGATAGCCAGGGCCTGCCTGTAATATTCAAGCGCTTTGTTGCTCTGGCCCATGACCTCGTAGACGGTGCCCATGTTTCTGAGCGTGCGACCTTCGCCTTTGCGGTCGATCTCGCGCCGGATGACATACGCCTGTTGCAGATAGCCAAGTGCCTGTTCGTGCTGGCCCAGTTTCCTGCAAGCTTTGCCAAGATTATTCAGTGACCAGGCTTCACCACGGCGATCCCCTTCCGCGTGGAAGATGCTCAATGCCTGCCTGTAATATTCCTGCGCCTGCTCGCGCTGTTGGAGGTCTTCGTATACGCGCCCAAGATTGTTGAGGGTGGCAGCTTCGCCCAGATTATCTCCCAGGTCGCGGAAGATGACGAGGGCCTGCTCGTAATAGTCCTGTGCCTGTTTATTCTGGCCCATGGCGATGTAGACATAGCCCAGGTTATTGAACGCGATACCTGTCCCCCACGTATCTCCCTGCTGCTGGCTGATGCGCAGCGCAACGTGGTATTCGCTTTGCGCCTTCTCCCTGTAACCCATTTCTGCATAGACACGGCCAAGGTCATTCAACGCCCTGGCTTCTCCACTATGATTGCCCTGCGCGCGGTACAGATATAGAGAAACCTCGAGTTGTTCCCTGGCTTTATCGAGGCGACCAAGCAACCTGTAGACCACGCCGAGGGTATTGGCGACGCGCGCGTGCTGCTCCGGTGTGGGCTGCCACTTTTCAAGCGAAAGCTGCTGGTAGAGTTCAAGCAAAATGGCATTGCCACCGGCGCGTTTGAGCGTACCGAATAATCCTTCATGCTCCATCAACTTAAAGGCATCGGGCCAGAGTTCGGCCTGGCAAAGCTGCCATACTTCTTCTATCAATGGCTGCACGTGGCTTATCTTGCGGCGTTTCTCGCGCGGCGGACAGCGCAGAGCAACCTGCTGCGCGTAGTAGACTGCTGCCCTGGCGTGCGCCTCGCACTTTAACTGGTGGCAGTGTTGTTCATCAGTATCGTCAAAGTGACCTTGCGCGTAGTTCGTTACCAGTGCATGCAACTGGTAACTGCCATCGCCCGCCGCCTGGAGCAGGCGCTGGTTGAGCAAGACATCCAGCGCGCCATGCAAATGCGCCCTGCTGGTGGTATTGCCTGTATCGAATACCATATGGGCGGCCCCGATCGTTACCGGTTCGCGATAGACCGAAAATGCCAGTAGTAATTGCCTCTGCTCAACTTTTAATTGCTTTTGAAAGATGTAATCCAGCAGGTTGCCGGTCACATTGCCCGTCCAGACCTGTGAGAACAGCGGGTCTTTCAGAAAGGTTTCCAGGCTCAAATTGCGCGTGTGCAGCAGCGAGGCGAGCAGGGCCAGCGCGTAGGCATGCCCCTGGCAGCGTTCGACGACGATGCCTAACTGCGCATCGCTCGCCTCAATATGCAACTTGCGCAAGAGGTCTATGCCTTCGGTAACATCAAGCCCCGGCACGTAATATTCCTGCATACAAGTTGGTGGATATTCGTGGGTACCCAGAGGCCAGGGACGACTGGTCATGAGGATACGCGAGGCACACGGCTGACTGTTGATGGCATCAAGCCATTCACCTACGCCGGGGCGGTCCGCCAGCGCGCGGCCTGTGCTCCAATCAAGCAGATTCTCAAACTGGTCGAGCACGATCAGGCGCGGCTGCTCGGTCGTGTTCAAGACGTTGAAGAGCGCCATGGCCTGGTGTTGCAGCGAGAGCCTGCTGAAATCCGGCAGGGGCTTCTCGAAGAGTTGAAAGAGGTTGCCGGCAAGATCGGCCAGAGTGACGGCAGGATCGATATTTAGCCAGATAGACTCAGCAGTAAACGTCCCATGACCGGCGGCGCGCTGCGCCTCCGCATATTGGTAGATCAGCGCGGCCAGCGTTGATTTGCCGACGCCGCCGATGCCGGTCAGCACAAGAGCCGAAACGCCGGTCTCGCATAGCTGCGCAAAGGTGGCCTGCACCGTCTTTTCACGCTGCTGAATGGAGCGTGGATCGGTCGGCGGGGGGATACCCATGATGCCGCGATAGGTAGCTTTGTCGAGAGGCCCCGATTGAATTGCCTGCTGGTAATGGTGGGCTTCAGGTGGCGCAGCAGACTCAGCAGACGCAGCAGGCGCAGCAGACTCAGCAGACTCAACGATTTGCGGCGTTTGTGCGGCAGATGCAGTGGAATGAAAAAGTTCGGACAGCAGGGACGGGTGAATGACGGTTATAGACTGGGCAGGCGTGTTGGATGAGATGGGAAAGAGCCACTGGCAGAGGCCAATTACCGCGCTCAGCACGGTAAAGATGATGATGGGAAGAATAGTATAGACCGAACCATGCGTTTCCTTTAGCCAGAAGATCGCCACACCAGATATCAATATGAGAGCAACAACTGCAATCAGCCAGCGCAGGCGGGTAGCTTGCTTTTTCTGTTTCTCCGATTGCAGTGGGTCCTCGAGTTGCTGTCCTTGCTGTCGCGTAGCCATACCGACTCTATCACCTTCCGCGTAAAATTTTCTTCAATGCATGTAGTATCTCAAGCATTACCGCGATTATATCATGCTTATGCATGTTTTGATGTGAAAGAAGCTGCCTGGATTTTGCTGATTTTAACACAGCTACCTGACAATATGAAATAGAGAGAGAAGAAAGTCATTCCTCCGCAAATCGACCTGTGTTATGATGTGCAGCAATGAAGAAAGAACGCATGCTTGACCCAATGCTGGTAATAAATGCCTATGCGCGGGGCATCTTTCCGATGGCCGATCGCTGCGGAACGATACACTGGTACGCGCCCGATCCGCGCGCCATCCTCGAACATGAGGACCTGCGCGTCTCGCGTTCCCTGCGCGCGACGCTACGCAAGGGCATCTACGAAGTGCGTATGGATAGCAGCTTCGAGCAGGTAATGCGCTGCTGCGCCTGGCGCGAAGAGACCTGGATCAACGAGATATTTATCGAAACATATACGCACCTGCACCATACCGGGCTAGCGCACAGCGTGGAGACGTGGAAAGATGGACAGATGGTAGGAGGGCTATACGGCGTGGCATTAGGCGGCGCGTTCATGGGCGAGAGCATGTTTTCACGCGCTACCGATGCCTCGAAGGTGTGCCTGGTGGCACTGGTCGAGCACTTACAGGCACGCGGTTATATTTTGCACGATACGCAGTTCACTACGCCGCACCTGATCTCGCTGGGCGTGACGGAGATTCCGCGCGCCGAGTACGAACGGCGTCTGCGGCTGGCCCTACAACTGCGTTGTGCATGGTAGGATGACCATGCTATTTTTCAAATGACGCTTGCGACTTTTTCTCTATCATTTCAACTTCCTCTTCCTCCAATATGGCATCCTCCTCTTCCTGGCGGCGCTGATCGGCGATTTTAGCCCTGGTTTCGAGCTGGCCTAGCCAGCGGAAGAACATGGGCGACATGACACCCAGGTCTACCAGGCCGGGGAGCAGCAGAAGCGCACCGCCAGCAGCCTGATCGGCAAAGGCGGAGATGCCGAGCTGCGACGGTACGGCGTATTGCGGATAAATCACCACAAAGGAGAAGACCAGCAAGAACGCGAAAATATCGACCGCCTGCCCATCCAGGAAAGCATAGAGCATCTGTTGGGGATAAGTCATCCTGTGCAAATCGCGTACAGGGCCAATGATGGGCCACCAACTGAGCAAGGACGTGAAGAGAATGCTGAGCATCTCCACGTGGTAGAATGTGCCATTTTTCAGCGCGAAGTTGAAAAGCAGGGGCGCGTGCCACAGCAAAAAAGTAAGATTGAAGATCATCGAGGCGATGACAGGCTGTGTTAAAAAACTCGCGATTGGCCGCACAAGAGGTTTAGCGAAAAGCGGTTGGATTAGCCACGGTGGACAGGCATAGAGCAACAGTGGAGCGCATACGGTGATCAATGTTACGGATTGAAACATGTGGGCGAAAAAAAGTTGTGTCCTGGCGATGGTGTCAACAGGCGTCAAAAGCAACAGGGCGATCACCAGTATTGCTACGATGAAGGAAACAACACGGCGCGTTGGAAGAGGTTTCTCCCGC
This sequence comes from Ktedonobacteraceae bacterium, assembly GCA_035534255.1. Lineage (GTDB taxonomy): Bacteria > Chloroflexota > Ktedonobacteria > Ktedonobacterales > Ktedonobacteraceae > CF-113. The sequence goes on along the minus strand of DATLSI010000339.1, from coordinate 16,335 downwards.
GGATTATCGCGGCGCGCTCGCGTGATTGCAAAAAAATAGAGCAAAGAGAGTATGACCAGGCCAGCAAGCGTGATCGGACTCCAATGCCATGCAAAGTTCAGTCCAAAGAACATATATTATCTCCATGCAGATAGCGCAAAATCAACATTGGTAGTATAGAGCAGGGAGCGGTTCGATGCAAATAGTTGACAAGGGCGACCGCAAGGGTCGCCCCTACAATGACTACGCGTCAGGTGAACTGATATAATGCAGTGCAAGCATAGGAAACTGAAATACAGGGAGAAGAAGTTATGCGCATTGTGATTGCCCCGCAATCGCTCAAAGGCAGTCTTACGGCGGCTGAGGCGGGGGTGGCTATCGCGCAGGGTGCGCGGGCTGTTTTCCCGCAGGCAGAGATCGTAATTGTGCCTGTTGCTGATGGTGGTGAGGGGACGGTGCAGGCGCTGGTCGATGCGACGGGCGGTAAAATCGTCTACCAGGAGGTGACGGGGCCGCTCGGTGAGGCGGTGACGGCCTTCTATGGCATTCTGGGAGATGGGCGCACTGCCGCAATTGAGATGGCGGCCTGCGCGGGTTTACCCCTGGTTCCGCTTGAGAGGCGCGACCCGCGCATTACGACGACCTTTGGCGTGGGCGAATTGATTCTGGCCGCGTTGGAGCAGGGCAGTCGTCGTTTTATTATCGGCATCGGGGGCAGCGCCACGAACGATGGCGGCGCGGGCATGGCGCAGGCGCTTGGCGCGTCGCTCACGACTGGCGAAGGTTGGGACATTGCGCGAGGCGGGGTAGCGCTCAGCACGCTAGAACACATCTCAATAGATAAGATGGATAAGCGGCTGCAAGGCTGCACGTTCGAGGTGGCCTGCGATGTGAACAACCCACTCACCGGACCAGGCGGGGCAGCAGCGATCTATGGTCCGCAAAAAGGGGCAACGCCAGCGATGGTTGTTGAACTGGATAAGGCGCTGGCGCATTATGCTGACGTGATCGAGCACGATATAGGCCCTGCTGTGCGCGATGTTCCCGGCGCGGGCGCGGCCGGCGGACTGGGAGCAGGTTTAATGGTGTTCTTACATGCCGCGCTGCGGCCCGGCGCGCAGATTGTGCTGGAAGCCGTCAAGTTGGAAGAGCAGATCAGCCAGGCCGACCTGGTGATTACCGCCGAAGGACAACTTGATGCACAGACCGCTTATGGCAAAAGCGTGGGCGCGGTAGCAGCGCTGGCAAAACGCTATGGATTGCCTGTGCTGGCGCTGGCTGGCAGCCTGGGCGAAAACTACAGGGCCGTCTATGATATTGGGGTTGACGCCATGGCAGTTCTGCCGTCAAAACCAATGACGCTGGACTACGCGATGGAACACGCGGCACAACTGGCCGCGGACGCGACGGAACGCGCTTTACGCCTGTTGCAAGTAGGAAGAAAAATATACATTCCCGAAATTTCATAATTGGCGCGTTAATACGTCAGACAGGTGAAAAGGGAACCCGGAATAACCCTCGCGAAAAAGAAGTTATCATAGAGTAAGGAAACGTTCTTTTGGTCAAAGCAAGGAGTAAAGCGCTCATGGCAGAACACCTGTATGCTACTGATAATGCAGAATTTGAACTTCTGCTCTCTCTGGGATATTCGGAAGAGGAGGCCGCCCGGCTTATCTATATGAAAAGCCATGTTAGCGAGCAGGTTGAATATCGTGAGATGGTTGCAGAGCAGCACCGCCTGGATTTCATACGCTGGCTAGTCGAGCATGATCGGCTGGAGAGATAGGCATTTTTCGCCATTTGGCAAACAAAGAGCCAGGGCGACCGCGAGGGTCGCCCTGGCTCTTTGTTGTGTGTCGTGGGTGTGAGCAAACGGTAAGCCGAATTCTGTGCCCGCGGGTCTTTACAAACCCGCAGGTGGCAATCATCTATCTGGGACACGAGTTACCCCGCGCCTCAAGCGACCAACCCGAAGGTTGACAGGCGAGCAACCTGCGAGCGCGCCGCGTGGACGCGCTTCTCCCTCTGTTCGGTCTTGCTCCAAATGGGGTTTACCCAGCCAGCCAGTCACCTGGCTGCTGGTGAGCTCTTACCTCACCATTTCGCCCTTACCCGGCGCAAAAGGTTCTCTGGTGCGCCAGGCGGTATGTTTCTGTGGCACTTTCCTTAAGGTCGCCCTCACTGGACGTTATCCAGCATTCTGCTCTGCGGAGTTCGGACTTTCCTCGGACTATTGGATGTACAGCCCGCGATTGCCTGTTTTGCTCACACCCACGACCCATAGAGTAACACACTGGAAGAAGCTCGTCCAGTCAATTGACGCGTTGAGTGAAAAGGCGTTACAATGTCTGTACCAATTACGAGCCAATCGTAAATTTTCTGGTAAATTTAGATCTAAGAGCGTACAGATAAGGATATTGCATGAGCACAGGTAGGCAAATTCGCCTGACATCGCTGGCAAGTTGCGCTGGCTGAGCGGCTAAGATGGGGCCGGAGGCCCTGGCGCAGGTTCTGCGACCGCTCATATTGCATAGCGCGCCGCCTGCCTTGCTGGTCGGGCTGCACGCTGCCGATGATGCTGCCGTCTACAAGGTGAACGAGCAGCAGGCCATTATAAGCACGGCTGATTTCTTTCCGCCCGTCGTTGATGATCCTTACGCTTTTGGCGCGATTGCCGCCGCCAATGCGATGAGTGATGTCTACGCGATGGGGGGTCAGGTGCTTATGGCCATTAACCTGGTAGCGTGGCCTGCCGACCTTGATCCTGGCATCCTGAGCGAAATCTTGCGCGGTGGGGCAGACGCGGTAGCCAGGGCTGGAACCGTGATAGCAGGTGGACATACCGTCACCGACCAGGAACCAAAATACGGGCTGGCTGTGACAGGCATGGTACATCCCGACCATATTTTGACCAAAGGCGGCGCGAAGCCAGGAGATTATCTCATCCTCAGCAAACCGCTTGGGACAGGACTTATTACCACCGCGCATAGAAATGAGGCGGTGGAAGAGGGCGATCTAGCAACTGCGCTTGAGTCGATGATGCAACTCAACAACAGGGCCAGCCAGGCGTTACAACGATCCGGCGTACACGCGGTGACGGATATCACCGGCTTTGGCTTGCTCGGACACGCGTGGGAGATGGCGTCGCAGAGTCGCACCGGCATGCGTTTCCACTATGACGCGTTGCCGGTGCTGCCCAATGCGCGTCGCTACGCTGAAGAAGGACACATGACGGGCGGAGCGCGGCGCAACGAAAAGTACCTCACGCCCCACGTGGCTCTCTACAAGGAACTGGACAGCTTCGACAGGGAGATTCTGTGGGACCCGCAAACATCCGGCGGGCTTTTCGCGGCCATTGATCCGGCGGTGTGGCCTGAACTGGCTGCTCTCGCGCCGGATGTCACGTTCTGGCGTATCGGCGAGGTCACAGAGCAAGTAAGCGAAGAGGCGCAAGTAAGGCTGGAGGTTGATTGATGTACAAGGCGCTGGAAGAAAAACTTGGTCTGCATTTCCGGGGCGAGGCGCTTTTGAAGCTGGCGCTGACGCACAGCTCCTATATTTACGAAACGACGAACGTGGGGATCGATTCAAACGAGCGGCTGGAGTTTCTGGGCGACTCGGTGCTGGCGTGCATCAGCGCGGACTATCTCTATCGCTCTTTCCCTGAGTTGAGCGAAGGAGACTTGAGCAATACGCGCGCGGCGCTGGTGAAAGGGGAAACGCTGGCGCAATTCGCGCGCGCGCTCGATCTGGGCGATTTTCTGATTATGGGCAAAGGCGAAGCGAACAGCAGCAAGGGTCAGAGGGTACTGGCTGCCGCGTTCGAAGCTGTGCTGGGCGCGATCTACCTTGACCAGGGATTGGAAGCGGCACAGCGTTTTCTGTTGCCGCGCCTGGAGCCGATGGCGCATCATATCGTCAAGAAACGCCTATTCAAAGATCACAAATCGCTCTTTCAAGAACTGGCTCAGGCGCAAACGGGTATCACACCAGCGTATCGCCTGGTCAGCCAGGAAGGGCCGTCCCACAATCGAGAGTTCAAGGTAGAGGCGCTGCTGGGCGATGAGGTAGCGGGATACGGGCAGGGCCGCAATAAACAAACGGCGGAACAGGAGGCAGCTCTGGCCGCGCTGCGCAACAGGGGATGGATTGAAGATACGGACAAGTAGAAAGGCAGGGGGGATGCATGCGATTAGAGCCAACACCCAGACCAGATCAAACATTACGAGTCAGCGCGAGGCTGATCACCTCAAGCACGATTTTACATCTCTCATCTGATGAACTGGAACGAGCGGTCGAGCAGGAACAGATGGAGAATCCCGCTCTTGAAGTAAGCGAAAAGCGGGTTTGTCTCTTCTGCGGTTCGGCTCTACAAGGGCCGGTCTGTGTTAGCTGCGGGCATTTCGAGCAACCAACGCATCCGAGCTTCAGCGCGGGCGAAACGCAGCAGGATGAGCAGCCAGTCGAACAGCAATGGAGCGAATATCACTCCTATGATATTTATGATTATCGTTTCAGCGAGAGCGAAGACGAGGATGAGCTTGACCCGATGGCGCATATCGCGGTAGATCAAACGCTGGCCGACACGCTCTTGCAACAACTGGAAACATTAATCACGCCAGAAGATGGGCCGATAGCCGAACAACTGGTCGGGAACCTGAATGAGCGCGGCTACCTGGAGATCAGCGTGCAGGAGATCGCTGAATACCTGCACGTACCAGATGAGCGAGTAGCATATGTGCTACGCCAACTCCAGACGTTAGAGCCGCTGGGCATCGGGGCGCGGGATTTGCGAGAATGCCTGCTCATCCAGTTGGAAGCATTGAACGAGCAAGAGACCATCCATCCCCTGGCATACGCGTTGATCGACGGTTATTTAGATCGCCTCGGCAAGAGCCAGTTCCAGGAGATCGCGCGCGCGCTCAAAGCGCCAGAGGTGGAGGTGAGGCAGGCCGCGCAGTACATACGCGGCAATCTCAATCCATTTCCGGCCCACACGTACCAGCCCGGCGCGGATAGTGGCGCGGCAGCAGCCTATACGCGCCCGGATATTATTATCCGCAGAGGTGAGGCAGGCTTCGAGGTCGAGTTAATCGAGGAGAAACGCTACGGATTTCACATTAGCAGCGGTTATGGTACGCAACCGCTGCGCCTGGAAAATGACCCCGGCTACCAAGAGATACAGCGCTACATGCGCCACCAGGGTGATCGCGCCAAATTTTTCATCGACTGCATGCAGCGCCGCTGGCGCACGCTGAAGCAGGTGGCGGAGTTGATTGTAGATTACCAGCACGAGTTTTTAGAGAAGGGTATTCGTTACCTGCGCCCGTTCACACGCTCCGAAGTTGCCACGCGCTTGAACCTTGATGAAGGAACTATCAGCCGCGCGACCGCCAACAAGTACGCGCTGCTTCCCACGGGACACCTGATTCCCCTGGCAGACTTTTTCGACGGCTCGCTCGGCGTCAAGGATGTGCTGCGCGAGGTAATTAGCACCGAAAACCCCAGACACCACCTGAGCGACGACGAGCTGGCGCGTCTGATGACGGCGCGGGGCATCCCTATGGCGCGGCGCACAGTGACGAAATACCGCGAAGAAATGGGGATAGGGTCATCGAGGGAACGAGGATAGGTCATTGCTCGCTTCCAGCGCCAGCGTACACAACTCTTCCTGTGAGAGAGTTTTGCCTTCAGCCCACCATGTTTCCCAGGTTGTCTCGTCGACCTGTGATTTGATATTACCAAGAAAGGTGTTGTAGAGAGGGCCGTATGCTGCTGGCAGCGCGATATTCAGGATTGCAAAGAGGGCTTCGGCGGCGCTGCACACGCGTGCCGCGTAAGATGGCGCCTGGATTATACCTAACAGGCAGCCGAAAGCGATCAAGTTACTGGCAAGCGTGTAGCGATTGCCCGTTTGGCGCGCGAGAAGCAATCCTTCGCGCAGATAGCTGGCGCTCTGCTTCAGGTCGCCCTGGACAAGAGCCAGTACGCCCAGGTAAACGAGGGTCACATTGAGCAAACCCGGCTCGCTATACTCGCGCAGCAGAGGTAACGCTTCATGCAGCCGTGTCCACGCTTGAGAGAAGTTGCCCTGGAGTATCGCCATCGCCCCTAATCTACTCAGCGTGACGGCATAGGTACGCCAGTTTTCTTGCTCATGTAGGAGGGGCAAGCTCTCTTCGAGAAACATGCTTGCCTGATCGTATTCGCCTTGCATTAGCCAGCTACCGCCAATCTGGAAGATTGCCAGGGTTCTCCCAACAGTATCTCCAACGGATTCGTAGAGGGCGAGGGCGTTTTCGGCCAATTGCCGAGAACGCTGGCAGGCTGTTTCCCACAGCGCGAGGCGTGACGCCGCTATCAGCAATTTGGCGCGGACAGTTGGTGACGTTTCCCCTGTCATAGTGAGCGCAACATCGATCCAGCGATGTGCCTCCTGGAATTGAGTACGCGCCTCCCAAAACATACCCAGTGTGCCACACATGCGCTGCGCTATTGCGGCTTCATTGTGTTCGACGGCCCAGGCCAACGCCTCGCGCAGATTATCCTGCTCGCGGGCCAGCATCGATGCAGCGAGAAACTGTTCGCGGCCAAAAAGTGCTGGCTCGATGCGTTCCGCGAACGCCAGGTAATAGATAGCGTGCCGCCGGTGTATGTCTTCCACGTCCTCGCGCTCTTCACTCGTCTCAAGGCGTACTAATGCATATTCGCGGATCGTCTCCAGGAAATAAAAGCGTGGTTCAGCATCCCCGTCCCGGGAACCTGTTTCTAGCTGTATCTGTTTGACGAGGCTATGATCAATGAGGGATGCAATCAGATCAAGCGCATCATCCAGCGTAGCAAGCGAGTCCCCGTCCTCTGGCATGCCGACGGTCTGAGCCGCGTGCAATGTCCAGCCGCCGAGGAACACGCTGAGGCGACGGAAGAGGCGCTGTTGGCGGGGATTAAGCAGTTCATAACTCCAATCGAGTGTATCAAGTAAGGTCTGGTGGCGTTGGAGAAAGTTATGCGAGGTGGAGCGCAAAAAGGTCAGGCTTTGCCCCGTGCCACCCGCCAGTCGCTGCAGGATCGCGGGCAAAGGAAGCACTTTTGTACGCACGGCAGCCAGTTCAATGGCCAGCGGCAGTCCATCCAGGCGAGCGCAAATTTGCGCGATGGTTGCCGCGTTGTGTTCGGTGATTTGAAAGGTGGGATTGACGGCCTGAGCGCGTTCAACGAAAAGGCGGACGGACGCGAACTGAGAGACATAATTCACGTTGGGTAGATAATCGGGCGCGCAGACTTCGAGCGGAGGGACATTAAATTCGTGCTCGCCATACAGGTGCAGGACAGAGCGGCTTGTTACCATGATTTTCAGGGAGGCGGAGCTACTCAACAGGTCGCTGAAGAAAGGCACAATATGCGGGATTTGCTCCACATTGTCCAGCACCAGCAGGAGCGTTTTGTCGCGCAGAAACCCTTTGAGCAGGTCTTCACGTGAAGACACACCCTGCCTGCCAGGATCATCTCTAGCAAGAGGCTCCGAGAGATGCAGCGCCTGTACGATGGTTGACGGAACAAGAACGGCATCGCGAATAGTTGCCAGGGAGACAAAATACACGCCATCAGCAAAATCCGGGCAGGCTGCGCGTGCCGCCTCCAGAGCCAGGCGCGTTTTGCCTACTCCACCTGTTCCCAGCAGCGTCAGGAGGCGTACAGTTGGTTGTCGCAGTCGATCGAGCAACATCTGAACGTGACCTTCGCGTCCAATAAGCGGGGTAGATGGCACCGGCAATGGTGTGGAGGCGGATTGAACAGGTGTTGCATACTGGGCCGCTGGCTCAAGTTTGTTCAGCGGAGCGGTGTTCCACTCCTGTTCAGAGAAACTCTCCGCCCTCAGACCCATCAATGAGAGAAGCTCGAGAGCCTCGACCTGCGTAGTGATGGCATCCCAGGTCGCCAGCGATTTGATGATTTTCTTCACTTCAACATGCGTCGGAAAAGAGCGTTTCGCGCCGTGGAGCTTACGACTCAGCACCTGTGCATCGATTCCCAGAGTGCCGGCCAATTCTCGTTGTTGCCGCCCTGTGAGGCGGAGAGCGGCCACGACTTTTTCGCGAAAGACAGCGAGATTGGCCGGGGAATTAACATAGGATTCGGTGGTCATAGATATCTATTCCTCTCAATCAATTCGGCGGGCGCGCAATGCCTCCCATAATCGACCCTATTATATCTCATTCGTCTAGCTCTTCTGTGTTAAAAAACCGTAATCCGGTCACTTTTGAATCATCTTTGAATCATCTAAGCGCTTCTTTGTAACCTATGCCTGGTTGTATACTACCGGTGGCAATGAAGAGTGTCGCGGCAGGAGGGGGAAGCGGGTCTTCGATTTTGAAGCCATTTTCGAGGTCTGTTTTCCTGCCGCGGCACTTTTTGTCGGGATAATGGATATTAACAGGCTACATACCCTGGGGTTCCGCGTACAGGGTTCTTTCGCGTTCGTAAATTACCATGCCGGGACCGCCGCTTTTCATGTGGCGCACGTGACGCTGGAGGGTATAATCGACGGGAACGCTGGTGTTGCCACGCGCCTGGCTGTACCAGGCGGCCAGGGCAGCGGCCCGCTCGATGGTGCTGCGCGGGATGTCGCGCCCACCCGCTTTGATGATGACGTGCGAACCGGGGACGCCGCGCGCGTGCAGCCACATATCATTTGAAGTGGCCTGGTGAAAGGTGACTTCTTCGTTCTGGCGGCTGTTCTTGCCGATCAAGATGGTAAAGCCGTCGCTGCTCTGCGCGTGCAAGGGGACGCCGCCGCCCGGTGGCACGGGTTTGCCTTTGGCTTGCTTGCCACCCTTGCCTTTATTTTTTGACTGTTTTTGCTGTTTCTGCGACAGCTTCGCGGCTGTCTTCGCGCCACGTATATAGCCAGCCGTTTGCGCTTCCGCTTTGACGAGCGCCACTTCCGGTGGAATATCGGCGAGCATGAGGTCGGCTAATAATTGCTCGATGGTGGCAATTTCGGCGGCGTTTTGCTCGATTTGCGGAGGAACCAGGGCGAGAGCGCGGCGCAACTTGTGGTACTTGCGGAAGATGCGATTGGCATTGCCTACAGCGTCCAGGCGCGGATCGAGCTGGATTGTGACGAGAGGCGGCGTCTCCTGGCCATCGAAGAAATTTTGCAGCGTCACGCTCTGCTGCCCCTGGCGGATATCGTTTTGATGGGCCAGCAGTAGATCCGCCCACAGGCGATACTGATTAGCCTCTTCGGAAACCTCCAACTCTTTTTGAAGCAATTCTGTCTTGCGCTTGCAGCGCTCTAACTGGGTTTGCAGCACCCTGCGGATAGGCGAGCGCACGCTCTCCATGGCATCGCGCCATTCCGCGCCTGCATAAAACTCATCTATGATCGTATTCATCGAAGATGATAAGTGAACGCGCACTCCTGGCATCTCCGCATACTGTTCAAGCACGTAGGGAGCGAATGCGACATATCGTTGTAGGGTAGGGGCGTTCCCTCCCTGCCCTTGCGGTCGCCCTGGGGAGGCCGTCGGGGTATCTTGCGCCCCCTCTGGCTGCCCGCGTTCGATCAGTTGGGGTTCCCAGGCGTGGGCATCGTACAATGCTGCCAGTTGGCGCACGTTCCAGGCCAGTTCTTGCCAGGTGTTCTCGTCTTGCGCGATAAGTGATTCCGTGTCGCCGGTAGTACGGTAGACGGCCTCGCGGGCCAGCAAAGGGCTGAAGCCGAGCAGATTTCTGCTGAGAAGCTGCCAGAGGGTCGGTTGTTGCGCCGCGCGAGTACGCGATTTTTTCACGGGAGCCGGGCGGGCAGTTTCTTCTTCAGCCGCCGCAACCAGTTGGGCAGAGGTGAGCGTTGTGGGGTCCAGACGGGGCAGCGATTGACCACCGAAGGCGCGCATCTGTGGAGGCGGCGGGACGTATGGCACATTGGGCGCGATGACGCGGTAGCGGTTGACATCAGCCCCTACGTGTTTGAGGCTGCCCAGGATAAGCCCCTGTTCATCGCAGAAGATGATGTTGCTCAGGCGTCCCATAATCTCGATAATCAGCCGGTAACGGACACGTTCGTCACTGTCTGCACCAACGCGGTGGCCTGCGACAATCTCGATGACCCGTTCCCAGCGCGGCTGCTCAATGGACTCGATGCGTGTCCCCTCCAGGTATTTGCGCAGCAACATGATAAATGCCGGCGGCTCGCTGGCTATTTTGGCGGGTTTGCGGGCCGTCAGGTGCGCCCGCGCCAATTGTGGATGGGCGGAGAGGTAGAGCCAGTGATTCTGGCCACCCTGTCCTTGCGCGCCAGGAGCGTAGCATTGTATAGCGACGGCATGCTCGGTAGGCTGAATAATGGAATCGACGCGTGCCGATGTGAGCAGTGAACGCCACTCGTCGGCTACGGCAGCGAGGGTGATTGCATCTACAAACATCATCCTATCCTAAACAATATATAACTGCATGTTGTACAATAATGATAAGAAGCTATTCCACAGCATGTTCTCTTGATCGTAAGTATAACAAAGAGCAAGGGTTTCGTATACCCAATCTCTGCGTATTGGGAGCGTAGGACAAACAGCATGCAACTTGAGATGGAGCGCAATGTGTCCCAACAACAGCGGGCATCACTACCATCACCTCAGCAAGGTCTCCTCTTCGTGCTTTCAGCTCCATCCGGTACCGGCAAAGATACTGTCATCAACGCTGCCAGAGGGCTGGGGCTGGACTTTTTCGTGGTTCCTTCCGTGACGACTCGCCAACCCCGTCCGGGAGAAAGCGAGGGGAATCCCTACCACTTTGTCAGCCGTGAAGAGTTCGAGGAGCTTGTCGGAAAAGACGAGTTGCTTGAGTATGCCAACGTGCATGGCAACTGGTACGGCCAACCGCGCCAGTCAATCCGCGAAAATTTGAGCGCGGGACGCGACGTGTTGCTCAAAATTGACGTGAAAGGCGCGGCAACGATACGAAAGAAAGTGCCGCAGGCCATCTTTATTTTTATCGTACCAGAGTCATTGGATGAGTTGGCGAACAGGCTTGTCAAGCGCAACACTGAGACTGAAGAGGAGCTCAAGCGCAGGCTGGAAGACGCCAACGCCGAACTGGCAGAACAAGATTGGTACGATTATGTTATTCTCAACCGACAGGGACAAGTAGAAGAGGCTGCCGAGAAACTACGAGCCATCATGACGGCAGAGCACAGCCGGGTTCACCCTCGTCTTGTAACAATTTAGTCATAAACAGGGAGGATACACTACGTATGTCAGAGGATCGTTTTGTGCAGTCAGGCACCAGGGAGCGAAACCTGGGCATGGAGCTTGTGCGCGTAACCGAGGCTGCGGCGTTAAGCGCGGGACGTTATATGGGCAGAGGCGATAAGATCAAGGTTGACCAGGCCGCTGTCGATGCCATGAGACAGGCGGTGGACGGTGTTGACATGCACGGAGTCGTCGTCATCGGTGAGGGCGAGAAGGACGAGGCTCCCATGCTCTACATAGGTGAGGAAATCGGCAATGGAACGCCTCCCGACATTGATGTAGCAGTTGACCCGGTAGATGGTACGCGTCTGACCGCGCTTGGTCTGCCAGGCGCTATCGCGGTAGTCGCAACGGCTGAACGCGGCACGATGTATTCCGCGCCTCCGGGTGTCTATTACATGAAAAAAATCGCAGTTGGCCCTTTCGCGCGCGATGTGATCGACATTAACGCGTCTATCGCCACCAACCTGGAGCGTATCGCGCAGGCGCGGCACGCGCGTATCGATGATTTGACAGTAGTGATCCTGGATCGCCCACGCCACGCGGAGATCATCAACGAGGTGCGCGAGGCAGGCGCGCGAATGCGACTCATCATGGATGGAGACGTGTCAGCGGCTATCCAGGCAGCCATGGAAGATTATCGAGGTGTCGATGTCTTGTTCGGCATAGGCGGCGCACCCGAAGCGGTGCTGGCTGCCGCTGCGATCAAGTGCATCGGGGGAGCCATTCAGTGCAAAATCTGGGCGCGCAGTGACGAAGAGCGCGCCAGGCTGAAAGCCGACGGCATCGATTTTGATAAAGTTTATACGACTGATGACCTGGTGAAAGGCAATGACGTAGCCTTTGCTGCAACGGGCATTACCAGTGGAGAACTGGTTGATGGCGTGCAGTATTTCGGGTGGGGCGCTCGCACCTCGTCGGTCATGATGCGCTCGCGTTCCGGCACCGTTCGTTTCATCCAGGCTCGACACAAGTGGCGCACCAGCCCCGGTGGCGCTGGCATCGCCAGACCGTAACTTCCCAGGGCGTCCCTACTGTATTTTTTGCAACTTTTCAATTACGGCGGCGGCTACCTGGGAGGTTCCCACGGCAGTTGAATCGTCGGGACGTGGTTTGAGGTCGTAAGTTACGTTTTTCCCTTCGGAGATTACCTGCGCGAGGGCTTTTTCGAGGCGGTTGGCTGCGTCTTTCTCGCCCAGGTGACGCAGCATCATGACGCCTGAAAACATCATGGCCATGGGATTGACTTTGTTCTGGCCGGCGTACTTGGGCGCACTGCCATGCACCGGCTCGAAAACCGCGTACTGGCTGCCGATGTTCGCGCCGGGCGCGACCCCCAGCCCGCCAATGAGTCCCGCTGATAAATCGGAGATGATATCCCCGTACAGATTTGGTAAGACCAGCACATCGTACATTTCAGGCTTCTGCACCAGTTGCATGCACATATTATCAACAATGCGATCTTCGAACTGGATATCGGGATATTCTTTAGATACCTCTTGCGCGATAGAGAGAAACAAGCCATCGGAAAATTTCATGATATTGGCTTTGTGAACAGCGGTGACTTTGCGGCGTCCATTGGCGCGCGAATAATCGAAGGCGAATTTGACGATGCGACGAGTCGCCATTACCGAAATATACTTGATGCTAATGGCGGAATTGGCATCGAGACGGCTACCAGTCGTGCGTTCGATGGTATCAAGCATTTCTTCTTGCTCGTGGGTGCCCCGTTGGAACTCGATACCAGCGTATAAATCCTCGGTATTCTCGCGCACGATGATGAGGTCAATATGCTCGTAGCGCGAGCGCAAGCCGTGATATGTTTTGGCTGGGCGCAGGTTGGCGTAGAGATCGAGCTTTTTCCTGAGGGCGACATTGGCGCTGCGCGCGCCTTTTCCTACGGGGGTAGTGATTGGCCCTTTCAAGCCTACTTTTGTTTGCTTTATCGACTCAATAACTTCATCAGGTAAAACAGTGCCATATTTCTCGATAACCTCTAATCCTGCCTGTTGGACGTGCCAGTCAAATTGAACGCCAGTCGCCTCGAGCACGCGGCGGGTCGCCTCGGTTATTTCCGGCCCTGTTCCATCTCCAGGAATGAGTGTTACTGCATGCTGCATCTATTCCTCCAAACAGCAGAGTTTTCAACGTGTGAGCTGCAACCAGCACTTGATTATAGCACGCACTTACGGTCTAAGATAGGCATGTATTGAGGGAATTTTACTTTTTGTTGGCCGAAGTGCTTTTACTGCTGACACGGCTTTTCGTCTTAGTTGTCGCTTTTTTCCTGGTTGATGTGGCTGCAGGCTTCTTAGCGGTGCTTCTGGCAGTGGGTGTAGAGGCAACGCGACGAGTCGTTCTAGATTTTGTGGCTGGCTCGGCTGAGGCATCCTGCGAAACTGTACCCTCTTCAGTCGATTGTTTGCGCGCCGCGCGTCGAGGTGTCGCGCTGTTTTGATGTGGACGTTCCTCAGCGTTGCGACGCGGTACGATGACTTCCGTGTAACAGGCGGGGTCCTGCCCAACACGCGGGATGACCATCAGGCCGTTACAATTGGGGCAAAGTTCAGGCACAGGCTTTTCCCAGATGGCGAAGTTGCAGGTGGGATAGTTGTTGCAGCCATAGAAGATGCGTTTCTTCTGCTTTGTTTTGCGTTCTACCAGGTCGCCGCCGCAATTGGGGCAGAGCGCGCCTGTCTTCGTGACAACAGTGCGACTATAGCGGCATTCCGGAAAACCCGAACAGGAGATGAAACGTCCGAAACGCCCCGTGCGAATAACCAGGTTGCGCCCGCAATCAGGGCAGGCTTCCTCCAGTTCTTCGACGGGTTTCTGCACGCGATTCATTTCGGCTTCGGCCTTCTCCATAGAAATCTTGAAATCGCCGTAGAAGTGATGCAGGAATTCTTTCCAGGACTGCCTGCCCTCTTCTACATCGTCGAGCTTGCGCTCCATATCGGCTGTAAAGCCCACATCTACGATATCCGGGAAGTGCTTATTCATGACTTCATTGACGGTTTCGCCCAGCCAGGTGGGCATAAAACGACGCTGCTCCTGGTCAACGTAGCCGCGATCCTGGATGGTGCTTATGATGGGAACATAGGTGCTGGGTCGTCCGATGCCCTGCTCTTCCAGTTCTTTAATCAGGCTGGCCTCGGTAAAGCGTGGGGGCGGCTGGGTAAAATGCTGGGCCGATTGTAAATCTTTCAGGTCTAATGCCTCGCTCGCGGCAAGGGCTGGCAGCGTCTTCTCATCGTCCTCGTGCGGCCAGACGGCGTAGAAGCCCTGAAACTTGAGATGCGAGCCGGTGGCACGAAAGACATACAGGGCTGCTGTGATATCAGCGCGCACCGTGTCAAAGACCGCCGGTGTCATGAAGCTGGCGACAAAACGCCGCCAGATCAAATTGTAGAGTTTGAACTGATCGGGCGTCAGGTGCGATTTGACAAGCTGCGGAGTCAGCGCGGCATCCGTGGGGCGAATAGCTTCATGGGCATCCTGCGTGGTGGCTTTAGCCTTGCCTGTGCGTCCTGGCCCGACGTATGCTTGCCCAAATTCCTGCCCGATGTAGTCCTTGACTTTTACCTGGGCCTCTTCTGAGATGCGTGTCGAGTCGGTACGCATGTAGGTAATGAGACCCTGGTGGCCACGCTCGCCCAGTTCGATGCCTTCATATAATTGTTGCGCCAGGCTCATAGTCTTCTTTGGCTTGAAGTAGAGGCGCGATGAGGCGTCCTGCTGAATGGTGCTGGTGGTATAGGGCAGGTTGGGCTGACGGCGCTGCTCTTTCTCTTCGACTTTCAAGACGGTATAGGTCGCGCCTTTTAAGTCGCTCAGGATGGAATCCGTCTCTTCTTTGGAGGTGATCTTGATGCGTCCTCTGGAGACCTGGAGCGGTTTGGCCCCGTTGTGTGCGTTGGACTGCGCGGCTTCCGCGCTTGCCTCGCCCGGCTCTTCGCCATCGGGCGCGCTCTCTTCGCGATTGTAATCGGCAATATCTTTGAGGCGCGTTATCAGGTTGGCTTCAAAGCGTTCCATCTGCCCCTGTTTGCTGAGCAGGGCGGTGATGCTCCAGTATTCTTCCGGTACGAAGGCGCGAATCTCGATTTCGCGGTCACAGATGAGTTTGAGAGCCACCGACTGCACACGCCCGGCGCTGGTGCCAGATTGGATGCGCCGCCAGAGCAACGGGCTGATCTTATAACCTACCAGGCGGTCTAAGACACGACGTGCCTGCTGCGCGTTGAAGAGGTCTTCATCGATTTCGCGCGGCTTCCTGATCGCCTGCTGCACGGCCCCTTTTGTGATTTCGTTGAAGACGGCGCGGTGCGGGTGATCCAGTCCCAGTGTTTCTTTGAGCGACCAGGCGATAAATTCTCCCTCGCGGTCGGGGTCAGGAGCCAGATAGACTTCATCGGCACGCTGAGAAGCGGCTCTCAAATCATCGATCAACTTATCTTTTTTCTCGATAATCTCATATTGAGGCGCAAAGTCTTTGCGCGTATTGACGCCCAGACCCTTTTTTGGCAGGTCTATAATATGCCCCATCGAGGCCCTGACTTCGTAATCTCGCCCAAGAAATTTTTCTATCGTTTTTGCTTTGGCCGGAGATTCGACAATTACCAGTTTTTTTGCCATTCACTTATACCCTGATGCCTTTTATTACGGGCGCGTTGCAACAGTATGATTACCATCAGCAACAGCTATACCCTCGACCAACACATACGCAAGCCATCTCACAGCATAGGATAGCACACGTTGACAAGAGGGTAGCAACTTTTCTATCTAGACACCCACTTCCCACGTAAGGATAACACATCATGTCTAGAGTCTATTCCTAATCGGGTGCGCGCTCTTTTTTTGCATGGCTTGAGCACGAAAAGCGAAAAGAGCACAGAATCTCCATGTGAGGAAATTCATAGCAAGCTCATAGTGCAGAGCTGTGCAAAAAAATAGCGCGCACCCTTCCTAATCTGCGCCCTGGCATCGGTAACACCCTGACATCAATTGCGGGAGATACCAGGGCGACCTCGGAAGATACCAGGGCGACCGCGAGGGTCGCCCCTACCCTGTACGAATGGAACGCCTCGACCCGTACAGGGTAGGG
>DATLSI010000338.1:0-17222 GCA_035534255.1 Ktedonobacteraceae bacterium | reverse complement strand
CCCTCTTCCTTTTTTGCCATGTCGTCTTCTCAAGGCGAGATGGTGGAAATTCCACGGGCGCTTTTTGATCGCCTTGTGGATACTCTCGCTTTTACTGCGTAAGTTGGATAAAGTCTAGCTCCCCTTGTCGTCACATATCTAGGAAAGAGATCATAGGCAATAGCTTGCGGATGATCCAACTCGATGAAAAATGTCAGTTCGCGATAGTAACTTCCGCCAGGCGCTTGATGCAAGGTGAAAGGAATATCAACCAGGTAGAGATCCCATTTCGTTCGATCAGGAGCAAGAGAGGTTTGAAAAGGGGAACCCTGCCCGCAAGGACTATAACGGATGAGGCAGCTCTCAGGATTCAATGTTACCTTGCCCAAAAGTCCCTTTACCTGAGAAAATTCTTTTCCTGGACGTCTCACTCCTCCTTCTATTCTTTCGCGGAACTCGAAAGTGAGATTCACCGGGCTTTCTGGAAGCGGTTGATTGTTGAGAATCATTTTTTCTCCATTTACTAGTAAATTCACCCCTACACTATTGATATGAAAGACAGATCTGTGTCAGCGTAGCTATCAGCAAGCTACCAGCCGATGATCTGGAATCCGGCCCAGTATATAGGATCGGCAAAGGGGCATGCATTTGGGTCACCATCGCGAGATTTAGAGTGAATAAGCATCTCGGCGAACCCCTGGGAGTATCGTAACCCCCGATGCTCCGATGGGAACGAAGAGTCTCCATCCACCAATCCAGAAGCTCGTAATTCTTCTTCAGTTGGTATTGGAACCTGCGTCCTCCACGACTGCAAATCGCGGTTCTTGAGATTTCGCAGCCAGCACTGCGCTTTAGCCAGCGCCTCAGAGGGCGACAGAGTCTCCATGCACGGGAGCCAGGTCAGGGCGAAGTACACAATCAGAAGATAGGAAGCGAGATCATCTATCGACCAGAGTGTTGCAAGCGTGGCCTGTGCGCCTGCTTGCAACATTCCTACCGCCAGGCTACGCACCTCGTCAGATGTACCGCGCTGATCAGCCACTGCCGTTTGACACGCAGAGAGAATAAGCAAGCGTAGACCCTGCAAATCAGCGGTATGGTTCAGCACCTCACGCAGCGCAAGCGTCTCATTATGCGCCAGGAAAAGACTGGACTCAAGGGGAGCAAGAGGCTCAAACCTGGCGTGAATCGCCAGGTCCAGCACGGAGGCTTTCTTGAGCGCATCGATCAGCCATTCGCGGGTAGCGCCATCCTGCACGCGCGCCTTTGCCGGAAGCCGAAGTTTTCGTGCAACGTTACGCAGCGTGACAGCTTCCGCTTCACCCCAGGGGAGGGGGTGATCAGCGTACTGAGCATTGCCCAGGGTATAGACCCCGCCGCGTTCACGAACAGATAATTTTCGCAACAAGAGGCGCGAGCTAGGAAGAATGCTCGCGCCGAACATCTCTCCAAACGTCTGCTCAGAGGTCACAGGGACTGCCGTTAAAGGGAACGTGCCAAGCCGCCCGCACGGAACCAGTAGCACACTGGTTACTCCTAGCGTATGTAACCAATCTGCGAGAGGACGCATCGCCGCCTGGCTCAGGGTTCCCAGCACACGAGCGAGCGCGTGATGCAGATAGCGCCTGTTCACCGCGGCTTCCAACTTTGCGCGCTGCGTGTCATCCATTTGCTGCCAGGAACGCCTGACGATATCGCGCATTTCAGGCATCGCCAGAATATCCTGGGTCGCCTGAACAAGCAGGCTCGGCGGCTGTATTTTGCTTGTCAGCGCTCGCAGCGTGGTCGCCCAGAAGGCAAACGAAAGCCCTGTCCGCTGATCAGCGAGGAGAGGCGCCCACTCCTGCGCATGGCCCCATCCTTCTGTGAAGCCGAGGTTGTCATCTATCTGGCGAGAGAGGAGTTCGTGTATGGTATCTTCAGTCAACGCCGGCAGATTGAGCGCGACATAATGCTCACATTTCGGCGTACTCTGGTGGGAAGCCAGCGCCGCGAGAGCAATGCCACCCCAGAGTGTTACCATCAGGTAGACAAGCGCACAGCCTGGCCCACGCCTCTGCACAGCCTCTAACACACGCCGCGTATCCAGGTCTGTTTGCAAGAAGTCGGCGGGATCGCCTGCCACACGAATCTGTGCGACAACATGATCCAGATTCGCTTTTGCCTCGCGGTACTGCCCGGTTACTTCCAAAAGAGCTTTCCGCAAATCAGGCACAACGTCCCGCAGCCGCTCTGGAAGGAGCGTCGGGGAAGCATCAATGAAGTTGGCAAAACTCACCTGAGAATTCATAGTCTGGCGCATCCTCATGAATTGTTCGTGAGCCTCCTCATAGGCTCCCCGTAACCGTTTATCACGGATATGGCTGGTATCTGCCGTCTCGAGGGCCAGCATAGCCCCCAGATCGCGCAACCGGCCATGTTCAATAGAGGAAATGGCCTCTTCAATACGATCCTGGCGTGCCAAGCAATAGCCCTCATACAGCGCAATGTTGGGAACTTCTTTCAAGACGGCTTCCAGGCCGACCAAACCTGCACTCTGTTCTACCAGCGCATCCTCGATCTCATACGCCAGGCGGTAAGATTGTTGCGCTTCCTCCCATCGACCCAACGCTGCCTGTGTTGTTGCCAGCCTGGTCATCTCCTGGAGATAATCATGTGGATACCTATCAGGCGGGTAGAAACGCAGCGCCTCGGTAAAGTAATCTAGCGATGTTTTCAGGTTACGCTCTTTCTCTCCTTCCAGCCTCTTTCCGTAGGCGATGCCCAGATTGTGCCGGACACCAGCCGCATTCCGTTCAAGCTGTAACTGCTCATATACGCGGAGCGCGTCGCACAAATTGCTGATTCCTCGTTCGTGAAGCCGCCGATCCTTCGCGTCGCAGTAGACCATGCCCAGAGCGCATTGAATATTGGCATGCTCACGAGGATATTTGTGCAGTGTAAAGACCTTCAGAGCTTTTTGATAGCAGCGAATGGCCTGTCTGCGGCTCTCCCACGCGCTTCCCGTTTGAAGTTCGCTATGGGCTAAACCCAGGAAGCCCAACACGCTCGCGTACTCGTGAGGATGAGAGTGGCTAGTGTATACCTGCAAAGCATCGATAAAGCAGCGAATAGCCTCCTGCACATTTTGATCGCGCAGACGAGTCATACGATCCATACAGGCAATACCCAGATTGACCATAGTACGCGCGTAAGATTCGGGATAGGTTTGCGGTGTATACACAGCCAGGGCGGCATTATAATGGAAAATCGCGCGCTCCAGGTTATCTCTCCGCTCGCCGTCGATACGGCTGCGATATGCCACGCCAAGAGATTCATGCGTGGACGCCTCTTCTTCCGAGCGGGGCTCCAGATCGCCTGACTCAAGTACAGCTTCCAAATGTACAAGAGCCTGTTCCAGATTTTCACGCGGATCTCCCGCGTCCCGCACTATGTAAGCAAGCGCGAGTTGTTCTTGCAGTGTCCTTGTCAGCGGATCGGCAGGAGGCGACATACGCAACGCCTCCAGGGTTGCAGCAATAGCTTCTTCGATATTTCCAGTAGACGAGACTCTAGATAGCTCGCCATAGAGACCAAGTGTGGCTCTATACTGGATAGGATGCGTTTCTGGTTTGTACACGCCCAAAACTTCGTTTACACAGATCATGGCACGCTGAATATTAGCTTGTTTTTTCCCCTGAGAGCGCCTGAGGTACGCAAGCGCGAGGAGAGAAACCGCGCTCGCATACCCGGAGGGATCATCCAGTGGGGCATACCGCTGCACAGCCTCGCTAAGATAATGCAGAGCAAGCGAATTATTGGCTTGCGGTTTGCCCCCGGCTCGTTTCAGGTACAATTGTCCCAGTACATGGAGCATTGTCGTGTGAAGCGCATATTCATCTTCGTTAAAATGCCATGCCAGCGCTGCCCGCAGGTGCATGATAGCAAGCTCCGTGTTCTCGCCTGGGTCTCCCTCAAAATGCACAATGTAGGCCTGAGCGAGACCCCACTTTGCTTCCACGTATTCCTGCACATGATCGTAGTAATGACACCCTTTAAGCGCCTGCTGGTAAGCATCAACGGCTTTTTCCAGGTATGCCATTTCACCGCTCATCGCCCACCGGTAGCAGGTATTTCCCAGCGCTATTTGTACAACGGCAAAACGCAGCGGGAAGCGTTCAAGTGTATAGGTTACCAGAGCCGCCTGTAGATCTTCTATTGCTTCCTGCCAGGGGAACGTTTCAGGATCACTTACTTGCTTATCCTGTAGTGTCCAGTAGAGATAGCGTAATTCCGCCACTATCTCTGGAGCAGTCCCTGGCAGTTGCCTGGCAAGTTCGAGACAGTCCTTGATCCGGCTAACGATCGCCGCGGAATCTTCGCTGCCGGAGAATTGCAAGGCCACAGAATCCATTTCCTGATACGCCTGAACAAGCTGATCCGGCGCATCGAGCGCGAACCCGCCATATATATTCACAAACGTATCTCGAATAGCCTGTATCGTGCTTCCATGATTGCGAATGTCGTCCAGCATGGATTGCAGCGTCGATAACTTGTTCGACATTCCTCTGATATATGTCTGATCATAGCCCATGGCCCGCAACCGCTCCGGCCTGGTTTGCCATTCTGCATGGAGTTGCGCGCTCAGGAGCGATAATACTGAGGTACTCTTCGGATGGAGCAGAAGTGGGTGCTGCTCGATGAAATTGCGTTCGCTCGCGGGATCACCGGTGACATCGAAATAGCTCATGAAAGCCGCGCGCAGTTCTTTGCGCGTGGGGGCAGCAGATTCCTCCTGCCGGCCTTTCTTGCTAAACCAACTCATCTTCGATCTCCACCAGGCGCTCCTGCGCCTGATCGCGCCAGAACTGCCACTCTTCCCCGGCGCGTATGCTCGGAGGCAAGCGATTGAGCAGATCGAGCGCGCGCTGCATGTAGACCTGCGCCTGCGCGAGCAACACATGCCCATCCTCGCTACCTACCAGCGCGCCTAGCGCCGATAACCTGCCGCCTTCATCGTAGCACGACAGCGCTTTCTCCAGGGGATCAGTCGCAACAGGTTGGCTGACCGCCTGCTCGGAAGGCACGCGACGAGTAAGGAAATCCTGGCTGATCGTCGGATCTCGCGTTTCCTTTTCGAAGACCGCCAACTTCACCTCTTCCGCGATCTCCCAGGCGCGTTCAGGGGGAAGATAATCGAGCATCAGACGCTGCACGCCCAGCGCCAACAGGGCGGCAAATATATGGGTATACTCTTCCTGGCTCAATTTGAGCGTATCCACCAGCGTAATGATTTCCTCCCGGTTGAGAGCTGGCAACGTGCGTACATCGGTCAGCGACTGCACAATGCGCTGTACTATCCGCGGTGGAAACACGAGCGGTTTGCGTGAGAGATCTTGCAGAGTCTTGCCACGTTTCTGGAGTACCTGGGCAAGTTCAACCGTCAAGATACTGCGTTTGTAGGGGTCTGGCATTGACGTTCTTCTAGTATACCATAAACTTTTTCCAAAATCTACTGTATTGCTACATGAGAAAAGTACGATTCCAAAACGCTACTCTTACTTGTGAGAACACTGATGAACATGCATGGACAAACAGTTTCTCAGCTGGCATAAACAGTGTAGCACATTGATTGTGTGCATATCAAGAAAGAGGATACCGTAAATGAAGCAATATTGGTACAACGATGCCGACGCCGGTTCCGGCAGCCAGTTTGACCTGGTGCGCGCTTTTCAGGCTATCAGTGAGTTCGCGAGCGCGCCAACCTGGGAGGATACCTATAGGGCGCTCAAACAACACCGTGCCATCCTGCTCTCGGATGATGGCCTCTCGCTCGTGCGGCAAGTGATCAAAGAGCATGAGGCAGAAGACGACGCCCTCAGTATCCTGAACTGGCGACAATACCTCACACTGTTGGAAGACGCGAAAAGTACTACTATCGCTAAAGCGTGGAAACGCTTTAAGCTGCTGCAATGGCAGGCTAGCAGCGCACACGACGCCATTACACGCGCCAGCACAGTGCCGCAGTTGTACGAAACGCTTCGAACGCACGAGGCAGTTCTCTGTACAGATACGCTAAAATTGCAGCTCCTCGAAACGTCCGCCCAGGAACATGTAGCTCGTAACACTGCCACTGCGCAGCATGTAGAGAAATTGATGCGGCTCCAGACCGAAATATGCGCCTATGGTCTGCCCATTGCCTGGCAGAGGTTTCTGAATACAGTATAGCAGAACCTCTTGTCAAGCCTCGATCATTTCTGTAAAATACATTCAGTTGTAAATGCATGAATGATCTGTTCGGATTGAAAGAGGAGGCGTAATATGATTTCATGGCTGATCCCGGAGCGGCAAGATACTTCTGTGCTGCCTTCAAATGCCCAGATCGCTACCGCGCTCGACGCGCTTTTGGAGGCAGAAGATGAGGAACAACTGCGGCAGATAGTGGAAACGCATTCCACCGCTCTTCTCTCAGGCCGCGCGCTCGCCGTTCTTTACCTGACGACCATTCGTGCTGGCGTCGAGGGAGAAGAAGAAATGGCGCAAACGCTGCAAACGTATCTGCACTTATTGCACTACGCACAGATCAACGGCTTCGACCGGGTATACGAACGTCTCTCCTCCGCTCAGGATGAGGAGGATCTCGAGACGGTGTTTCCTGTTGCCGCGGAGGACTGGCTTACGACACTGACGCAAATACAGGCTACCTTAGAGCGCACCGCATATCCCCAGGTCTTTGCCACCCTCTGTCAGGAAATCGGTGATATCCAGGCCGAGGTCTTTGATCAGACACAGGATGACGCACTATTTGAACAGGCATTTGCCAGTTACAGCGCGGCGCTGTCCATAGTCGCGCGCGAGGAGGATGCGCAACATTGGGCCTATCTTCACATGCGGCGCGGCATTGTGCCGCTGTATCGCCAGGACAGCAAAGGCCCTGACGCTATCGAACAGGCTATCACTGACCTGGAAGCAGCTTCGAGCGCCATCGAGAGCGAGGACGCGCCGCCGCTGTGGGTGATAATTCACACCCACCTGGGCATGGCCTATATGGAGCGCGTCAACGATCATCATTCGTTGAACTTACAGCGTGCCGCCGCTGCATATCGTGCGGCTCTGGAAGGGTTAACTCTCGAAGATGCGCCCGCCGAATACCTCGCTATCCATCAACGCCTGACAAGCATCGCTGTTGATCTGCGCGATGAAGCACAGATCAAAAGTTCCTTCGCCGCCTTACTCGAAGCGTCATACTTCTTTGAACGTTTGGCAAAGCAGCAGATCGAAGACATGCCTCCGGCATCACATGAGAAGCTGCCGGATAGCGCGCCTGTCGTCAGCACGCTCGAAACATGGCTCGACATTACCGACCGGGAAACGCTACATACATTTCTGGAAGAACACCGTGATATCCTGGTAACGCAAAACGCGCTGGCAGCGTTACAACACATTCACGCGGAGATCGCTGATGTGAATCAGGATGGCCGCGCTGAACATATCGCCATGCTCATCACCTTGCTAAAAAACTCCCTGGCTTCCTCCACCGAAGTCGCGTGGCAGCAATATTGTATTACGATATTGCCCGCGCTGGAAGCGACAGCGCTGCTATCAACCGCTTCGTCGTTTCAAGACGTGGAGCAGCGTATTGTGGCGCAGCAGGACATGTTCACCTCGCCGGCCATGCTCGCTACCCTCTACCTTATCTCCCGCACCGGCCAGGGCGAGGTGGAGACGCAGCAAATACTGCAAACCATCACGCTACTGAAATATGCTCGTTCCCACCCGCTACAGCCGCCGGAGCAGCCGGTCGCACAGGATAAGCAAGATGAGGACGATCCTGCTTTTTCGTTTTCGCCCGCCGATATGGCTGGCGTCAATCTGAACGATCCATTCTTCGCACTTGGTTTGCAAGAAATCCAGAATCTGCCGCAGCAGCAGAGGATGGATCTTTTACCTTATCTGACGCAAATCGGCAGCGTGATCAACACGGGTCGGATCGCGGATATGAGCAAAATGGCGCAGCAGGCGCTTGAGCAGGTTGATCGGCAAACGACGCCTTACCTGTGGGCAAACTTTCATTGGAGCAGCGCGGCGATCGCGCTGGTCGATCCTCAGTGCGATCAGCAGGAGGCGTTAAGGCATTGCGAATCCGCTCTCTCCGTGGTGACCGAAGCCGTCACACCCGCGGCCTGGGCCTCACTTATGTTCTTGCGCGGCATGATCCATACACTGATTGTTCTCGGCGACAGCCCTCAGCGTCTTAGTTCAGCCGAACGCACAGCGCATGTTCAGAAGGCGCTCCACGATTTTAGCGCCATCGAGATATCCTACAAGCAGCAGGACGCTTCTCTCGAATGGGCGATGGTGCGTGTGACGCGCGGCATGGCGCTGATCGAGCAGGAAAAACTCCTGCCGCAGGAACACTACAATATTGAGCAGGTCCTCGCGGATTTCGACGCAGCTCAGCCGGTCCTTGCGCGGCTGGGCAAGGACTGGCATAGTGTCAATCTGTATTCGTATAGAGCCAGGGTTTTGTATCGCAGCCAGAGCGGTGATCGACAGGCGACCCTGGATCGCGTGATCGAAGATTGTAATATGACCATCAGACTCTGCCAGTCACGCACTTCGCGTATGATGGCAGAGTCCTGGGGAAACGCGCTGGTGATGCGCGGCACTGCTCGTATGGAATGCATCACGGACAAACCTCGGGACAATATCGAACAGGCTCTCAACGATTTCGACCGTGCGCTTACCGTGTTCTCCCGTTCATCCGCGCCGCAAGACTGGGCAATGACGCTGACCAATCGCGGCGGCGCATATGTGCAGCGTATCGAGGGAGAAAAGAGCCAGAACCTGGAACAGGCGCTGCGCGATTACAACGACGCGATTAGTGTTTTACAGGACAGCGAGTATAGTCAGAACGAAGGGATGGCGCGCATAGGCCGCGCTACGTGTTACATGCAGCGTATCGCAAGCGAGCGCGCGCAAAACCAACGGCTGGCGCTGGCCGACTGCGATAAAGCTCTGATCCTGTTCCAGCAACTCAATCTGCGCCTTGAGCAAGGGGTGGCGCTGGCGAATCGCGCCTCAATTTACATTGTGATGCTCGCGAACAACATGCGGCAGAACTTGAGACGAGGGCTGGCTGATTGCAATGCCGCGCTGGACATCTTTTCGTTCGACGAAACGCCGCATTGGTGGGCGAAGACGCTGGTCAACAGGGGTATGATTCGCCGACACCTCGCGCTCGCCAGCAGCTTCACACAGCGCGGAGTCGGCATGAGAACGTTCACACAGCGTTTCTTAAGCCATCACCCGGAATCGCTGACCGCGCTGATCGAGGAGCAAACCGAGTTGTTCGAGCAGGCGCTGGCGGATTTCACGGCGGCGCTCACCGTCTTCTCGCGCGCCTTCACGCCGCGCGAATGGGCTGCGGTGCTGCGCGAGCGCGCCCTGACCCGCGCGCTACAGGCTCAGGGATACTTTACGGGACACCGTGAGGAAAACATACGGCACGGCATTGAGGATTATGACGCGGCGCTGACCGTTCTGTCACGGCGCGAGACGCCTTTTGATTGGGCAATCACCATCAGCAACCGCGGCGTCCTGTACAACGAGCTGGCCCGGATGGGGAACCCGGATGATGCAGAACACGCTCTGGCCGACACCGGGTCCGCTCTGACGGTATTTACCCGGCAGTCTGCTCCCTCACACTATTGCCGCCTACAGCATATACGAGCCAGGGCTTTCGCCACACTGGAACAGTGGCCGCAAGCTCATGTTGCCCTGACGCGCGCACGCTGGGCCAAGCGCGACCTGGCGGCCAGCACGGACAGCACGCAGGACCAGGCCGATATCATCGCCGAATTTGCCCTTATTGACATCTATACACAGGATGCCTGGGCTATGATGCATATGCAGCCAGTAGACGAAGCCGCCATTGCCGTCGCGCTCGAAGAGGGGCGCGCGCAAATCCAGCGCGTGGCCCTGGAACTCGACGATATTCGCCTGGATCGTATTACTGATCCCGCCGCACGCGATCGCATGAAGACTTTTCTCACGGCGCACAATCGGTGGCGCAAAGCTCAACTCCAGTCTCCCCAGCATCAGTCCACCCCGGTAGAGCAGGATGCCATAAACGCTGCCTATAACGACTTCATTCAGGCACGGGAACGCATCCGGCAACTTGATAGCCCCGACTTCATGACGCCCGTTCCCACACTGTCCGGCATTATCCGCGCAATCCGCACCCCCGGCGAGGCGCTCGTCTACCTGGTTGCCGGTTCAATCCTGACGGGGACGGGTGGTATGTGCGTGATCGTTACTCGCGATCACGAAGGGACGCTGCGCGCTCGCCACGTGCTGCTGCCGCGCCTGGATGAGATGGCGCTGTTCGATCTTTTCGATATCGAACAGGGTGAGACGCCGCTGGTCAGGGTAAAAGAGGCTGTTGCCACACTGGGCCAGTTTGGACTGGACGATGTTGCCGCACTGCTGCTGCGCGAAGGCATACGCACGGTGCGCCTCGTCCCGTATAGCTGGCTCGGCCTCTTTCCTCTACCCGCAGCGCTTATTTCAGCAGGAAACGGCCAGCAGCGTCCCATGAGCGAGCTGTTCGAGGAAGTTACAATTGAGCCGAGTGCTCGCAGTCTGGAAATCGCTCACGAACGGGCTGGCGGCCGTAATCAGCAACGGCGCGCGCTGCTGATCGCGGGCAATCCTACGCCGCACACGGCGGGAGCGGAGCTGCCCTACGCCGAGGCCGAGGCGGCAACTATTCGGCGTATCGCGAAAGAGCATAACTACCCGGCGGCCAATATTCGCTACTTGCGCCCAGGCGAGATCACACGCGAACGCATCATCGAGGAACTGACGCAGGCGCGCTATGCCCACCTCTCCCTGCACGGCCAATATTACGCGGGCGACCCGCGCCGCTCGCGCCTCGTCCTGGCGGGAACAGAGGCAATTGCCGAGCAGGAGCGCAGCATCTATCTCGGCGAAGTCCTTGATGGCGCGATCAACCTCAGTGGCATGCGCCTGCTCGTCCTATCCGCCTGTGAAACATCGATCATCGACATGCAGCGCGTACCGAACGAGGCGCTGGGCATTGGCGCCGGTTTCCTACAGTCAGGCGCGGCAGCCGTGATCGCCTCGCTCTGGCCCGTCAATGACCAAGCTACCTTTCTGCTCATGACGCGCTTCGCGCAGCTCTATCTCGACCCGCAAGGATTATGGCCGCCCGCTCGCGCGCTAGCCGCCGCCCAACATTGGCTGCGCGAGGAGGCGACTAACTCTACATTAGCCAGCTTTGATCCTCTGCACGTACCAGCTTCCACAATCCGCAGCTTACGCCTGAGCTACACCCGCGCGCGCGTCGCCATCCAGCACGAAGCCGCCAACCGAGGCGATCCAGACGCGCTGCCCTACGCTGATCCCTTTTTCTGGGCCGGCTTCGTAGTGATGGGAGTGTAGGAAACATTAGACATTGGAATCAACAGACATTTCTAGCGTCAATGCCATTCTAAAATTGATCTATTTTCGGCCTGTGTACCCGTTGTTCGCTCTCTGTAGACCAAACCGCGCAGCATACGCGCTCTTGCCCACATCATGGGCTGGACATCCGTGGTAAATACAGTCAGGGCCGTGTCATAATCCGCGATAGCGCGTTCGGTATTATCTACCTGTCCGGCAATACCAGCCAGTTGTAGATAATTGTCAGCGCGTTCCCGGTACAGCTCCGCCCAGAGGACTGGCGCGTTAGCTTGCGTAATTGATACTATCGCCCGTGTCAGCCGTGCGATGTTGCGTAAGAATGTATTCTCCGCCTCCTCGTCAGTAAGGATGAGATCATCAAGCGAAGCGATAGCTACCGATATACTGAGCGCGGCAATAATCTCCGCGTCCCGTAGTTTGCTGTCACCTGTGATAGGATAAAAACTATGTGATCATTTACTCTCACTCTCGTATCCATACTACTATTGAATGTTTGTATCCTCGCTTGCGGAAATCCCGCCTTCACAGCAGCAGATGAGGAGCGAGCCTATCAGCAAACTGGGCTTGTTGTAAAGTGGTAACGGGTGGGTCATCAAGCCGGGCTACCGCGTGAAGCGCGCCGCAATACCCGATATTCGGAGCTAAGACGTGTTCATCTTCCAGCCATTGTTCGCCGATGAGAAGCGCCGTTTTCGCGACATCCTCGTAATCGCTTGTTCCATCCGCAATATCCTGAATATCTCGCTCAATCCACCGTTGATCCTCAGCCGACAAGATGCGTCTGACCTCCAGCCGATAGATGCATTTCTCTTCGCAGTGACAGCAGCCAGGGAATGGCCCATGGGGACGGTTGAGGTTTGTCGTATATTTCTTGTAGAATTGATCAAGGTCGCCCGCAGCGCGTGTGATATCCCTGGTGCGGAAAAGCGTCACCAAACTCTGCGTGAGATGCTGACGCAACTCTTCCACGAACGGATAGCTCCATCCAACTTCAGCTCCTCGCTCGTGCAGCATCTCGGCACACCCACGTA
Organism: Ktedonobacteraceae bacterium; assembly: GCA_035534255.1. Lineage (GTDB taxonomy): Bacteria > Chloroflexota > Ktedonobacteria > Ktedonobacterales > Ktedonobacteraceae > CF-113. The sequence goes on along the minus strand of DATLSI010000338.1, from coordinate 4,746 downwards.
CAAGCGCCATGAGACGTACTTCTTCTCGCCTCGCATGCAACTGCGGCAGTTCAGAGGTGATAATACGAGGCAACTGATCCAGGAGAGAGAGAAGCTGCGAGCGATTGAACAAAGCGACGACAAGCAAGCGGGCCAACCACTGCTTGCAGGATTCCGTCTCAATGAGCGAGCCTGTAGCTTCATAGATGGCCGAGTCAGGGCCATGAAAGGGTGTGCGCTTGATGCCATAGACAAACATCTGCGGAATCGCCAGATAATCCTCAACGGAGGCATAGGCTGCGCTGGTCTTCGCCAGTTCAGCATTCCTGAGAGGCTTGAAGCCATGGGCTAGCCGGTAATTTTCCATGCGTACCAGGTAGGCGTGGTCGGCCCCCTCGGCGTAAACCGCTGCCATACCTGGGGAGAGCGTGCCGAGATACAAGGACTGTGGCGCGGTAAAATTCATCGTCTGCCCTACGCTCTGACGATCATCGCCCGCGACGAGACGATGCGCGATCTTGAGGTTAGTATTTTTCAAAACATCGGGAGCCAGTTTGGAAGGAATCTGCTCGGCAACAATCACCCCTTGCCCATAGCCGCGAATTTCCGAAAGCATGTTAGTAAACGTTTCAATGGCCTGGGCGCGCGGATTAGCCTTCTCGTTGTCAACCTGCGTTGCCGTGTGTTTGAGCAATCGGTGCGCCTCTTCAAAGATCAGCAGGTGCTGTAGGCCGGGCGGCAACATTCCCCGCGCAGCCTGCAAACGACGATACTCATACAGGCGTGCCAGAAAAAGGCCCATGAGGAACGTTTTCTCGTCGTCGTTGCCAATGCTTTCCAGCTCCAGCACTGTTGGCAATGAGAGGAGTGTCTCCATTGGGATGCCGCGCGGCGTATTGAGCATGAAGCCCTTTGCTCCCAGGCGTAACGAACCTATGCGCGCTTGCAAACCCGCTATCGTATTTTGTTCGACTTCTCCATAGTAGCCAAGCCGAAGAGTCACAGCGAGAACTTTGCGATACAGTTCGGTAAGCGTGGGAAAGATAGGAAAGTGATGGCGTTTTGACCATTCACTGTCAGATAAACGAGTATTGCGTCCGCTGGCGAGTTCCCATCCCTTATCCTGGTACACCGCGTGCAATGCCATTTCAAGGACATAGGGCATAGGCGGGTAGAGTTCAAAGGCCGCGTTAAAGACGGCTTTCAAAAAATCAATATGGCTGAGCAAAGAATCGCTCCCAGGCTCGTCATCGGTCTCGAACTCAAAGGGGTTCAGGCGAAAGGGCGCCACATTCTCGTTGCCCAACGTATAAACCCGTACTTCTTTCTTGCCCGCGAGAGCATGACGCAAGGGTCGATACTCTGTTTTGGCCGGCTCGATGACGAGAAGAGGCACATGCGCGCTGGCGGCATGATCGAGCAAATTGAGGATTGTAGTGGTCTTGCCGCTGCCTGTAACCCCTACAACGACCGCGTGCTTGGTAAGATCGTTCAATGTAATACAGTAGGCATCGCCTGTATCCCTGGAGTTTTGCTGGATCATGCCGAGCGGCAGCGATGCTGGGGATGATGGGCTGAAATCAACGTCAAAGCGCGCATGATCGGTAATTGCGTACCCCGGCGCTTCCGCGCGTGGCAACTGGATGCATGTCGCCAACTCTTCAGACGAGAGAGAGGTGAGGAAGTGGCCTAAATCCAAACTACTGCTGGATCTCACACATTGATGCGCTCGCAGCGGGCGCGGGCGCGAGTCCTTTCCGGTCAGGGTTCCGATAAGCAGCGCCGATAAGCGCCTGAGTTCCCACAGATCGGCGGCGCCAACATAGATTTCAACCACCCATTGTCCCAGAGCCAGCGCGCGGTCGTAGCGCCGTAACTCTTGTTCCAACAATTGCGCCAGGTAATGAGTACGGTAGTTGATAACTTCGCCACTCACCGTTTCGGAAATACTGGTATTGGCCGCCGGATTTAATGTTTTCCCCTGCTGGATGTTTCGCTGAAGCTGGCGGCGTGATTCGGAAACGGCCTGCGCCAGTTCGTCAAGTGTTCTTAATCGTTCCTTCATAACATATGGGCGATGGCGGGGAGAAGCCCGGACAATGTATGCCCAGGTCGATCCGGACATTCCGCGTATGACCCGTTCGAGATGAGCCGTTCCATGCACTGTGGCTGCTCCCATACTCTCGTTCTCGCTGCGCCCGGCATCCTGCTCTAAATGAGGAGAAGCGGCAGATTGAGAAACGCTGCCGGGCGCTTTCCGGCTAGGGATGCCGCCAATGACGCCTTGCGCAACAACATGTTTCGCCAGCAAAGAAGCCAGATTCGTGATAACTTTTGGCGCGCGTGTCTTGTTGTCGATGACAAAAGACACCCCAGGCAACGCTCCCTCGATTATTGCTTGCGTCATTTCTGGATCGCCGAGAGAAATATAGATCGAGAGGCGCTGAGATGCCCCTACCAGGACAAAGATCAGCGACTTCCCAGCCTGGCTATGCGCGCTCACGACAAGGTCGATGATCGTCTGAGCAAAATCAACTTCTGGATTCTGGCTCCAGAAGTCTGCCAGGCCACGTATCTGGAGAAAGCTGGCACTGAGTGCATCTGAAAGTTCAAAAGGGCTGGCATCCACGCCTTCCAGATCGTGTCGTTCCAGTTCTTCAATACCTTTAACGGGATCGATCATTCGAATTCCTCACCATTCTCTGCCTGGCCTTTCTGTTGGGATTTACCACGCCGGGGACGTTTAATGCGGACTCGAGAGCAGCGTGGTCAGGATTACTAGAACGATGACAGCTATTACTGCATAAGCAATGCTCCGCCAGACGTAAGGGATATGGCGTTGCTGTAACTTAATATCGGCACTATGCGTGTAATTGTAACCGCCCTTGACCAGTAGCACACCGCCGCGCATTTTCCCCCATAACGAGACCTCGTCTCCCTGATTCACTCCGCTGAGTGTCAATTCTCCCTCGAAACGCGCTTGACGCAAGATTCCGCCAGATCCAGATTCCTCGATGCTTGCCAGGAGTACCGGAATCTTGCGCCCGTGATACCTTCCAAGATGAAGCATCCCTCCAATAAGGAAAGCAGGTCTGACTAAGAGAAGCACAGGAGCAAACAGGCAGCTAAGAAACCACTGCGACCAATCTATCCCCGCCGTCCTTTCAGATACCGCCGGTTGATACTTCACCGTACCCTCCAGATCGGAGTGCGGGAACGAGGGGCGCGCCACTGTCATCGAGGCTCCACTGCTGCCCGTTATGGGAGGCGTTGTTCCCGATCCGGTGATGGGCCAGCCGGACGAGCTAGATGACGTGGGCCAGGGAGGAGAGCTGGAAGTCGGGCTGCTGACCGGCGGCGAAGTGGGCGACGATATGATAGGTGAACCAGCCGCACCCAACGTGAGATCGACGCCACAAACCGGACATGTCGGATTTTGAAAAATCATGACATTGCCGCAATTGGGGCATACTATCCTGGGCATATAATTCTTCTCCCGTACTTAACTAACCCGATGTGCAAGTATTCTTGCCAAAGGCCAGGCTCAGAGAGTCTACTTTACTCAGAAGTATTGTAAGTTTTTCTGAGGAGGGACACCATGAGCCTGGACGATTTTATTATCACATGTTTCTGTTTGATTGACGAGATGCTGCCAGCAGTGCTGAAAGGAACCCGCTTGCGCGAACGAGGACCCATGCCCAAACTGTCGGATAGTGCAGTCCTGACCCTGGAAGTCGTGGGAAGTTATCTGGGCCTGTCCCAGGATAAGGAACTCGTTGAGTACTTCCAGCGTCACTACACGCACTTTTTTCCGGGACTCACCGGTTTGCATCGGAGTACCTTTGTGCGGCAAGCGGCCAATCTGTGGGCAGTTAAAGAGCGCCTGTGGTGCTGGTTGCGCGATGAGGTCATCACCTACGATGCCTGCCTGTTCATTGTGGATAGTGTGCCATTGCCGGTGTGCCGTTTTGCCCGTGCGCCCTGGTGTGTGCGCTTCCGGGGCGTGGCGAGCTATGGCAAAGATCATGCCGATCGGCAGACGTTTTACGGCTTTCGCGTCCATGCGCAACTGAGTTGGCCGGGCCTGCTGACCCGTGTCTTTCTGGCACCCGCCAATGAAGCCGATGGCGAAATCGCGCCTCTCTTGCTGGAAGGCACCACCGGCGTGGTGCTGGGAGATCGCAACTATTGGCTGCCCAATCTGCAAGCCTTCTTGCGCACCAAAGGCATCGTGTTGCAAGCCCCGTTCCGCCAGGCGCATGCGCCACAAGCCGCAGCGTACCAGAGTCCCGTGTTGGGACGGGTGCGCTACCTCATTGACACCGTCTTTGGTCAACTGACGGATCGGTGTCAGATGAAGCGGGTCTGGGCGCGGGATCTTTGGCATCTGCGCAATCGCTTGTTGCGCTGCCTTTTGATGCATACCGTCTGCTTTTTTTTCAATCAGCAAGAGCAGGCTCCGTATCTCCAATTTGATCGGCTGGTTGCTTAGAATAACTTGCACATCGCGTTTACTACAATGTACCTGTCCTTTTTGAAAAGGTTTTTCAACCTGAGCGATCAATCCATTTCATGAAGATTTTGGATGAAACTCCGCTAACTTAATTTGAATATTTTCGATCATCATTAGATCATATTTGTCAGTGGCTTTCAATTTCTCAAAAATCTCGAATGCAAAACGTTCACGCCACTGCTTCCGCTTTTCTTCGCTCTCTAGATTCAATGCACGAACTGAAATATCATAGTTGTAATCCTCGAAATTCATGT
>DATLSI010000337.1:0-2540 GCA_035534255.1 Ktedonobacteraceae bacterium | reverse complement strand
TAACCGTATGCGACTTGGATTACAGGTTCCCAGCTTCACCTGGCCCAACGGGCAGGAGCAACTGGGCGATACTTTTGGATTGGTAGCTGAACGCGCCGAACGGGCGGGTTTTTATAGTTTGTGGGTAATGGATCATTTCTTTCAGATTAGCATGGCAGGGCCGCCGGAATTTGAGATGCTTGAGGGGTATAGCGCGCTGGCCTTCGCAGCCGGACGCACCAACCACATCAAGCTTGGCACGATGGTCACGGGCGTGACCTACCGCCATCCGGGCATCCTTATTAAGACGGCCACCACGCTGGATGTGCTTTCGCATGGACGCGCTTACCTGGGCATTGGCGCGGCCTGGAACGAGGAAGAGCATCGCGGCCTGGGTGTGCCATTTCCACCGCTCGCGGAACGCTTTGAGCGATTGGAGGAGACGCTGCAAATCGCGCACCAGATGTGGGCCGGGAATGATGCTCCCTACGAGGGCACACACTACCAGCTAGCGCGCCCGCTCAACTCGCCGCTGCCCTTGCAAAAGCCGCATCCGCCCATCCTGATTGGCGGTGGTGGCGAGCGCAAAACGCTGCGCCTGGTGGCGCAATATGCTGATGCCTGCAACCTCTTCGCGCGCATGCCACTACCAGAGGTCAAGCGCAAACTGGATATCCTGCGCGAGCATTGCGCCGCGGTCGGTCGCCCTTATGAAGAGATCGAAAAGACTTCGCTCAATTCGTATCGGCTGACACGCGACGGGCGCAACGGTTCCACCACTCCTGCTGCCCTGCTGGAGCAACTGGCGCAGTTGGCCGAGATTGGCATTGACCAGGCCATCTTCAGCCTGCAAAATGTCTCCGACCTCGAACCTTTCGACTTGCTGGCGACCGAAGTTGTTCCGGCAGCCGAGAAAATCCAGGTAGCCGGGCGATAATACTGGGAATGGTGGACCAGGGCGGGGACAAGCCCGCGCCCTGGCTCGTGCCAAATTATCAGGTTTTAGTGGGGAATCGCGTAGCTATGCAGGCTCGGCACGAAGAAGCTTACTCCATAATAGGTGAAGAGCGTAGCTATGAAACCGAGGGTCAGCAGCCAGGCGATGCGTTTGCCGCGCCAGCCACGAATGCCGCGCGCGTGCAGGTAGACCGCGTAGAGCAGCCAGGTGATCAGCGCCGAAGTTTCTTTGGGGTCCCAGCTCCAGTAGTGGCCCCAGGCGTAGTTGGCCCAGTACGCGCCCAGGATGAGCGTCAGCGCGAGCAGCGGAAAACCGGCAATGACGGCTTTGTAGGCCAGCTCGTCGGCGGCCTCCGCCGAGGGGAGCCACGCGAAGCGCCGACCCTCGCCGCCCTGTACCAGCATAATTACACCCGCGCCAAAGGCCACGCTGAAGAGCGCATAGGCGAAAATGGCTGTTGCTACATGGATAGTCAGGATGGGCTTATCTTGTAACGCGGGAATCAATGCCGTTGAATCATTAATCATGTTGTAAGTGACGCCGAGGTAGACAGCGATGCCAAGCGTCACAATCGACAACACACCGATGTAGAGGCCCCAGGCGCGCACGCGCTCGTGGAAACGCGCCTCGAAGATCAAATAGCACAGCAATAAAGCAGTCGTGAAGCTCAGGCTAAACTCGTACAGATTGCTCCACGGCGCGTGTTGCTCCACGATCGTGCGCATAAGCAGCGACGTGATGAGCAGAAGCACGGTGAGCCAGCCTAGAGCCGTGCCGGTACGCCCGATAGCGATGATGTTGCGGTTCAGCGCGATAGGCTTCTCACCATCGGCCTGCTCGCGCATCACCACATCGTCTTTGACCAGCGTGGTAACGCCTCCGCCCTCAACGGCGACTGCGGCGGCGCCGGCCTGCACTCGTCTCCGCGAGCTTGCCTGCTCTACTGCCAGCTTATTTGCCAGCCGCGCCGCGCCAAACGTATACCACAGGTAGGCCAGGGTCATAATAACCAGCGAACAGGATGCCGCGATGAAAAAATAATTCGACAGGGTCGGGAGGCTGGCAAGTCCTGGCGACAATGCTGCTGTTAGCGATGATAACTGCATATCTAACCTCTGCACTAGAGCAAACACACATTCAAAATACCTGAAAATGGATCATATGCCTTATGATAGATAGTAGCACGGTCTGTCTACTCCTGGCAAGGTGTCTGCTTGTGCGGCCTTTAGAGCGGCCTGGCGGTTTTTTGCTCTAGTGCTGTTAATCGCTCTTCTTGTGTTGGCATGGGGAGCCTGCCTTTCGTTCTCTAAACAATTGGTTCTATTATAGCATGATACCTCAATCCGAGGAACCCTTGCTTTTTTGGGGTCTGCATCATTGCGGGTGAAAAAGGACGCACATGTGTAGGGACGCGATTGATCGCGTCCGCGTGGGCGAGTGTCGGCGTGGGCGGACGCGATTTATCGCGTCCCTACACATCACCCGGAAGGACGGAGAACCTTTTTTGGCTGTGATAAGCTGCTATTTGTTGCCAGGTTCAATCCTCATTATTTGATCTAAAAGCACGTACTCACAGCAGCCCTCATAACCAGGCTCCAAGCTC
>DATLSI010000336.1:0-14094 GCA_035534255.1 Ktedonobacteraceae bacterium | reverse complement strand
GAGCTTGGAGCCTGGTTATGAGGGCTGCTGTGAGTACGTGCTTTTAGATCAAATAATGAGGATTGAACCTGGCAACAAATAGCAGCTTATCACAGCCAAAAAAGGTTCTCCGTCCTTCCGGGTGATGTGTAGGGACGCGATTTATCGCGTCCGCCCACGCCGACACTCGCCCACGCGGACGCGATAAATCGCGTCCCTACACATCACCCTGAAGTACGGAGAACTCTGCGAACTCTCCTCGCAACCTCGTCTTTACACCCCGTCCGCGCCCTCGGCGCTCACGTCGCAGAATGACCCTACCCTACGCGTTGTCTATCGTATTGGATGTACAGGCCGCTATTGATACTATAATGAGTTCATTAAACGCAAAAAATAACCATAAGCAGGGCAGCTACGTACATAATGATAAGAGAGACCCTCGCGGTCGCCATAGCAATAAAATTTTCAGGAAGCAAGGACACGTATGCGTATAATACTTTATCTCGGTAAAGGCGGCGTTGGCAAAACCACCATATCCGCGGCCACGGCGGCCCGTTCAGCCGCGCTTGGCAAACGAACACTGGTTGTCAGCACCGACCTGGCGCACAGCCTGGCCGACTGTCTCGATAAACCGCTTACCTCTGAGCCGCAGGAACTGGCTCACAATCTTTGGGCGCAGGAAGTCAATGCGCTGGACGAGATGCGCCAGGGCTGGGGCAAATTGCAGGAGAAGATGAGCCAACTGCTGCGCAAACGCGGGCTGGACTCGGTGATGGCGGAAGAACTGGCGCTTATCCCCGGCATGGACGAGATCGTCAGCCTGCTCAACATCTACCGCAACGCGCGCGACGGCGGATTTGAGGTTGTGATAATCGATGCCGCGCCGACAGGCGAGACCGTGCGCCTGCTCAGCATGCCCGATACCTTCCAGTGGTACGCCAACCGCATCTCCGGCATCAACTTCAAAAGCGCCACCCTTACTCTTGCTCGCCCATTCATTAAAGCCTTCATCCCATCCGGTGAAGTTCTGGAGGCCGTGCAGGTGCTCAGCGAACGAGTCAAAGTCCTGCGCGAAGTACTTTCCAATCCTGACATCAGTTCCTATCGCCCGGTGGTCAACCCCGAACGCATGGTGATTAAAGAGGCATTACGCGCGGAAACCTACCTGGCACTGTTCGGCTACCCCATCGACGGCGTCGTGTGCAACCGCGTAATCCAGCCCGGCAACTACCAGGATGTCTTCATGCAAGACCTGTATCGCAACCAGGAAAAGCTGCGCCAGCAAATCCACTCCACCTTCGCGCCGCTGCCCATCTGGGAAGCGCCCTATCTCTCACACGAGATCATCGGCATCCCGCAGCTCGACGAGTTAGCGCGCACCATCTTCGGCGACGTAGACCCTACACAGGTCTTCCATCGCGGCCCCATCCAGGAGATCATCCACCAGGGTGACACCTACATCTTGCGCCTGCCCCTGCCACACGTCGAAATGGACAAGGTACTGATGACCAAAAAGGGCGACGAGATGATCGTCGAGATCGGCAATTTCAAACGTGACATCACGCTGCCAACGGTACTGGCCAACCAGGAAGCTAAACTGGCGCGCTTCGTGAATAAATCCCTGGAAATACACTTCACAGCGCCGGCTGAGGAGACTGAAAAATCAGCATAATAGCTTGCGCATGAACTTGACACTACCATAGGGTACCCACTATAGTATGAAAACATTAAGAGGACTATAGAACAAAGTATCGTGTAAAGTTATGTCAAATCAAACAGCATCACAACTGACTTCAATCATCGACCGCGCGCGCAAGGTATTGCACTACGAGCAGCGCGGCAACCACCAGGACAGGGTCGTCAGAGGCGGCTTAGAACTCTTCGCCGTCCACTGGGCAGAGGAGGCCAGCGCGCTCTGCAAAGACGCGGGACTGGACCTCAAGCCGATCTATCGCTTCACCGAACACCTGGAGGGCTATCGCCAGCAAGACCCCATGCAGCGAGCCGCCAGCCTGCGCGCCGCGCTATCGATTTTGCAAGAGCTGGAAGGCAATGGGCGTGATGAGCCAGGGCGTGATGAGCCAGGGCGACCGCAAGGGTCGCCCCTACAATACACGGATAAGGCGACGTCGCCTGTGCGACCGGCGCAGCGCGAATCAGAAAATCCAATTCGATTGGAAGCGGGTATGACCGCTAATCACGCGTCTCTCACCCTGCTCAGGGCGGAAGTGACGGCCGTGCCGGGGGTTGGGCCATCGGTGGCGGCGCGATTGCGCAGCCTGGGTGTGCGCAGCGTGCGCGACCTGCTCTTTTATTTCCCGCGCCAACATCGCGATTATAGCAAGCTCACCAAAATCGCCAGCATCCCTTTTGGCGAAGTCACAACCACGCTGGGCCTTATCTGGGAAGTTGAAACCACGCGCACAGGCGGGGGGCGCGTGCGCACTATCGCCACCATCTCGGACGATACAGGCAAAATTCGCGTCTCCTGGTTCAATCAGCCCTATTTACAGAAGCAGTTGTCGGCCTCAAAAGGCGAATACCTGGTCGTCACAGGCGTCAAACAGCGTTTCGGCAACAAGGTTGAATTTAACGTGCGCAGCCACGAACTACCGGAAAAAGGCGATCTGCTGAATACGGGGCGGCTGGTACCCACCTACCCGCTCACCGAGGGACTGCACGCCAGGCTGCTGCGCCGCCTGACCAAGTGGACGGTTGACCATTATGCCGCCATGATCCCAGACTATCTGCCGCCCTCGATCCGCATGGCGGGCAAGCTGCTGACGCTGCCCGATGCCATCTCGCACATCCATTACCCCGAAAACGAAGACATGCTCAAAGCGGCGCGCCGCCGCCTGGGCTTCGACGAACTCTTTCTCATTCACCTCGGTATGCAGGAGCGGCGCACACGCTGGCAGCGCGAAGCCCCGCAGGGCAACACTTTCCAATTAGACTATAAGAAAATATTCATTGATACGAGTAATATTCCAGAGAATGCCATCCAGCATGACCATCCCATGAGCGATTTAAACCAGCCAGGGGCTACACTCTGGTCGAGTATCGCCACAGATCAGCCGTTCGAGGCAACGCTGCCATTTCGCTTTACAGATGCGCAGCGTCGCGTGATTATCGAGATTTTCGGTGATCTGGCGCGCAGCCAGCCCATGTCGCGCCTGTTGCAGGGCGATGTCGGCGCGGGTAAAACGGCGGTGGCGGCAGCCGCGCTGTTGTTGGCAACTCTCAACGGCTACCAGGGCGCGATTATGGCCCCCACCGAGCTGCTGGCCGAGCAGCACGCGCGCAGCATCGGAGCTATGCTGGAGCCATTCGGCATTCGCACCGTACTTCTAACCGGCAGCCTGCGCGCGCGCGAACGAAGCATGGGACGCGCCGCCATCGAGACCGGACAGGCGATGGTAGCCATTGGCACCCACGCGCTGATTCAGGAAGATGTGAGCTTCCAGTCGTTAGGGCTGGTGATCGTGGACGAACAACACCGTTTCGGCGTGGAGCAGCGCGACGCCCTGCGTCAAAAAGGCTATCATCCCCACATGCTGGTCATGACCGCCACGCCCATCCCACGCACACTCGCCCTCACCGTCTACGGCGACCTGGATGTGTCCGTCATCGACCAGTTGCCGCCGGGTCGCCAGAAAATCATCACACGCTGGCGCACGGGCGCGCGCCGGGACGAAGCCTACAGGCTGATCGAGCAGGAAGTAGAGGCAGGGAGGCAAGCCTTTATTATTTGCCCGTTGATCGAGGAGTCCGAAACGCTGACTGTCAAGGCGGCAACGGCTGAATACGAGCGTCTGAGCCGCGATGTCTTTCCCACTTTGCGCCTGGGACTGCTGCACGGCGGCATGAAAGCGGCGGATAAAGATGCGGGTATGCGGCGTTTCCGCGATGGCGAACTGGATATCCTGGTTGCCACCTCTGTCATCGAAGTTGGCATCGACATACCTAACGCCACGGTGATGGTCATCGAAGACGCCGACCGCTTCGGCCTCTCGCAACTGCACCAGTTTCGCGGGCGCGTCGGGCGCGGCAAACATCAATCCTACTGCTACGTGCTCAGCGCCGATGCCGGCATACAGGCGCGGGAACGCCTCGACATCTTCCAGACGACCGACGACGGCTTCCGGCTGGCCGAGGCCGATTTGCAACTGCGCGGCCCCGGCGACTTCTTCGGCGTGCGTCAGAGCGGCGTTCCTGCCCTGCAGATCGCCGATTTGAGCGATACCCCCCTGATCGAACTCTCGCGCTCACTGGCTGCCAGACTCTGGGAGAGCGACCCCTACCTGAAAAAACCGGAACACATGGCCCTGCGCGAAAAGATGCATCTCTTCTGGCAAGACATGATGGCGCATTAATGTTTCCCTTGACATCTTGCGCTTTGCGCCCTACAATAAGTCAGAACTGACATAAGTGTGACGGAGTCATGTATGTACAAACAGCTAATGCTGCTCGGATTGTTGTTAGAAAAGCCGATGTACGGGCAACAAATCCGCGAAGTGATTGAAAGCCACCATAACGTATTCGCAGACTACATAAAGAAACCGACCATTTATTACCAGTTAGAGCGGCTTGCCAGCGATGGCTACCTGGAAGTGCGCAGGGAAAACGTCGAAGCTCCTGGCACAGGCGCGGCGCACGATGAGCTGGCCATGCGCGAACGCGACGTGTATTATATTACAGAGGCCGGGCGCGCGCATTTCAACAGGTTGCTGCGTGCTATGCTCGGAGCCTACAAACCGGGTCTGAACGACATGGATGCCGGCCTGTTCTTCCTGCACTATCTTTCGCCGCAGGAGTCGTCGGGTTTATTAAAAGAACGTTACGAACTGGTAGCGCGTGACCGCGCAGCCGTACTCCAGCAGATGCAGGATTCGCGCGTTCATGACGCGGCGCACAGCCTGGTGACAGACCACCGGCTCGCGCTGCTCGATGCCGAACTCAACTGGCTTGCTCGTACCATTGTCCATTTGTATACAAAGACTTAACAGGCAGGTTTTTTGTCAATCAAGTCAATTTCGACTTAACCTGTACTATAACGGAGTGATCCATACTTATGAACAAGTTGTTACGTTCGCCATTATTCTTAATGGCTTTTACCATCTTCATTGACTTCGTGGGTTTTGGCCTGATTCTGCCCCTGCTCCCATTCTGGGCGGAACATCTCGGCGCGAACGCTACCGGCATTGGCCTCATTCTGACTACCTACGCGCTGGCACAATTCATTTTTACGCCCATTCTGGGCAGGTTATCAGATCGCTATGGGCGCAAACCGGTCATTGTTGCTTCACTCTTAATCGAAGCCGTTTCCTTTGCGCTCTCTGCCCTGGCAAACGCGCTGCCATTCTTGCTGGTGGCACGTTTCATAGGTGGGCTTGGAGCCTCTAATATAGGTTCGGCGCAGGCAGTCGTGTCTGATGTCACCTCGCCGGAAGAACGCGCGCGCGGCATGGGTATGGTTGGCGCGGCTATTGGCCTGGGCTTCGTGGTCGGGCCTGCGCTGGGCGGCATGCTTGCCCCGCTCGGCGCGGCGGTACCGTTCTGGGCCGCCATGGGTGTCGCCCTTGTCAACGCGCTGCTAGTAACGCGCTTCCTGCCGGAGACGCATAAACGCAGGGCAGCAGCCCTGGAGAGCAGGACAAAACACAACGAAAATGTGCTGTTTGCCGGGTGGAGATACGCTATGAAGAGCGGCGCGCTGGCGCGTTTAATCGCCGTCAACCTGCTTTTCACAGTAGCCTTCACCGCCATGGAGACCGTGTTTCCCCTCTTCACACAGCATACTTTTGGCTGGACGGCCATGCAAAACGGCTACATTTTCACCTATGTCGGCATCATCATCGTCATTATGCAAGGCGGGCTGGTCGGCAGATTAGTGAAGTATGCCGGCGAGCGCGGCCTGGCAATTGGCGGCATGGCAATGCTGGCTACAGGGCTGATCTTGCTCGCCTGGAGCGTCAATCTCGCATTGCTCCTGATCGCGCTGGGCATCTTGAGCGTAGGCGATGGCGCGGTCACACCGACCATCTCAACCCTGTTATCATTTGCCAGCCCGCCTGAGTCGCAGGGTGAAACGTTGGGGCTGGCGCAGGGTATAGCGGGTCTGGGTCGTATCATCGGCCCGCTTACTGCCGGAGTGCTCTTCCAGCTTGGAGGCGCTGGTACGCCATTCCTGGTCGGTGGCATACTCACAGCCCTGGCTGCCGTACTCCTGCTTTCATCGCTCCCCGGTAGAAGTAGCATTTCAGGCGTATCCAGAGGGAACGAGAGCCTACCAGCAGGAGAGCAAACGTCAGAAGCACACCCTTCTATGGCAGGAGAACGTTAATAATAGTATGATACTAGCGTAGTGTAAGAGTGGCATCTGCCAGGGCGTATATGGTAGGGGCGACCCTTGCGGTCGCCCTGGCAATCTCGTATATGGTAGGCTCGTACAGGGTAGGGGCGACCCTTGCGGTCGCCCTGGCAAACGATTTCACATCATTCAATTATCAGGAGGTATTTCGTTGTTTGCACGTATCGCGATAATGGTACTGCGAGTCACAGTACTGTTCAATCTCATAACTGGCATTATATTCTGGACTGGGAATACCGGCTTTCCCCAAATTGTACACATCTTACTGGGTATCCTGGCCGTGCTCGCGCTCTGGTCGCTCGGCATTTTGCAGGGTCTGCGCGGCGGCAGCTTCGGCCTGGCTTTAGGCACTTTCATTGTCGGTTTCTTGCTGGCGCTGGTCGGGCTATTCCAGAAAAACTGGCTGCCGGAACCCAGCGCAAATCACTGGATTATCCAGGTCATTCACCTCGTACTCGGCCTCGCGGCTATCGGCCTGGGTGAGATGGTCAACGGGCATCTACGCCGTCTGAAGACTAAATCTTCAGCAGCGTAGGATTGCAGAATGATGGAGAGGATTATTGTTAAAGGCAGTTGCCCTTAACAATCCTTTTTACTATTGCCGAATGCCAGCTTATATGGTTTAATGGAACCATCTCATCGACGTCCTCCATTTTTGGAAACCCCCGGCTTGCATCCCGGAGAGGAAGAAAGTGGCTGTCCGCCGACAGGAAATGCCAGTCATTTTACAAATATCGGTATATTATGATAGACTTTCCGTATGGAGAGAACGATTGTGGTCCAATTGAACCCGACGCCAGAGCAGGCGCGCCTCTTGCAGAGAACCTTGCACGAGCATACCGCGTGCTTCAATACCGTGGCCCGTCTTGGCTTTGCATCCAAATGCAGTAACGGCGTTGAATTGCACAAAGAGACCTACTATCCCTTGCGTGCAGCCTTCCCTGATCTTCCCGCTCAACTGGTCTGTGCTGCTCGCGTGAAAGCGACTGAAGCCGTCAAATCGGCCTTGACGTGGGCAAAAAAGCATGAGGCGGCGTATCCCAGGCATGCAGGTCAGTACATCGGAAGCAAGGTCTGTTCTACTGACCTGTGTTTGCGCAAGGGACGCTACTTTCTCCATATCGTCGTCTCCATTGCCGCTCCACCTGTTTCCCCTTCTCAAGAGGTGATCGGGGTAGACCTGGGACTCAATCGCCCGGCGGTCACTTCCACGAGACAATTCCTGGGGGAGAGACGCTGGAAGGAACAGGAACGGCGCATTTTTCGCCTCCGTCGTAAACTTCAGAAGAACGGCTCCAAGTCTGCTACAAGGCACCTGAAGAACCTTTCGGGTCAACTGTTTCGGCTGCGAAGAGACCATGACCACGTGCTTTCGAAGCGCGTGGTACAGCATGCCATGCCTGGATGTACCATTGTGCTTGAGAACCTGACCAACATTCGCGAGCGTGTCACCCACAAGCACGGCGAAGGGCAGCGCCGCATGCATTGCTGGTCGTTTGCTCAATTCTATGCCTTCCTGTCCTATATCGTCTCAGACCTTCGGGTCTAGGGACAAGCCCCCGGCTTTAGCCGTGGGGTCACTTGACTGTAGAAGACTAGCATGAAGGGGACAAGCAAGCGTGAGCATCGAGGAAAGGCGAGGCCGGGTCGCGGTCTATCCTGGCAGTTTTGACCCACTGACCAATGGACATCTGGATATCGCGAGGCGGGCTGCGCGACTCTTTGATACGCTGATTATCGCAGTCTACGCCTTTCCCGCGAAAAACTTGCTCTTTTCGGTGGAAGAGCGGTTAGAACTGTGGCGGGAAGTAATTGCCGCCGAGGGGTTGCAAAATGTGCGCGTGGATGCGTTTAAGGGATTGACAGTGGATTATGTGCGTTCGGTGGGAGGGCAGGCTCTTGTGAAAGGGCTGCGCTCGCCCAACGACTTCGAAGCCGAGTTCCAGCAGGGATTGATGAACCGCAAGCTCGCGCCAGAGATCGAAACTGTATGTTTGCTCACCAATCTTGAACAATTATTTGTCAGTTCTTCCCTGCTCAAAGAGGTTGCCCGGTTAGGTGGTGATGTGACCGACATGCTTCCTTCTCCTGTCATGTCAGCATTGCAAAAAAAGTTTGGAGCGTAGTGCGTTAAAAAGGCCATCTGATGTATCAGAGTCTCGTTGAGAACGGAGTAGAGGCGTGGATATTTTGTATCTCGTAGATCGCCTGGAAAATCTCATCGCTAGCAGTCGTAGGATGCCCTTATTCAACCAGATCATGCTCAAAGAAGCGGACATCCTGAATATCATCGAACAGATGCGGACAGCCATTCCCGACGAAATCAAGCAGGCCCGGCGCACCATTCAGGATAAAGAGCGCATCCTGGCGCAAGCGCAGGCCGATGCCAGCGCGTTGCTGGCGCGCGCGCGCGAAGAGTCGGAACGCGCTATGAATCGCGAAGGGCTGCTGCGCGTCGCGGAAGACCGCTCCAAAGAAATGATGCGCAAAGCGGAAGAGCAGGCGGAGCAACTGAGGATTGAGGCGGATTCCTACGTCGCGGAAACGCTGCGCGCCCTGCGCGAGCACCTCTCCAGCATCGAAGTGGAAGTTGGCCGCTCTATCCTCAGCATCGAAAAGGGGTTGGCCAGTCTGGGATTGGAGCAGGAACAGGATGACTTTGCAGAGGACGACGAACCCTACGACGAGGATGACATGCTGGACGAACAGGAGATGCCGCCTCCGGCAACGCCGCAGCCACGGCGCTCTTCACTGGCGGTCGATACGATGGGTGGCCCAATGTACTAGTTGACCAGGGCTACGAAGTGGCTTGTCTATCCCGTCCAGGGTAGGGGCGGGGCTTGCCCCCGCCCTGATATCTCGCGCAAAAAGATGACGTCCACCCTCAAGTCATCCCCTACTTGACACATATCCGCATGTCTTCTATAATGAGCAAGCGTCAGAGGAAAGAATATCTACTAGCGTTGCGCCACAACCTGCGCTATCTTATTTGCATGGGCGTTATACTTAGACACTATTATGAAGGGTTGAAAGAGCTAGCATGATTTATAACGTGGCGCAGTTGATGAAGGCTCCGGTTGGAACCTCTCAGGTCAACGATTTTCACGATGAAGAATTCCCGGCTGATGACGATATAAAAGTAGTTGGCCCGGTCAGCGGGCATGTGCGCATGCGCCGCACAAACCAGGGATTGCTGGTCGATGGATGGGTGGAACTCACGCTCGAACTTGAATGCGATCGCTGCCTGAATGTATTCGAGCAGTCGATGCGTGTTCAATTTGAAGAGCAGTTTTATCCAACCGTTGATGTGGTGACGGGCTTGCCGCTCGCCTCTTTCGATCAGGAAGAAATTTTCCCGATTGATGGACATCACGAACTCGATCTGACCGAAGCGATACGCCAGAACGCGCTCACGGCACTGCCAATGGTGACGCTTTGCCGGGAAGATTGTAAGGGACTATGTCCACGATGTGGACATGATCTCAATCTTGGCCCTTGCGAGTGCAAACCTGAAGTTGATGCGCGCCTGAGCGTGCTCGAAAAATTGTTGCAAAACGGTACACAATCATAACAAAGTCGTAAGGGTCGGTTTATCTAGCCCATACAGGAGGAGTAATTATTATGGGAGCGCTCCCAAAGCAAAGAACTTCGCACGCACGCCAGGGTGAAAGGCGGTCGCATCTTCACCTGACATTACCACAGTTAGTCGCTTGCCCACAGTGCAAACGGCCCCGGCTCGCGCACCACGCCTGCCCCAATTGTGGCACTTATCGCGGACGCCAGGTCTTCTTTCCAAAAGCAAAGAAGAAGTAATTTTAGACGAAGGAGGCGAGTAGTATCTACCGCCTCCTTTTCAACAGAGTGAATACCTATGACGACAAAAGTCGCCTTTCTTTTCCCTGGACAGGGTAGCCAGGCCGTCGGAATGGGTGCCGATATTTACGCTGCATCGAGATCGGCACGCCAGGTTTTTGAAGCGGCGGACGCGGCGCTTGGTTTCTCCTTGAGCAGTCTGTGCTTCACTGGCCCCGACGATATCCTGCGCGAGACCATCAACGCCCAACCCGCCATTGTCACAGTCAGCCTGGCGCTGCTGGCAGCACTGCAAGAAGCTCTCTCTTCAACATCTTCTTCGTCCTGGTCTGCGCCTCTCATCCCAGAGTATACCGCCGGACACAGCGTCGGGGAGTATGCCGCGCTGGTCACTTCCGGCGCGCTGGATATGCAGGATGCCGTCAAGCTGGTGCGCGAACGCGGGCGCCTGATGCACCACGAGGGAACAATCTGTCCCGGCAGCATGGCAGCCGTGATTGGTATGGGTGAAGAACCATTGCAAGAGGTGTGTCGAGACGTTACCGCGCAGCTCACAGCTACACTCGACAGGGACGCCCGCACGGGCCAGGGACGGGTTGCGGTAGCAAACTACAACGCGCCAGGCCAGATCGTCATATCAGGCGAGCAGGCGGCCTTAAATCAGGCCATGGAACTGGCAAAGACACGCGGGGCCAAACGGGTCATTCCGCTGGCGGTCAGCGGAGCTTTCCACTCACCGGTGATGCAACCCGCCGCCGGCGGACTGGCGAAGGCCATCGCAGCTACGACAGTGCGTGATGCCGCCATCCCGGTCATCGGCAACATCACAGCCGCGCCACTCACACAGGCCGCCGAGATTCGCGCAGAACTGGCGCAGCAAATAGCTGCCCCGGTGCAGTGGATTCGCAGCATCGAATATCTCGTAAACGCTGGTATCACCACCTTTATCGAGATTGGCCCTGGACAGGCCTTGACCGGCATGGTAAAACGCATCGCAAAGGGCGTTACTACCATCAATGTGAGCAGCGCTGCCGACCTTGAAAAAGCTGTGAGCGCCATTCGTGCTATGCATCCCTGACATGAGGTATAATCGTAGAGTAACGCTTTAAGCATGGTAAGATATAAGGACCGAAAACCCGTATCCATTAGGAATATCCGACCGATTGTGATAGTATACTTGACAAGTACTTTGAAAAGAGCCTATCTTTGCTATAGGCACTCTACCAGGGGAATAAGATGGTCACAGAATCGACAGGTGTCATACGGGTAGCGCGTCAGGTGTTGCTCACCATCATCGTCAATGTGGCGTTGGACATTCCAGGCGTGGTGCGTATGGCCCAGGGCAGCGATCAGTGGTCGCGTTGCCTGGGGCGCGAGATACCCCGGCACGGAGTCACGTTGACCATCAAGGAGAATACCATCTCCGCTGACCTGTATATCGTAGTGGCATCAGGGGTGAATATTGTTGAAGTAGGGTCTGTTATTCAAGAAGAGGTGGCATCGGCCATTGAAGAGATGGTAGGGATGCAGGTACGCGAAGTGAACGTCTATGTGCAGGACGTCGCTTGATCGTTCGATGGCAACCGGGGATGCACTGCTCGACGCAACGAATGAACGAAAACGCGCCTCTACCTGCGTTACGATGGTGGAGGAGTCGACAACGCCAGCGCCTGGTGTTGTAAGCTCCAGGTATAGCTAGCGAACCTGCGAGGATGGCATGCCAACTGGGATAAGACGACAGGCAAGGATGATCGCCTTGCAGACACTCTATGAATACGACACGGCTCAGCACCCGCCTGCAGAGGTTTTGCAGCGGCACGTCGAGGAGCGTCATCTCCAGCCGAAGGTATTCGAATACGCCAATGAGTTAGTCACGGGAGTCTGCGATCACCTGGCCGAAATCGATGCCCACATCCAGAGTGCGGCGAGCGAATGGCCCCTACAGCAGATGGCCCGTATCGACAAAAATATACTCAGGCTTGCAATCTACGAAATTCTGTTTAATAATACGGTACCAGCGAAGGCCGCTATTAATGAAGCAGTGGAGCTTGCGAAATTGTTTGGCAGCAATACCTCCAGTCGCTTTATCAATGGCGTCCTCGGTACGATATTTAACCGGGCGCATCAAACGCCCAACCCAATAGCTGAAAGCGAGGTGAAATAGTGGCTGATACTTACGAACGACTCAAAAAGATCGTAGTTGACCAACTCGGTGTTGATGAGAGCGAGGTCGTTCCCAGCGCATCTTTCGTTGAGGACCTCAACGCCGATTCGCTCGATCTGGTTGAGCTTATTATGTCTCTGGAAGAGGAATTTAAGCTACAGATTTCCGATGAGGATGCTGAGAAAATCACAACAGTACAAGAAGCCCAGGATTACATAGAAGAACATTCTCGATAATTATGTAACGGGTTGAGACGCTGCTACATCCGCCCTTTGTCTCTGATGAACTTTGACAACCGAATGCAGAAATCATGTCCATCTGGACGTTTGCGCCCCGGCGTCCTGTAGGGACAAAGGGGGATAAGCGTCCCAATGCGCATCATTCCTCCATTTGGTTGTTAAAATTCATCAGGGCGGCTTACGCCTGAATACGAGAAAGTTTGAGTGGATAACAAACCTGCTGCTGAGGCAGTAGAAAAACTCATTCAAGAATACGGAAAGCTCGTCTTTCACACGATTTATGGACTGACGGGCAACTACGAAGAGAGTCAGGACCTCACCCAGGATACCTTTCACCAGGCATTCAAATCGATTGATGCTGCGCGCGCAAAAAGTGAGGCGCATTTTCACGCCAAAGCCTGGCTGATGCAAATTGCGCTCAATACCGTGCGCATGCACCGCCGCCGCCAGAGCCTGTTCCGCTTTATCCCATTCTCGCGCCTGGAAAGCGCCCGCAAAGAGGACGAGCAACAGACTCGCCGTACATCAGCCGACATTGTCGAGCAAGAGGCCGCCCCGCTACAGCCAGCAGGCTACGGGGCAAACTCGCAGGATAACCTGGAAAGCATGGTGGCAGAACGCGACTCCGTTCAACGCACTATGCAGCAACTTAGCGCCCCCTTACGTGAATGCCTGCTCCTTTCCGTTATCGGGCAGTTTTCAAGCGCGGAAATCGCAGCGATGCTCGATCTCGAAGAAGCAGCGGTTCGTCAGCGCCTGGCACGAGCGCGCAAACAATTCCAACAGATCTACGCGCAAATAGGCGGCGAAGAACTCATCGACACACATTCCACAATTACTCCCCCGGATATGTCACAAAATCGTCACGCCAGGCATCATAGTCATGTAGAACGAGTTGAGAGTCGAGTAACGAACGCGCATTCTCAACCCTGAGCTACATGGAGGAAACATGCGCAACGATTCAATCGAGACTATCTTGCTGCGTCACTATGGCGGCACCGCGCCAGCGCCGGTTGGCCTGGAAGCGCGTCTACTGGCTTCGGTGCAGCAGGACACAGCCGAATTGAGCGAGCGAGAAAGAACTGCCAGAGCCTGGGGCCAGCAGCGTGTAAGTCGCCGCCGTGTCTTGCGCCTGGTCGCATTCGGCAGCGCCGGCCTGAGTGTGCTGAGCTTCGGGCTTGAAGAATTACGCCACGTCGAGGCCAGCTTGATTGGACAGGATACGCATAGACCAGCTTACACATGAACTCGCCCGGCTTTCGCGCAAGCATCTGATCGAAGAGTTTCTTCATAGTTGGATGTAGAGACTCAATTGAACTGGGCACGGGACCCAATACAAGTAAAAACTGTGATATGGCGTCCATTGAAACGTACACTGTGTACATGTTTCTATATACCTAAGTTTGGCCCAAATTAACGGCCACGTGAGTGGGAGCCAACAGGCTCCGCAAGGAATGGACTAAAGCGGGAGCCAAAGGAGCCGCTTGATTGAGGACCAGCTGGATAATCTGGCCGGTAGTATCAAAGAC
>DATLSI010000335.1:0-7244 GCA_035534255.1 Ktedonobacteraceae bacterium | reverse complement strand
CTTCCAGCAAGCCTTGCAACTCTACGTCGAGTTCAACGACCGCTACGAACAAGCTGGCACCTACCACCAGTTGGGCCGTGTCGCAGAGGAACAGCGCCTGTGGCCGCAGGCCGAGCAGTACTACCAGCAGGCCTTGCAACTCTTCGTCGAGTTCAACGACCGCTACAGCCAGGCTGGCACCTACCACAATTTGGGCAGCGTCGCACAGGAACTGCGCCTGTGGCCGCAGGCCGAGCAGTACTATCAGCAAGCTTTGCAACTCTATGTCGAGTTCAACGACCGCTACAGCCAGGCCGGCACTTACCACCAGTTGGGTATCGTCGCTCAGGAGCAGCGCCTGTGGCCACAGACGCGGGAGTATTTCCTTCGAGCATTAGAAACCTATGTGGAATATGATGATGTCTATAATGGAGGCATCGTCCTGAATAGTCTGGCCCGATTATGGCGGGACAGCAAGGATGCAAATCTGCCCGACGCCATTGCGAAGATACTGGGTGTTACACCGCAAGAGGCAGAGAAGATGCTGCGTGAAAGGTTGCCGTGAAAAGGTACGAAGGCGACCGCAAGGGTCCTCTCCACTCCACCCTGCTACCCCCGCCTCTACTATGAACGCTTTGCCGCTGACCGCCATAGTCATAGTAGAGGCGGGGGATGAGGGGATGACGGGTGGGGACCCTTGCGGTCGCCTTCGTACTTTCACAACCATCTTGAGGCAAGAGAAACGGCTCGCACCGATGCGGTGGGGACCCTTGCGGTCGCCTTCGTACTTTCACGGCAATCTTTCACAGACCCTGGGAATTCTCTCCAAAAACCTATTTACAACCGCATCCCGATATGCTATCATGTTTCCTGCCTGGGGACGTAGCTCAGTTGGGAGAGCGCGACAATCGCACTGTCGAGGTCAGGGGTTCGAGCCCCCTCGTCTCCACCATAGCGTAACTGGTAGCATAACCTTTTGTTATGCATGCAAAATGCCTTGCAAATCGCAAAGGGTAATGGTATAGTATACGTTAGAATCAGCGCATGTAGCTATGCGACGAGCAGGAGTAGTAGGTCAAATCACACGCAGAGAGTAGCCGGGTGGTGCAAGGCTATACGAGCAGACCGAACTCGCCTGTGAGCTGCGAACGTGAAACAATGGCATGGATTACAAGTCCATCCGTTTCATAGCGTTTGCCGGTACGCCCGTTATCGCGTCAATGAGTATACAGCAATCTCAGAAACACCGTATGGGCCTGTAGCGCAGTTGGAAGAGCGCATCCATGGCATGGATGAGGTCAGGAGTTCGAGCCTCCTCAGGTCCACCGTTTCCCTTTTCGCTTGAGATTGAAATGAGATTGAAATGAGATTGCAAAACAAGGGTGGTACCACGAAATGACCTTTCGTCCCGCGAGGATGAAAGGTTTTTTATTATTGGAGAACATTGTTATGATTACACGCACAAAGTACAATCCAAAAGCAATTGAAAAGAAATGGCAAACGCGCTGGGAAGCGCAGGGACTCTACCATGCTCCCGATGATTCGCCCAAACCTCGCTTCTATAACCTGGTGATGCTGCCCTATCCGTCTGGCGACCTGCACATCGGCCACTGGTACAACTATACCGGCACGGATACCTATGGCCGCTATATGCGCATGCAGGGCTATAACGTCATGCAGCCGATGGGCTTCGATGCTTTTGGGCTGCCCGCCGAGAATGCCGCCATTCAGCGTGGCATCCAGGCGCGCACCTGGACGCTGTCCAACATCGATAACATGCGCGGGCAACTGCGCAAGATGGGCGGCCAGTGGGACTGGGAGCGCGAGATCGTCTCGTGCCTGCCCGATTACTACAAATGGACGCAATGGCTGTTCCTGCAAATGTATAAGCATGGGCTGGCCTATCGCACCAAGGCTCCAGCCAACTGGTGTCCCAGTTGCAATACCACGCTGGCAAACGAACAGGTGCTGGCCGACGGCACCTGCGAGCGTTGCGGCAGTGTCGTCATCCGCAAAGAGATCGATCAATGGTTGTTCCGCATCACAAAGTATGCAGACGAACTGCTGGACTTCTCGCGGATACAGTGGCCCGAAAAGACCGTGACCATGCAGCGCAACTGGATCGGGCGCAGCGAGGGAGCCGAGGTGCGCTTCTTCAGCGAGATCGACGGCCAGAGGCAAGAGATTCCCGTCTTCACCACGCGCCCCGACACCATCTATGGTGTGACGTTCTTCGTGCTGGCCCCCGAACATCCCTGGGTCGAGAAGATCACCACCCCTGAGCATAAGGCCGAAGTTGATGCCTACGTTGACCAGGCGCTGCACATGAGCGAGATCGAGCGCATGAGCACGGAAAAGGAGAAAACGGGCGTCTTCACCGGCGGCTATGTGACCAATCCCGTCAATGGCGAGCAGGTTCCGGTATGGATTGCCGATTATGTGCTGATGGGCTATGGCGCGGGGGCTATTATGGGCGTCCCGGCGCACGATCAGCGCGACTTCGACTTCGCGCGCAAGTTCGGCATTCCCATACGCGAGGTCATCAGGCCAGATGGCGAGGCTCCCAGCGACCCCGCCACCTGGACAGAGGCGAAACACGACCTGGGCGTGATGGTCAACTCCGGCCCCTTTGATGGCACACCGGCGGATAAAGCCATAGCTGTGGTGACACGCTCTATGGAGGAGCAGGGCATCGGCAAGTTCACCGTCTCCTATCGCCTGCGCGACTGGCTGATCAGCCGCCAGCGTTACTGGGGCGCGCCCATTCCTATCGTCTACTGCCCTGAGCATGGCATGGTGCCTGTGCCAGAAGATCAACTGCCTGTTGTGCTGCCCGAAAATGTGCAGTTCAAGCCGACAGGTGAGTCGCCCCTGCGTTATGAACCCGATTTTGTGAATACCACCTGCCCCGTGTGCGGCGGGCCTGCCACGCGCGAGACCGACACCATGGACACCTTCATGTGTTCCTCGTGGTACTTCCTGCGCTATGCCGACCCGCACAACGACCTGCAGGCGTGGAGCCAGGAAGCCATGGAACGCTGGCTGCCCGTCGATCAATACATCGGCGGCGCGGAACATGCCGTCATGCATTTACTGTACGCGCGCTTCTTCATCAAGGCGCTGCGCGATATGGGCCACCTGAAGTTCGATGAACCGTTTACGCGCCTGTATCACCAGGGAATCGTGCTGGGACCCGACGGGCAGAAGATGTCCAAGTCGCGCGGCAACGTCGTCGCGCCCGATGACGTGGTCGAGAAGTATGGCGCGGACACCGTGCGCGCCTACCTGATGTTCATGGGACCGTTCGACGCGGGCGGCACCTTTATCACGGAGAACCTGGAAGGCGTGTGGCGTTTCATGAACCGCTTCTGGAGCCTGGTCAGCGACGCCTGGGTCGAAAACAACCCGGCGGCCAACGAGAGCAGCGAGAGCCAGGCCATCGAGCGCCTGCGCCACAAAACCATCATGCGCGTGACCGAGGAATACGGCAACTTCCGCTTCAACACCGCTCTGGCCGCGCTGATGGAGTGCAACAATGTACTGGTCAAGCAGCAGCACGAGCCGGTAGGGCGCAGCGCGGCTTTCCGTGATACGCTGGAATCGATGATGCAACTGCTGGCCCCCCTGGCACCGCACATCGCCGATGAGCTGTGGCATACGACAGGGCATAGCGACAGCATCCACCAGAGCGCGTGGCCCGCTTACGACGAAGCCATGACACGCGACGCAACCTTCACGCTGGTCGTGCAGGTTAATGGCAAGGTGCGCGAGCGCATCGAAGTATCGTCAGGTATCACCGAGACTCAGGCCCGCCGCCTGGCCCTGGAAAACCCACGCGTCGCCTCATTCATCGGCGACTCCACGGTACAGAAGGTGATCTACGTACCTGGGAAACTGGTCAATATTGTTGTGAGACATTAGTTTGTACCGACAACAAAGAGGCCAGAAGCCGCGTATGGCTTCTGGCCTCTTTGTTGTCGGTACAAATTTTTTGCTCAATCCATCCATTTGCATAGAATTGACCTGGAATTTATGGAACCAGTTGAAACCATCAAACGTATATCTTACATAGGACGGCAGTAGTGATGCGAAAGTGACGCATCTCACAGTCCAGGCGTAATTTAGTAGATAGCCGTCGCTGGCATTTCCGCTTATACTTGGCTCATAAAGAAGTAGTAGGGTATAGGATGCAGGGTGTAGGGTGTAGGATGCAGGGTGTAGGGGGGAGGTGATGAGCGAAGTAATTGATATTTGAAAAAGTATAGGGTTGAACGTCTATTCAGGTATACCACCGAATGCATAGCGGGCAACCGGCAGCACTATGAAAAAAGCGGAATAAAGCAGCGGAGTATATCCTATTCACAAAGGAAAGGGGAAAATTATGAATCCGCAAATCCAATCTGAAAAAGCATTTGAAACTACTGAAATCGTGACAACTGACACCGAAACCCTCGCGCAGGGTGGTTTCAGCGATGATGAGATCGTCGCGCTGCTCTACCTTCGCCAGTGGTACCAGCATGGCGGCAGCGACCGCGTAGAGGTAGTGCGTCATCTCGAATTTCTCAAACTGATGGTGATGAGCGGGAGAATCGAATTGTAGCTTCGACTTTCGTTACCAGGAATATAAAATAAGCAAGAGGGGCGATCGTAATGGTCGCCCCTTTTGTATTGAACCCGCGAGGTCATCTAACGCGTACATAGAGAGTGTACAATAGAAAATGCTCTTTACTGATGATACACAACCGAACGACATTGAGCAGAAGTCGCAAAGAGGTGAAGCATGGCCACAACTACGGAACAACACGTAAAAACTGAAGTCGAACGCGACGCTAAACAGAGCGCTAAATCACTCAAGAATTTTTTCAACAAATTTAACAATGACTGGGTGATGAACTTCGCGTCAGCGCTTGCCTTTAACCTCATCACCGCCATCTTGCCAATTCTTATTGCTATTGTCGCCATCGCCGGCTTTGTTGTCGGCAGCCTGAACTCCAACGCAAAAACACAATTGATCGACCACCTGAAAGTCATCTTCCCTGGATCAGATAGTTTTCTGAGCCTGGCTTTCAACTCTCTTAACAAGAACGCCGGGTTGCTCAGCATCATCGCCATTCTGCTGGCCATATTCGGTGGTTCAAGGCTCTTTATCAGTATGGAAGGGTATTTTGATATAATCTATCATACCCGCCCGCGCAACGTTATCAAGCAGAACATTATGGCCATCATCATGATGCTGGTATTTATCGTTTTGACGGTGCCTATGACGCTTGCTGCCTCGATCCCCGCGCTCGTACAATCGCTATTCAAGGACCTCGCGTTAAGTCAACTGGCTAATAATGGCTTCCTGATTGGTCTGCTTGGCATCCTTGTTTCATTGTTGGTCTCGTGGGTCTTGTTTGAAGCCATCTACATTGTTGTACCCAACCAGCACATCAGCTTCCGTAAAAGCTGGCCTGGGGCAGTAGCAGCAGCGGCACTTCTACAGATTTATCTCTCGCTCTTCCCACTCTATATCACGCACTTTCTGGGCAGCTACTCAAATAAGACGGCAGGCACGACGGGCTTCGCGGTTATCCTGCTGTTTTTCTTCTACTACTTTGCCGTTATTCTGCTCATAGGAGCCGAGATCAACGCTTTCTTTGCGGAGGGCGTGCAGGTCACGCCCGATAACCTGGCGGTGATGGTGCATAAACTCACAAGTCACATGGCGACATCGCAAAAGGATGTACAGGAGCAAGCTCCTCCTTCTCATAAAGGAGCACAGCCAAAAGATATTGTCCCTAAAGGCACAGATCATCAGCCGCGCCTATCAAAGCAGCGCAAGCCGGTCGTTACAGATTCAGATACCCCCAAAGCGCTTGTCTTCGTGGAGGTGATAGCTGGAACCGCGCTCGCCTTCGTTGTTCAACTTTTCCAGTTGCGCCGCAAGAAATGATACAGGTTCAACAGATTCAACTACACGTCCAGATTGCCTGTCTCACTCAAAAGAGCTTCATCTGTTCAGTATAAGTGCGAAATATAGATGGTAATACCGCCAGAACAGTATCTGCCGGAATATTGAGTAGTTCCCCAGGTTCGAGTTTATACAATCCTCCACCATACACTCGACTCTCTCCCATCAGCACTTCAGGAGCAATGCTATTGAGAGCTTCCCAGATATGGCGATAGAGTTCGGAATCATCTTTCAAAAGCCTCTGTAACTCTAGTTTTGGTGAGAGCATCAAATAGACATTCGCAACCGTGGCTTGTGAGTGATTCAGGATAAAGCGGAACGGGTTGCTCCGTTCTTTTCCTATGCGGCCCATGTAAGTACAGAGCAATCGTGATGGCAAACGTTCCTCTTGTGCATACCAGGGAGATCGATGTCTACATATATACCCTTGATCCACGCCCGACTCTTTCCCCATTTGCAGGTACTTCGCCAGCGTTGGATAGTTGATAACCTCATCCTCCGGTAGTTTGCAATCTAGCAAGAAAAGCCGCTGCTCAAGAACAGGATTCCCAACAGCATCAACCTCTATATCATCCTGCGAAAGATAACGCGGGCTGGGAAGAATGGGAGTAAGAAACTCCTGGGGAAGTTGATATCGCGCGACTTGTTCTGGCGAAAGAATAAAGAAATCGTTTGCGCCTGTCACCAGACCTCGTTTCACATCAAACAGGTCTGAAAGCCGTACTTGCTTGCGGTCAGCATGCAGGACGGCAGGGATGGAGTTAAGTGGAAACTTTGTCCACCTGGCAGTATGGTTTAATACTTCTTTTGGGATATGGCTGCATACTTTCGGTTTAGACAAAGTTCCGCAATAAGTGAACTCCACTGTATGATTCTGGGGTGGGATAGCTTTCCTGAACCAGACAACAGCCGAGGAAACCAGAGCATCCTGAAACTGTACCTCGCCAGGGTCGAAACGGTGAACGCGCAACAATGTTACCTGATTCAGCAAGTATTGCTTGATCTGCCGTCCATAATTGACGTCCATGAACTCGCTGGGAATAAGCCAGCCAGCCAGCCCATCCTCCTCCATCCATACATGGGATATACAAAGAAAATAACAATACAGGCCCGCAAGTTCACTGAGCCGCAGACCTGTTGTCTTCTTTACTAATTCTTGTAGTCGTAATTTGTAACTACTCAGGTCCCCAAGCGACCGGTAAAGGTTGACCATGGAAGACAGCAGTAAGAGCAGAGAGCATGGGGTGTCCTTGCTTCTGCATCGTCGAAAGATAACTGCGGATGCGGCAAAAAGCGGTGACCCCGGTCGCAC
>DATLSI010000334.1:0-3880 GCA_035534255.1 Ktedonobacteraceae bacterium | reverse complement strand
GCATTGTACGAGGCAGCGCAGCCGGGCTTCCTGCATCACGGCATCATCAATAACGATCTCGCGCCTCAATACGCGAATTACGCGCTGAACGAGCTTTCTGAAACGCTGCATGTCAAAGTTTCTGACCTGGCACGCGCTGGCCTGTTGGTGGATACAACGCTCGATTTGCCCTTACAAAACAAGGTGCTCAAGATCGCGCAGCAGCACATCTCGCAACTGGCGAAGTCTCACAACATGTCGAACGCGGCAGAGGTGTTGATCGACTTCCATAATGGTGATATTCGCGTTATGCTGGGCAGTGTTGACCCCATCAAGTCCCAGTTTGACGTGGCGAGCCAGGGTTATCGCCAGCCCGGTTCTTCCTTTAAGCCGTTTATCTATGCTACCGCCTTCGCGGAGGGCTTGAGTCCCGGCATGCCCGTGCTGGACGCGCGGTTCAGTGTACAACTTTGCTGCGGCCTGCCGCCTTATACGCCGAACAACTATGACCTGAGCTACCACGGCCTGGTTCCTTATCGTTACGCGCTACAAAACTCGTTCAACATACCGGCAGTCAAACTGCTGACGAAAGTTGGCGTGCAACCAGCTCTGCAGACGGCTGAAAGAATGGGTATCACCAGCTACGAGGGAATACCTAACTATACGATGGTGCTGGGATCGCTGAGTGTTCACCTGCTCGACGAGGTCTCGGCCTATGGCGATTTCGCCAATGGTGGGGTGCGCATTGCGCCGCACGCCATCGACACCGTCCTGGATACCCGTGGACACGTCATTTACCATTTCGTGCCGACCGGCACGCGCGTCATCAGCAAACAGGTCGCTTTCTTGATGACCAATGTGCTGAGCGACAACAGTTCGCGCACCTTCGAGTTTGGCAAGTGCAGCGCCCTCTACCTGTACAGCAACACGCAGACGCAGTGCTACGAGGGCAACCCTGGTACGGTACGCCCGGCAGCAGTCAAGACCGGCACCTCGCAGGATTTTCGCGATAACTGGACGGTGGGCTACACTACCAACTACGTGATGGGTGTGTGGGCCGGCAACAACGATAACTCGCCGATGGTGAACGTGACGGGCGTGGATGGCGCGGGTCCCATCTGGCACGATAGCCTGCTGCTGGCGGAGCAGGGGCATCCCATCACAGGCTTTACCAACCCCGGAGGCGTGGTCAAGAGGACAGTGCATTACCCACAGGGCATAACGACGACTGACTGGTATCTGGCGGGGATGCCGATTAAAAACTGGTATATCTAAGCTAAATTCAACGTCCGGGGTTAATGTATTTCCCCCTGAAATTCTGATATAAGGGCGTCTGCCAAAGCGTAGCGCAGATGACGAATTCGTTATACAGAATTTCAGATAGTGAAAATGAGCAATAGATTAGCGCTTTGTCCTATGGTATACTTAAACTAGGGATATTGTATTTTGACAAGGATAGTTCCCATATGAGGGCCGCCATTACAGCCTTGCTACGCAGCAGGCCTCTGTAATGACTCGTTATCTATATACCAGAACGAAAGGAGACGCCCGCAATGCAAATGATGGGCAGAGAAATCAAGGATGAAGTCTTTGTAGACGAGTACACCGGTGGGCTCGTTGGCCCGAGTCTCGGCTTCGCAGCGACGATCAAGGATGGAGGATACATCGGTTGTGTCGTTCCTCCTGGCTGCTGGGGACCAATGATCACCCCAGAGTTCCGTGGCGGCCACGAGGTAACACGCCCTGTAGGCGTGGAGGGAGCCAGGGTTGGTGACGCGCTAGCCATTACTATCGAGTCTATGCGCGTGCTTTCACTGGCCACTGCCTCTGGTACGATGGTGACGAACTCGGCTGCGTTTGGCGATGATCCTTTTGTTGATAGGAAATGTCCAGGCTGCGGCACACTGTGGCCCGCTACCCGCGTTGAAGGAACCGGAGAGGACAGCATTCGCTGCGTCAAGTGCGGAACGCCCGTCAAGCCATTTGGATTTGAGGAGGGCTATACCATCGTGTTCGATCACGACAGCATGGTCGGATTGACGGTTGGTGAAAACGCAGCGCACGACTTTGCGCTGCGTGCCCGCGAGGTCGCGGCTCTGCCGGCAAATGCTCGCCAGCATCCTATTCTCCTCTTTGAGCCACACACCATTCCCGGCACGCTTGCGCGACTCCGTCCATTTATCGGCAACATTGGCACAACACCGAGCGCCGATCTACCCGATTCGCATAACGCTGGCGATTTCGGCAACTTCCTGGTTGGAGCGCACCACCCCTACGGCATGTCGCTGGAGGCACTCAACCGCGCGAAGACCGATGGGCATCTTGACACGAACGAAGTACGCGCCGGAGCAGTCTTGATCTGCCCGGTCAAGATTGATGGCGGCGGGGTCTACATCGGCGACTGCCACGCGAATCAGGGCGATGGCGAGCTTGGGCTGCATACCACCGACATCACGGCTGAGGCACGAGTGCGCGTCAATGTCATCAAGAATCTCCAGCTTGATGGCCCCATCCTGCTACCAGTGGCCGAAGATTTGCCGTTTATCGCCCGTCCTTTCTCAAAGGAGGAACTGGCAGCAGGGGAGCAGCTGGCGCAGCGTTACAACGTCAAGCTGCAGCGCAACGTCGGGCCTGTTCAGTTCATCGGCACCGGACCCACTCTGAACGAAGCGACCGACAATGCCATCGAGCGTGCCGCCGCTATCCTCCAAATGACGCAGGCAGAAGTACGCAATCGCTGCACCATCACCGGCTCGGTAGAAATTGGTCGCCTGCCGGGCGTGGTGCAGTTGAACATGCTCGCGCCATTGTCGCGGCTCGATGCTATCGGCCTGGGCCCATACGTTCGCCAGCAATATGGCCTGTAATCCGAAGTGGTGAGAACTGACCGTTCTCCCTCTCGCTATGCTCGTCTCCTTCTCTCCAGACTGTGAGGAGGGAGAGAGGCGAGCATCAGCGAGGCGGAGGGAGGAAATTTTAAGGTTGCCAGAACAGCAGATATATTAGGGAGGGCGAGATCATGCAGTTACGTGCCGCACTCTATGGCGGAGCCCGTGTAGTCGTCGGCAAGCCGGTCGTTGACCTGTCGTTCGACGCGCCTTCCGTCACTCTGGCACAGCTGGTGGAGGAGCTGATCGCTGCTTATCCCCGCGTGCGACCGTATCTGCTGGATGCATCGGGGACGTTACACCCGTCTCTTCGGGTGCTACTCAACAATGAGCGGCCCGCTCCTGACGTCACGCTTGCTACCTTGCTGCACGCCGATGACAGGATCACCTTTCTCGTAGCTGTGGCAGGTGGTGCGGCATAGGCGCTTCTCTGTCCAGCATCTATAGATGCTTGATGATATCTATCCCCTTCTCAAGGCGAACCTGAAACCCTCCACAACATCTTGTGGATGGCGCATCCTATCTACTCAGCAGACACCAGTGTCTGCGACAAGCAACTGTTTATGTATTACTAGTCTCGTAAAGAAAGGTGGAAACTTTCATGGCCCAACTCGCAGCAGAATCTGAACACGCCACATCAAGAGCGCCCGTTTTCGCCAATCCCTCTCCTCTTGGCCTTTGTGGCTTCGCAATGAGTACATTCGTCCTCAGCAGTATCAACGCAGGTTGGTTCCCTGCCGGAGGAACTAACATCATTGTTGGTTTGGCCTTCTTCTATGGCGGTATTGCCCAGCTTCTCACAGGCGCATTGGAGTTTAGGGTGGGCAACACTTTTGGTGTTACTGCCTTCACCTCCTACGGAGCCTTCTGGTTAGCTCTGGCATTCATCTTTATCCCTGGTACAGGTATCCTCGACGCACTCACCAAAGGAGCCGCAGTTGACCAGGCACTCGGGCTCTTTCTGCTGGCCTGGACGATTTTTACAGGTATGCTGCTCCTCTGCACGTTCAGGC
>DATLSI010000333.1:0-20462 GCA_035534255.1 Ktedonobacteraceae bacterium | reverse complement strand
AACGCCACGCTGCTCTAGTCCTCTTCATATTCTGTCAATTCGTTAATATTTACCTGTAGCACTCTTGCCAGTTTGTACAGGGTTGCTACCTGTACCCCGCTATAGGGCTGCTTCCATAGCCGTTTAATCGTATTCAGAGAAATATCAGATGCGCGGGATAAGCTGTTCATGGTGTATCCTTTGATCTGTGCTACCTCTTTAATTCTTAGTCTCACCATGATGTACTATTCTCCCCTTATTTGTTCACACACTCTATCATGAGGTATCGACACAAGGATGGATGGTATGCAGCACACCAGGATACATTCAGGTATGACCATAGCCTACAAGAGAGAGGGTCAAGAAGGGCTATTCTTTGGTGTAGTGCTACACGTCGGCTTATCAGTTGCGACTAAGGGTACTGTCTGGTTACGGGAGTTAGATCACATGGGCAATGCTCATATGCAAACCATACACCAGAGTCAGATCATACAGGTTCTTATAGGCAAGGGAGCAAATATATGATATCGCTTCATGCTATACGTGTAGGTGACACTATTTCCTACAAGCTA
The DNA here is from genome assembly GCA_035534255.1 of Ktedonobacteraceae bacterium. Lineage (GTDB taxonomy): Bacteria > Chloroflexota > Ktedonobacteria > Ktedonobacterales > Ktedonobacteraceae > CF-113. Next base: position 19,911 of record DATLSI010000333.1, on the reverse strand, counting down.
CGGCCTATCGATATGCCAAATGACCCTGATAGACTCTGGACAGGGCGCGTACTTATAGTGATTGTCGATAACCCATGTCTCTTAGATCATGTAAAAGTACAGATACTTGACGACGGTTTTACGGGTGACAGTGAACTGGTGTACCCTGAACAGATAGTACACCATAGACCCACGCATGAAAGAACAGGAGTTGAGAATATCGTATGAAGTACCGTCCTGATATAGAGTTCTTAGGTGTATGTCTCATTCTAGTGTTTGCTGGTTTCATACTGGGGGTGCTAGTCTTTCCCTTAGTGCATAATTGTACAAACTATGTGTCAGAATATCCCTCTCACACTGTAAACATATTCTTTCTGACTTTTTGTGTCCCACTTGTGAAGATGCATGAGTTGTTCGAGACGCCTTTGTGATTGTTCTTACCTATGCTAAGATTGGTCAAGCATTCTTCAGAGATATGGTTCTTCTGTCGAGAGAGCTCAGGAGGCAGATCATGAACACACACGAATATTCCTCTCATCCACGTCTTTTTGTTGCTATCAGCTCACTGGTGTTACTCACACTACTTCTGGCAGCTTGTGGTGGCGGGGGATCAGTCACCCCAACGCCAGGGAAGACGGCTACGCTCCAGACCAGTTGCCCGCCGAAGGGAACCGCGCGAGCAGCCGTTCTGACTCCGCTTGCGCTGGGGAATCAGAATACTGTTGTCTACGCCGAGTCGCAGCCTCCTTTGTTTAATCCGACCTCCGTCACATTGAAGCGCTATACAATCTCTACTCGGACGACAACAGATATCGTGACCCTGCCGAATACTAATATCTATGAGGCCCAGATCTCAGCCGATGGACAGTGGGTGCTTTTACACACAAATGTCTCTAACCAACCTGCCATGCAGTTGGTACGTATCGATGGCCAGATGTTGCAGACACTGTATTGTAGTGGTGATCTAGCGGGGATGCAGTGGTCACCCGATAACAAATATGTGGCATTTGTAGATTCGGGGACTCCAGGCTCAGACCTAAGTACATCGACGTTCAACCTGCTCACTGTTGCTACGGGAGCAATTCAGACAAAACCACATGACAGCAACCATCTGTTATATATCCCTCTCGCCTGGCTTGATAACACCCACCTGTATGTGTGGACTGGCGTTTTACCTGGGGAGGGGAGTCAGAAGCTGTCTCTGCTTGATATCACCACTGGTACAAGCAAGCAGATCCTCAGTCACCCTGACCACTGCTTTGACGCTACTCACAGCATCGATGGCACCCAACTGTTTACCAGTCTTGCTTCTCAGTGCGGTCTGGGTGAAACTTCTGTGCAAGGCGGCCCAAGCATCATTCAGGTGCAACCTGCCATGGGTGGTCCGGCAAAGACCATCTATAGCACGCCTACCGAGGCGATCACAGCACTTCGAGTTGCCTCGAGCACCACCTTGTTACTCATCAACCGTAATATAAATACTGATACCAGTCACAACGGACTCTGGAAAATGAACACCGACGGCACTGGGCTCACCAGGCTCTTCAGCGACGTAACTAACGAAGAAATTAGGTTCAATATCTTTAACCAGTACCCCTGGTCGAACGTCTCACGCGATGGCACATTCTACTCGATAACGGTGATCAATCCTAATGGTCCGAACAGACTTTTGCTTGGCGCGATGAATGGTGGCGCACCCGTGACATTTGCTTCAGGGAAAGAAGAAAATGTCGAATTCTACGTAGTAGGCTGGACAGCGATGTAAGCGTTCAGGCTACTGGTCTCGCAGGGGAAGGATATATGTTGGACAACTCCCCCTGTCAGGGCTTGTGAATTATTGCCAGGAAGGGCTGATGTAGTAGAGGGAAAAAGGCGACCGCAAGGGTCCCCACCCATCATCCCCTCTTCCCCCGCCTCTACTATGACGACAACGAGCAGAACCCGAGCGTTCATAGTAGAGGCGGGGGAGGTGGTGTGGAGGGGATGGGACCCTTGCGGTCGCCTTGCTCTCCACCACGGCGATAATTCACAAACCCTGACTCCCCCTGTGCTACCCACTTGACGATTCGCTCCCGAACAAGTATAATGCAGAAGTTATCATTGTTTGCATGGCACGGAGCAGGCTGCTCGCATATCCTGTTCCCAGGTAAAGACGCTAAAGAGCTTTGAGCAATCCTCTGTAGAATAACTCTTCCTGCACACAAGTTCGTACCTTATATCAGCTTGCAGCATTGCTTCCGTATCCTTACGGCCTGCTCCTGATACTCCCTCCTGGCATTGTGCCCTCTGGGAGCTTCACCGCGCCCATAAGAGGCGCATTGGCCGAAAGGATTTTTTTTCATGCCATCTTTTAACGACTTCCCTTTGCTGCCCGCCTCGCGCGCGGTGCTGGCGAACATGGAGATTACAGAGCCGACACCTATTCAGGTCGCGGCAATTCCGGCGCTGCTAGCCGGTAATGACTTTGTGGGACAATCTGCCACCGGTTCAGGCAAGACGCTTGCCTATGGCATCCCACTGGTGGAAAGAGTAGCCAGGGACACACGCGCAGTACAGGCGCTGGTACTCGTGCCGACGCGCGAACTGGCTATCCAGGTACACGCGGTACTGAGCAAGCTGACAGCCAGCCGGCGGCTTACGACAGCCCTGCTGGTCGGAGGACGGCCCTACGGCAGTCAAATCTCAGCCCTGCGCTATGGCTCGCAGATTGTCGTAGGCACACCGGGACGCGTGAAGGACCATCTGGATCGCGGCAGTTTAGTGATGAGCCAGTTGCGCATGTGCGTGCTGGACGAGGCGGACCAGATGCTGGATAGTGGTTTCGCGCCAGTCATTGAAGAGATACTGGAAAACACGCCGGACACGCGCCAGACGGCGCTCTTTTCAGCTACCATACCGGACTGGGTCGCTAACTTACAGAAAAAATTCCTCAAAAATCCGGTCAAAGTCGACATTACACCGGCCATGGGTGAGCAAAGCACCATCGAACAGATTGCGTACCAGGTACCGCAGGAACAGAAAATTGCGGCGCTCTGTACCCTCTTGAATTCCGCCGGGGGAGAAAGCAGTCTCATCTTCGGCAGGACGAAACACGGTGTTGAGAAGCTCGGCAAACAGCTTAACGGGCTAGGGTTTGCGGTGGGAACATTACACGGCAACAAGAGCCAGCGCGCCCGTGAAGAGGTGCTGAGCGCCTTCCGCCGCGGACACGTGCAGACGCTGCTTGCCACAAACGTAGCCGCGCGCGGGCTGGACATTCAAGGCATATACCAGGTCATCAACTTCGAGCTACCGGAATCCAGCGAACTTTTCACGCACCGCATTGGCCGCACGGGCAGAATGGGGCAACTGGGCAAGGCCATAACGCTGCTGGCACCCTCAGATTTACCTAAATGGCGCAATATGAAGCGCAGTTTAGGGCAGGCAGTCGTATTGCAGCGGCTCGCTATCGACGCGCAAACCATTGTTACCAAACCGCTCGCCATGCCAGAAACCCCGGCAACGCCGGAGCGCGAACAGAACGTCGAGCAGTTGCCCGCGCATGACGTCCATGGTCGCCAAAATTTCTCGCAGGGTCAGGAACGTCCCAGGCTTGCACGGCCAAAGCAGGACAGTCATACGGCATCCGACAGTAAAAGGCGACAGAAAGAAAGCGTTACCGGCGCAACACCCGCGCGGCAGCCAGAACGCCCATATTCCAGCCAGTCGACGGATAGCAAGAGAGCAGCGGGAAAGCAGTCCAGCTTCGCCAGAACCACGACAAAACACAAAGCAAATTCCTTTGTAACTACGGAGTCGCAGTACCGGACAGACAGGCGCAAGCCCGGCACCACACCATCAGGACGAACACGGCGGACTGCCCCACCCAATCGATATGCTAGCCGCTAGCATTTTGCTCTACGTGAGCATTGCCTCCATAGTTTAAATAGCCCTGACCCCTGGTACTTTGGGATGGGTACGCGCTAAATTGTTGCGCGGATGGTAGGGATTCCAAGGGCGCCCGCAAGGGGACGCCCTTTAGAACCTCATCAATGCAAAAAAATAGCCCTGACCCCTGGTACTTTGGGATAGAGGCATTGAAAGTGGAGGTTTTTTCGTGTATACTTTGATAAGCAGGCGTTCAGAGAGAATGCTTGATGAAAATCCTCTTCTCTAATGCATAATGTAGTGCGTTGGTGCATAATGTAGTGCGTTTTCACGATGGTCTTCGTTAACCAATGTACGGAACACCCCTATCCCTTCAACCTTGTAAACACCGAAGCTTGTAGTATTGAAGTACTTCTTTTACCTGGTAGTGTTGCCAGGTATGTACAGGAGGGACCAATGGAACTGGATCGAGACAGCCTGTTACACTTGTACGAGACAATGGTAACAATTCGTGAATTTGAGTCACGCGTCAAAGAAGAGTTCGCACGAGGATTGATTCCTGGTTTTGTGCATTTATACGCTGGTGAAGAGGCGGTAGCAACCGGTATTTGTAGTCATCTCAAGGAGGGTGATACCATTACCAGCACTCATCGTGGTCATGGGCATTGCATCGCCAAGGGCTGCGACGTTAATGGGATGATGGCAGAAATATTTGGCAAGGCGACAGGGCTGTGCAAAGGCAAGGGCGGCAGTATGCACATTGCTGATGTCAGCAAAGGCATGCTGGGTGCTAATGGTATCGTTGGCGGCGGTCCACCGCTGGCCTGTGGAGCAGCACTGACAGCGAAAACGCTTAAGACCGATCATGTATGCATCTGCTTCTTTGGCGATGGCGCCGCACAAGAGGGAACTTTTCATGAGTCCCTGAACCTCGCGGCGATCTGGAAACTCCCCGTTGTTTTTGTTGCTGAGAATAACGGTTTCGCCGAGTCCACTCCGGTTACGTATCACAGTGCCATCGAAAACATTGGAGACCGTGCAGCGGGTTACGGTATCCCTGGGGCCTCTGTTGATGGCATGGATGTGTTTGCTGTTTACGAAGCCGCAGTGGAAGCTATCAACCGTGCTCGCCGAGGCCAGGGACCTAGCTTGTTGGAGTGCAAAACCTACCGTTTCAATGGGCATTTCGAGGGCGATCAACAAACGTACAAGACGGATCTCCTGCAAGCGAGTATGGTGGCACGCGACCCCATATTACACTTCCGCACCGTCGTCACACAGCAAGAATTAATTAATGTCGATGAGCTTGATGCCCTGGATGCTCGCGTAAAACAGCGCATCGAGAATGCCGTCGAGTTCGCGAATAGCAGCCCCTATCCCGAATTGTCCGAAGTAGACACCGATGTGTACGCGACCGCCTAGCACGAAAGGGAAAACCCATGGCTGTACAGATTCAAACCAAGACCGTTACCATTGCCGAGGCGATCAATGAAGCGATACGCCTGGAGATGCGTCGCAATAAACGTGTGATTCTGATGGGTGAGGATGTCGCGGGTGGAGCATCATTGGAGCACCTGGAAGAGGATGAAGCATGGGGTGGTGTACTGGGTGTCACAAAAGGGCTTGTACAGGAGTTTGGGCGTAGCCGTGTGCTCGATACGCCGCTTTCTGAGGCAGGCTACATTGGCGCGGCGGTCGGTGCTGCTGCTACGGGATTGATTCCAATTGCAGAACTCATGTTTTGCAGCTTCATAGGAAGTTGCATGGACTCACTACTGAACCAGGGTTCAAAGATGCGCTACATGTTCGGTGGCAAAGCTACCGTGCCGGTCGTGGTACGCACCATCATCGGTGGTGGGTTCCGTGCGGCTGCTCAGCATTCGATGGTCCTCTATCCCATCTTTGCTCATATTCCAGGCCTCAAAGTGGTTGCGCCATCAAATCCTGCGGATGCGAAGGGACTTCTTACGGCTGCTCTGCGTGATGGAAATCCCGTCATTTTCTGCGAGCATATCGCCATGTATCAACTCAAAGGCGAGATGCCCGAAGGTGAACATGTGGTGCCAATTGGTCAAGCCGCTGTGACGCGACAAGGCAAAGACGTTACGCTCGTTGGCGTGAGTATGACCGCTCGTCACGCCCTGACCGCTGCAGACGAACTTGCCAGGAGCGGCATCGACGCAGAGGTTATTGACCTGCGTACACTCTCTCCTCTGGACGAAAACACTATCCTGCGATCGGTTGCCAAGACTGGACGCCTGGTCGTTGCGGATGAGGCAAATCCCGTGTGTGGTTTTGCCACTCACATCGCAGGGATCGTTGCCAGCAAAGGCTTTAGCTCCCTTCGCGCTCCGGTGGGATTGGTGACGCCACCGCATGCTCCTGTACCATTCAGTCCTGTGCTGGAAGATGCATACCTGCCTAGCCCGGAGAAGATCGTGGCGGCAGCACGCAAGGTATGCGGCAAATAAACACATCGTTATTTGAGTGGTAAGGAGCGAAGATATTTATGGATGTCATTATGCCCAAACTTGGCATGACCATGACTTCAGGCACTATTGTGCGATGGCATAAACAGAGTGGCGACATAGTGACTGCTGGTGAGACACTGTGTGAGGTGGAAACCGATAAGCTCAATAGCGAAATAGAGTCCGAAGCAACTGGAATTCTGACCATAGTAGCGCAGGAGGGCGAGGAGTTAGGCATAGGAGCCGTACTAGGGCAGATCGCCGTGGTTGAGGGAGGTAAGCAACAGGCGGCACCTAAACAACGTGAGAGTGCAGGTGGTGAGCAGGAGAAGATAGCTACCAATGGGATCAAGCTGGCTGTGCAACGCGGTGGTACGGGCTATCCCTTGATACTCATTCATGGACTGGCCAGCAGCATGAGCCTGTGGGCGCGTCTGGATCAAAGTCAGCTTTCAGGTTTGCAGATCATTAGCTATGATCTACGCGGTCATGGTGCATCGGATCGTCCTGCCGGCGCGCATACGCTCGCAAAATACGTTGCTGATCTCAAAGGCTTGCTGGCTGCACTTGACATAAAGAAAGCGTTATTTGCTGGACACTCTCTAGGCGGTATGGTTGCCATGGAACTGGCAGCAAGCGATCCCGCTATGGTGGCAGGGTTGGCTCTGCTCGATACGACCGCCAGTTTCCCACAGCCCACTCGTGACCAATTCTTTGAACTGGCGAGTAGTGCCAGTTTCAATGGCATGTCCGCGATTACGGATAGGCTACTGCAACTCAGTTTCTCCCCGCAATTTATGGAGGCAAACCCGAAGATGGTTGCGACTATACGCAAAGGCATGCTTGCCAGTGATGCCGCTAGTATTGCTGCCGCAGCTCGCATGGTTGCCAGGGTTGATCTAAAACCACGTCTAGCGGCGATCCACTGTCCTACACGGGTGCTAGTGGGGGCGCAAGATCAACTTACTCCTCCTGGATTGTCTGAAGAGCTGGCTACTGGAATCAATGGAGCGCAGTTGCAGATTATACCTGAGAGCGGTCATGCTTCTCCGGCTGAACAGCCTGTTGCCGTGACGATTGCTCTAGCGGAACTAGCAAAGGCGAAAGAATGAAGAGAGCTATGCCATGGTGACAGTTGGTATTATCGCCAACCCTTCCAGCGGCAAAGACATTCGGCGCATTGTGGCACAGGGCTGGGTTGTCTCCAACCAGGAGAAGATCGCCATCGTGCGCCGACTGTTGCGCGGATTGGAGGCAGCGGAGGTAGACCACGTTCTCTTCATGCCGGAATCACTCGGAATTGGTTACGCTGCCATGGATGCGTTGCAGCACACGACCATACAGGCAGAAACACTAGTGATGGAGGTTCAGGGGCGGCAGGAAGACTCGACGCATGCGGCAGAGATGATGCTAGCGCGCGGCAGCTCATGTCTTATCACGCTGGGCGGTGACGGTACAAACCGTGCGGTTTTCAAGGGCTGCGGGAGCCGCGTTCCTATCTTGCCGATCTCTACTGGTACTAACAACGTCTTTCCCGAATTTCAGGAGGGAACGACAGCGGGTTTAGCAGCTGGGATGGTTGCCACAGGGGCCGTATCGCGCGCGGCTGCTTGCTGGCAGGCAAAGGTGCTACTTGTCTATCGTGGTGGAGTGCCTGTTGACCTTGCCCTGGTTGACCTTGCCATCTCGGCCAACAGCGTTATTGGCGCACGCGCAATCTGGGATATTGACGGCTTGAGTGAACTCTTTCTAACGCGTGCCCAGCCTTGGAGTATCGGCCTCTCAGCGATTGGCGGCATGGTTCAACCCCTGGACGCGTGTGGCCCAACGGGATTGCACCTGATCTTTGGAGAAGGAGGGCGACCTGTCCGTGCCGCGATAGGGCCAGGGCTTTTTGCAACTATCAATGTGAGCGGTGTGCAAGAACTGGCAGTGGGTAAGCGCGTCGCGTTGCATCTCACACGTCAGGTCTCGCTCGCCTTCGATGGGGAACGCGACCTGATGGCTGGCCCCGCCGATCAGCTAGAGGTCGAATTGAGCAGTGACGGTCCGTGGGTAGTCGATCCACGTCGTGCGATTGAAGAGGGGGTAGGAGCCATTCACTCTAACTAAATCGCGGCTCAAGGTGAATATCACTTTACTGCCCTGGTTATTCTAAGGCCCTCGTGATTGTAACGTCCTTGTAATCAGAGCGAAGCCTATCACTAGCGGAGATACTCTTCTCAAGGAGGAGAGAGGAGTCCCTGGCTAGAACAACTGCTATCGTGGCTTATTATCTGTGGTACATCCACAAGTCCACAAAGGAGGTCATCATGCGTTTGCGTCTACCACTCGAATTCTCTGTAGGCATCCTTGCTGCTCTCACCTTGTTATTCACGCTGTCACCCCTCAATTTTCCGATCTTTGGGATCTTTGTTTTCTGGGGTGCCGCATTTTTACTGGGCAGCCCTAACCTCGAGGGCGTGAAGAAGATAGTGCCGCCGACTATTCTTGGCACAATCTTTGGGATTGGCACATTCCAACTATTCACATGGGCTGCTCCGATCGCAGGTGGAAATGTGTTACTTGGCACGCTGGTCAACATGGTTATTTTGTTCGTCGTTGTCACTGTGCTAGTGTATTGTGCTCGTATAGCCATCTTCTCAACTATTGCCGCGGCATTTTGTGCATTTGCGGTATTTGTGGCGACGGCTGCCGGAGGCTATGGACTGGCACCGCACAATCTACTCAATTTCTGGCTAGCTGCTACTCTTATGTGCTGCCTGGGTCCATTTTTTGCCTGGGCCAGTGTAGCACTCACACGTCCGGCCACTGCTCCTGCTATAGAAAAAAAGATAGAAGAAGAGGGTGTGTCGCATAACTGATAAACAGTAGTCAGCATAGCAAGCTGCTGCGGGAGAGACAGGGCTTTTCGAACCGTGGGGGCAAGCTACTTGTACGTGACCATTGCCCCTACGGGCATAATAGCCGAGCGCAAACATGGCCTTGCCTCGCAGATCCCCAGCCTCAATGAGTTCCTTGAGAATGTAGCGTTGGTCAGTCGAGAGTTCCCGACGCTACACTCTCTACAGAGCCTGCTTGCTTGCAGCATGCTCAGCAGTTCACCCCCCCCTTGTATCAGATACAAACATTGCTCACACAATCGACACATTGCTACATCCGACACAACAGATACATTGATACAAGCCCGGCCTCACGATACTTGACGTTATGCTGAGGTTGCATTAAGCTAGAGCCACGCCAACAAGGATGAAAGCAACCGACCAGCACCAAAAAATTTATCGCGCATTTTGCGCGGTATATGCGCGCAATCACTCGCGAAGGTAAAGCATGACCATTCCATTCGTCATTGACAACCAGCAGCACACCATGTCCGCTGTCCTCAATGACCTGTTGCGCCAGCACCAGGGGCATTCGCTCGATATTGCCACTGCCTACTTCAACGCCGGCGGCTGGCAACTACTGCGCGAAGGATTGCACGAACTGGGCAATTTTCGCCTGCTGCTCGGTGACGAGCCGGAAGCTGGCTCCGACCTCGGCCTGCGCGAGATCGGCGTGAAACCCGTCAAAGGCTTGATCCGCGAACTGGCCGGCGAGAACTTCAACGCGCAGACGCTGCGTCTCGTCGAAGACCTCGTCGCGTTCCTGCGCCAGCCCCATGTGCAGGTACGTCTCTACACGAAAGGCTTTTTGCACGCCAAGTGCTACCTGTTCTATAGCGGGGGCGGTTTCGCGCGTTTCGCGCCCGTCGCCGCCATCGTCGGCTCATCCAATTTCACCCGTCCCGGCCTCCAATCCAACAAAGAACTCAACCTTGTTCATCGCGCCAACCTCGCGCCGCCGGAGATCGATCCCGCGCAACTCAAAGGCATCCTGGAAAGCGCAGACCGCAATCTTTTGGGGCAAATGAGCGAAGCGCACCGCCAGGTCGCCGCCAACGCGCCGGGCGTGCTGGCCATCGCCCAACTGGCGGACTGGTTTGATCGCCAGTGGGAAGCCGCGCGCGACTTCAAGGACGAGTTGATCGACCTGCTCGATGCCTCGAAGTTCGGGCGCAAAGCCTATACCCCCTACCAGGTCTACATGAAAGCCATCTTTGAATACTTCCGCGACGACCTGGAGAACGAGCGCGACGACTCCGCAGCAGCCCGTTCGGTCGTTGATCTGAGCGAGTTTCAGGAAGACGCCGTCAAAAAGGCCCGTAAGATTCTGGCTCGCTACGACGGCGTCATGATCGCCGATAGTGTAGGACTCGGCAAGACCTGGATCGGCAAGAAACTGCTCGAAGACTACGCGTATCACCAGCGTTACAAAGCCGTCGTCATCTGTCCCGCCGCCTTGCAGAAGATGTGGCATGACGAATTGTTGGACGCGGGCATCGCGGCGCGTATTCTTACTCAGGAAGTCATGGGGCGTGACGAGTTCGATGGCAGCGATGCCGGGGATGCCGATATCGTGCTGGTGGATGAAAGCCACAACTTCCGCAACCGCAACGCCCATCGTTACGAGAGCCTCGAACGCCTGCTGGCCGCCCGCAACCGGCGCGGCTCAGTCAGCGGCGAGCGCAAAAAGCTGATTCTGCTGACAGCCACTCCCATCAATAATACCGTCTTTGACCTCTTTCACCAGGTCAACCTCTTTACTGGCGGGGATCGCAGCTATTTCGCGGGCGCGGGCATCGGCGACCTGCAAAAATACTTCATGTCGGCCCGCCGCGCCACTCGCCAGCAAGAAAGCGGCATTGCCCTCTTCAACCTGCTCGAAGAAGTGGTCATTCGCCGCACGCGCCCCTTCATCAAAGAAGCCTATCCCAATGCCACCATCAAGGGGCAACCTATTAGCTGGCCCGAACGCAAACTGAAAACCATCCGCTACAACCTTGAAGCAACCTACGGCGGCATTTACGAAAAAATCGTCAACCGCGTCGAAGGCTTGAAACTCGCCCCCTATCGCCTGGAAACCTACAAGAAGCAGGGCATCAGTCGCGACCAGTTCGAGGAAGGGCGCGAGGAAGCCCTGGTCGGTATCTTCAAAAGCCGCTACCTCAAACGCTTCGAGAGCAGCGTCGATGCCTTCCGTATCAGCGTGCGCCGCGCCCTGCAATTTCTGGAAACCTTTGAAAGCTACATTCTGGATGGCAAGGTGCTGGACAGCGCCAGTTTCCAGAAGGCCATGCGCTACCTCGCGCGCGAGGATGAAGAAGACGATGCCACGCCCGGCTCGCTCTCCGATCAACTGGACGCCGATAGCGAAGCACGCGAGTTCATCTCCAGCCTGCCCACTCTCGACGCCGCGCTCTACGACCTCAAACGCTTGCACAACGACCTGCGCAAAGACGTCGATGCCCTGCGCGAAGTCTGGCGCGAGATTGAAGCCATAACCCCCGCCAGGGACGCCAAACTCGCTCGTCTCAAACACCTGCTGGCAGGCGAACTACGCGGCCAGAAGGTGCTGCTCTTCACCTACTACAAAGATACCGCCCGCTACCTCTACCGCCAGTTGTGCGACCCCGCCGCCGCTCAGTGGAGAACCGAGGCGGGCGAGCCACACATCCGGCGCATGGATAGTGGAGCCGATGCCAGAGAACGCGCAAAATTAGTTACCCAATTCGCGCCACGCGCTAATCATAAGCCGGAGATAGCGGGCAGCGAGAATGAAATAGACATCCTCATCTCGACCGATGTGCTTTCCGAGGGGCAGAACCTGCAAGATTGCGGCGTGCTCATCAATTATGACCTGCACTGGAACCCTACCCGCATGGTGCAGCGCGCCGGGCGCATCGACCGTATCGGCACCAGCTTTGCAACCCTCTGGGTGCTGAACATGTTCCCCGACGACGGTCTGGAAAAGCTGCTCGGCCTCGTCGAAAGCCTCTCCCAGAAGATCGCCAGCATCGACTCGAGCGGCTTCCTCGATACCAGCATCCTGGGCGAAATCGTTCACCCGCAGAACTTCAACACCCTGCGCCGTATCGAAGACGAGGACGGTTCGGTAGTCGAGGAGCAGGAGCAGTTCACCGAACTGGTCAGCAGCGAATTTCTGCTGCAAAACCTGAAAAATCTCCTTGATGGCGGCATGCGCAACATGCTGGAAGACCTGCCCGACGGCATCCACAGCGGCCTGACCCGCCAGGGCGCAAAAGGGGTCTTTTTCTATTTCATCGCCGAAAAACCCTCCCGCCAGCACTACTGGCGGTACATCGACCTGTCGGAAGACATCAGAGGTGGTCGCATCGAGGACAACCGCTATGTCATCACCAATCTGGTGCAGTGCCAGCCAGATACGCCGCGCGTCGTCCCTTTCGAGAGTGAAGTAGACATCTTCGCTTTGCAGGAAAAGGTCATCGCCTCCATCATCCAATCATCCATAGAACAGGCCGCCATCGAAGAAGCCCCCAGATTGCTCGATCCCATCCAGCAGACCATCGCCACTATCCTGAGCGGCTACATCAACAGCCCGGCCATCAGCCGCAAAGACATCATTGCCGCTATCCAGCAATTGAGCAAACCCCAGCCTGGCGTCTATATCAAAACTCTGCGCAAAGCCTACGATGCCTTTCTCACCACTACCCGGCTCGATGAACTGCTGACCGCCGTGCAAAGCATCGCCCGCAACAATCAGTCACCCTCCAGCGTCACCAATGCAGAAAACAAAAGCACCGTGCGCCGCGAGGACTTGAAACTGATCTGCTTCGACTACGTCTGGTAGCGTTTCGTAGCACCCCGCCCAGGCGATCGCCCTGGCTCGCTGACGCGGGTCTCCGTCCTTCCGGATATAGACCCTTTGTAACTCAGCCATTTCAATTGGTAGACAGACCTGTTACAATTGTAGGGATAGGAAAGGTGGAGGTGGAGAGAAGAGGGCATCTGGGGACATCTAAAGAAAGGTGAGTTACTCGCTTTGGCACTGGCAAAACCCGTTTCGGCAACCGTTCTGACTCCCGCGACATCGGCTAATCTCGGCCCTGGCTACGATAGTCTGGGGCTTGCCTTGCAGTTGTATAACCGTTTTGAAGTCCTGGTCGCGCCCGGCGATCCGCAACAACCGGTAATTTTAGTTGAAGGCGCGTTGGGCGAGGGACTGTCTACCGGACCAGACAATCTTTTTTTCCGCGCTTTCGCCTCGCTCTATGCCGAAAGGCAGATTGTGATGCCCCACGTGCAGGTTCGCATGAGCATCAACGTTCCCCCCGGCTGCGGATTAGGCAGCAGCGCCACTGCCGTCGTTGGTGGCCTGGTCGCTGCCAACGAATTATTGCGTCTGCAAGGGAAAGATGTTCCCAAGGAAGAGTTATTAGAGCTTGCTGTTGCCATTGAAGCGGGTAATCACCCCGATAATGTTGCCCCGGCCTTGCTGGGCGGCCTGGTTGCCACCACCGATATGAATGGCAAAATCCACGCCATTAAAACGCATTTCCCCGATGCGCTCAAAGCGGTCATTTTCACCCCTTCCTTTCCAATGGATACCGTCGCGGGGCGAAAACTGCTGCCCGCCAGCTATTCCAAAGCCGATGTCACCTTTAATACCGGGCGCGTCGCGCTTTTGCTCTCCGCCTTACAAACAGGACACTACGAAGTAATCGGGGAGGCCATGCAGGACCGCCTGCATCAACCATACCGCCAGGCATTGTTTCCCGCTATGCCGGATATTATCCAGTCTGCCATTGACGCCGGGGCGCACGGCGCGAGCCTGTCAGGCGGCGGTTCATCCCTGATCGCCCTTGCCAGCACAAACTTTTCTGCTATTCTGCGAGCAATGCAAGAAGCCGCGCGTTCATCAGGAGTAGAGGGTACCGGCAGGATATTACGCGCGGATCAATCGGGCGCGCGTGTGATTGCCTCGGCGCATGACCGTAAGCGCAAAGAAAGCGGCTATCGCTATCCTTCTAATCTGGTACACTAACGTAAAAAACGCCTGTGGACGCCCTGAGGGAACTTATATGGTGATGAACTCTACGGGTTTACAGCCCGGTCAATCGGATAAAGAAGCATTCAGCCAGGCTTTTGCCTCCCTTTCTTTACGCTGCGTAGAATGCGCCGCCAGCTATCCTGGCATTGAAGCTGAGCCGCGCTATCGTTGCGAGTGCGGCGGTGTGCTCGACGTTGAGATGCCATTCCAGCATCCCTCGCCTGAAGAAATGTCCCTGCCAGAAGGGTATAACGCGCTCGAGCCTGCCGAAAACGATCTTATGCCCCTCGCGGGCGCCGCCTGGCGTCAGTTGTTCGACGAACGCGCCACACAGCCCCCCATCTGGCCCATGGGTGGAGATTCCCTGTTATTGGACCGCAGCGGCGTCTGGCGGTATCGCGAACTCATCCTGCCCCTTCCCGCTTCAATTATCGTCAGCCGGCCCGAAGGCAATACTGGCCTGTATCCCGTTGGCATCGAGAACTGTGGTGACGGTCGCGATGGCCACCGGCGCATCGGCCAGTTCGCGGGCATCGAACGCCTCTTCCTCAAACACGAAGGCGAAAATCCAAGCGGCAGCTTCAAAGATCGCGGCATGACGGTGGGCGTCTCGATGGCCAAAGCGACCGGCGCGCGCGCGGTTGCCTGCGCCTCTACTGGCAATACCTCGGCTTCGCTGGCATCCTACGCGGCCCAGGTCGGCCTGTCGTGCTTTGTATTCTTGCCCGCGACCAATGTCGCGGCTGGCAAACTGGCGCAAACACTGGCCTATGGCGCGACCACCATCCAGATCGACGGAGATTTCGATGACGCCATGCGCCTGGTTGAGCAGGTCTGCAACGAACTGGGCATCTACCTGTTAAATTCGCTCAATCCCTATCGCGTCGAGGGCCAGAAAGCCATCGGTTTTGAGTTTTTACAGCAACTCGACTGGCAGGCTCCCGACTGGCTGGTACTGCCTGCCGGCAACCTGGGCAATACCTCGGCCATCGGCAAAGCCTTGCTCCAGGCTCACCATCTCGGACTCATCGGACATTTGCCGCGTATCGCCTCTATCCAGGCGTCGGGTGCCAACCCGTTCTACCAGAGTTATATGAGCAGTTTCACCAGTCGCGCGCGTGTCCAGGCGCATACCGTTGCTACCGCCATCAAAATCGGCGATCCCGTCAGCTACACTCGCGCGCGCCGCGTTATCGAACAGACGAACGGCGTCGTCGAGCAAGTCAGCGACGAAGAGATTTTAGCCGCCAAGTCGGTCATTGATCGTGCGGGTATCGGCTGCGAGCCTGCTTCCGCCGCTACCCTGGCCGGCCTGCGCAAGCTGGTCGCGCGCGGCATCATCAAACGCGACGAGCGCGTCGTCGGTATCCTCACCGGCCATCTCTTGAAAGATAGCGTCACCGGTATCCCTCAGCAGCCGCAAAACGCCCCGCTAGCAGCCAGTATCGATGCTGTGCGCCAGCTCCTGCACACTTTTCTGTAAACAAGAGGATAGGTTCATAGTGTTACGTGAAGTATTGTACCAATTGTCGCATCGTAATGGCTACCAGGGCGACCGCGAGGGTCGCCCCTACCCAACACAAGCGACCCGGCAAACCCGTAATATGGTAGGGGCGACCCTCGCGGTCGCCCTGGACAACTCGCACCGGCACAGGTTGCAACACACGCTGCGCGTATGGCTGACCACCTGGGAACTCTACCCTGTATTGCTGCTTGCCGGTTTTCTGCGCCTCTACCGCCTCGACATCACCGAGTTCGACCAGGACCAGGCAATCGTGTTTCGTATGGCGCGTGACGCGGTTATGCATGGCCTGCTTCCTGCTACCAGCAATATCGCCTCCATACGCATCAACAACCCACCAGGCGTCATCTATTTACTCATGCTGCCTGCCTTTTTCAGCTCCAATCCGCTTGGAGGCGCGCTTCTCATCGCGCTGCTTAATATCCTGGCGGTGTTGCTGACGTACATCTTTGTGCGCCGCTATTTTGGGCGGCTGGCAGCCGTGCTCGCGGCGTCGCTCTATGCTACGGCATCCACACCGCTCCATTTCAGCCGTTTTATCTGGCAGCAGAATATGATCGCGCCCTTTGTCGTGCTTTTCTTCATCGTCCTCTACCGGGGAGTGGTTGACCGGCGTAAAGGCTGGCTATTTCCAGCTGTCTTCCTGTTGGGGTTCGTTATTCAATTGCACGAATCAACTGTGCTCTTAGCCATTCCGCTTGTGCTGGCTCTCATCCTGGCACCCGAAACGCTGCGCTGGCGTGATCTCGCCTTCGGCCTGCTCGCGGTTCTGCTCATCTACTTTCCCTATCTCCTCTGGGAATTTTCCATTAACTTCAATGATCTATTCATACTTTTACGCCTCTCTAAGTTACCTTCGCATATCGACAGCGTCGCAATTTCCTACTACATCAACTTTTTTAGCCCCTATAGCCAGGTTCCTGGCAACCCTCATACCCTTGTCTATCAACTGTATCCCATCCTTTCCTGGCTGAGTCGCTTCATGCTCTGGCTGGTAATTGCCGGCTTTATCACCGCGCTTGTTCTTTTTCTGCGCAGCTTTATCACCAATCCTCTCACGGCAGCCAGAGCAGGCGAAACAAATGCAACAGAACCCGTCTTCTGGTCGCGCATCTGGAACTGGTGGACGAACTTCCGCTCATCGCCGCAACGCTGTAGCATGCTCCTGTTGCTGGCATGGCAGATTGTTCCCTTGCTCTATCTTTCACGCCACTCTTTACCCATCTTCCCATACTATCTGCTTTTGCTCATGCCCGCACCATTCATCCTCATCGGCCTCTTCATTGAGCGCCTCAGCCTGTGGATGCGACAGTACGGTCGTCGCTGGAACATTCCTCGCTACGCTCTCTATGTGTTCATTTGTCTGGTACTTCTTGCTCAAACCGTTGGCACAACGGCGGGATTAATCGACGAAGCGGTCCAGAATAACCGCCATGGACTGGGCTATAATTCGCTTGGTTTTATGCAAAACGCACTCACCGAAGCCGATCACCTTGCTCAACGGCGTCATCTCAATCACGTGTATATCAGCTCGAATACGTACACGCAGGAAGCGCTGCGCTATCTGGCTGAACAGATGTCTACCCCAACCACGGTATTCGACGCGTCGAGCAGCCTTGTATTGCCGAATCCAGCCGATGGTCCGGCCGTCTATCTTGTTGGCCCCGATGACACGCTCGCGCTTTCCCTGCTCAACCAGTTTGCCAGCGTCACGCTGGTTGACCGTCCGCCTCGCCTCGGCAGTGATCCCTACAATCTCATGATTGTTCAGCCTGCTGCCCCGGTGTCCGCCAGCGCATCCAATCAGAAGTTTGCGAATAACCTGCAACTGCTCGATACACAACCACGTTTCATCAACATTGGCAGCACCACCCTGCTCGCCACGCGCTGGACCTTCTTGCGCGCCATACCCCTCTTCTATCGCACGACCTACACCTATTCCATTACCGCCGCATTGCAAACCGGCAGCTCCTGGTCAAGATATAGTGATTGTATATTCACTTCTATTCGCGCAGGCGATCAACTTATCGTCATATTCCCTTTACCGGCCACCGCACACGCTTCCACTCGCTTCAACCTATCCGCTCGTTATTACGTCACCGGGCCGCATAACGTGGCCTTTGGCCCGCTCCAACTCGAAAACATCCGCGACCGGAGAAGCATCCCTATCACGCTACAAACCCCCGGCGGCAGCAATATACTGATCCTAATGTAACTCGATAATACAGCCCTCATTGGCACGCAGGTGCAGTGAGGCCAGATCAACAGGCTCCTCGCGGTCGAGGAAAGTTGAGATGAGGATGCGAGCCGTTTCTGTCGCGAGAAGCCGCAAATGCTGTTCATCGCTGGAAAAGTTGAGAGCGATCAGAAGACGCTTATTACCCAGTTGCCGCATGAAGACATAGCAGTCAGCCGGAGTACTTTCAATGGAAGCATAACTACCAAGTGCCAGTGCAGGCGTCGCCCGGCGAAGATGGAGCAGCGCTTGCGTCAGTGAGAGCAAAGAGCTATGCTCCTTACTCTGGGCCGCCACATTGATCTTCTGGTAGTCGGAAGCAAGCGGAAGCCAGGTTGGGGCTGTAGGTGCGCAGAAGCCGGCATTGGGGCTGTCGTCCCACTGCATGGGGGTGCGCTCTGGATCGCGACCAAAACCTGCTTTTGGGCTATTCATCTCCCAGGTATCGTGTACATAATCCGGCGGAATTTCTACATCATGCATGCCGATCTCGTCACCGTAGTACACAGTTGGCGTGCCGCGCAGGGTGAGCAGGAGCATCATCGCAACACGAGCCTGCTGCTGCCCGATGCGCGTCGTGATGCGCGATATATCATGATTGCCAAGCACGTAGTTGGACCATTCGCCGGGTTGCAGAGTAGCCTCGACCGCGTTAACGAGATGGCGCATGGCAATAGCTTGCCAGGGAACGCTGAGCAGACCGAAATTGATAGGCATTTGCAGTTCATTGAGCCGCATACCATAATAGAGCGCCCACTCTGGCCAGTCATAAATGTGCAACTCTCCAATGGCGACTCGGGGCGACTGTGTGCCGTAGCTATCGAGCACCTGGCGCAGCTCGCGGTATATTTCGTGGATACCAGGGCCGTTTCTATCATTGATATGCTGCTGGGAGTCGTATTCCTCAGGTGGTTTGTAAGGGAAACTTAATGGCTCAGGATTGGGTGGATTATCACGCAGTTGTGGATCTTTCATGATATATTGGGCAGAGTCGATACGCAAACCATCTGCTCCCCGGTCGAGCCAGAAACGGATAATGTCGAACATAGCCTCTTTCGTGGCCGGGTTACGCCAGTTCAGATCGGGCATGGCCTTGTCGAAGGAGTGCAGGTAGTACTGACCCGTGGCTTTATCCCACTCCCATGCTGATCCTCCCCATCTCGCTATCCAGTTGTTGGGAGGCAAGCCGCCGGGTTTAGCATCGGCCCATATATACCAGTCGCGCTTAGGGTTCTGGCGCGAAGTACGAGACTCAAGAAACCAGGGATGCTGATCTGAGGTATGGTTGGGCACATAATCGATGATTATTTTGAGACCGCGCTGGTGGGCCTGCGCGATGAGTAAGTCAAATGTGGCCAGGTCACCGAATAACGGGTTGATATCGACATAATTGCTCACATCATAGCCCAGGTCAACCATGGGCGAGGGGTGGATCGGCGACATCCATACGGCATCGATGCCAAGCCACGTGAGGTAATCGAGTGTAGAAATGATACCCTGCAAATCGCCAGTGCCGTCTGCATTGCTGTCCTTGAAGCTACACGGGTAAATCTGGTAGAGAGCTCCTCGCTGCCACCAGGGCGCTTGATCTAGCTGAACATTCTGCTCCATTGTTACTCCTTCTACGATAGACGCGTCGCTCGACAAATTTTTTTTGCCCAGCATGACGAAATGATGTATTGTTTTATCAAACCGCGCTGTAAGACCCCTGGCTTCAGCCATGGGGATATCAGGCGCGCCGCCCGCAGGCGGAGCAGGCATTGAATACGAAGACTAGACGAACGTTCTATTTTGTGCGATAATGCGCTCATGCATAAAATGTTCCAGTATCGGATATACCCGACAAAAAAGCAGGTGAAGCTGCTTCATGACACCCTTGAAGAGTGTCGCTGGCTGTATAATCATCTGCTTGAGAACCGCAAGACGGCCTA
>DATLSI010000332.1:0-2159 GCA_035534255.1 Ktedonobacteraceae bacterium | reverse complement strand
TGAACCGGTGACAATAGCGAAGAGGGTACACCCGTTCCCATCCCGAACACGGAAGTTAAGCTCTTCAGCTCCGATGATACTTTGGGGGTAGCCCCACGGGAAAATAGGACGTCGCCGTTTCACCCGCTCACACGGGCGGTTTTTTGATTGGACGCGATGTTATTGCATCATCTGAATCGTGGATGCGATACATCGCGTTCCTGCATATCAGAGGCTACAATTCGCGCAGCGCCTTTACCAGCGTATCGATTTCCTCTTCGGTGTTATAGAATCCCGTCGAAACACGCAGCGCGTGTGTAGAGGGGATATTGCGGATGTAGATGTTGTGTTTTTCATTCAGGTACTTGACTACCTCGGCATCACCTTTTCCAGAGAGTCGGAATGCGATCAGTCCGCTTTCGCCCGCGCGCGGCGTCAGCATGAAAAGGCCGGGGATATCCTGCAGCGCGTGATAGGCATATGTACTCAATGTAGCAATGCGCTCGTATATCCACTGATAGCCAAGCTGGTCGAGCCATTCTAGCACAGCAACCTGGCCAGCCAAAGATGCCGTTTGGCGTCCACCGACTTCGAAGCGCTGCGCGGTATCGAGCAGTTCCCAGTCGCTTCCCTCCTCGTGTTTGATAGAAAAGTATCCAACATAGGTAGGCTTGACGTAGCTGAGCGAGTCGCGCCGTGCGTAGAGCGCGCCTGTGCCGTCGGGGCCGCACAGCCATTTCTGCATGGGAATGGCATAGAAATCGATGTTGAGCGCGTGCATGTCCAGTGGGATTGCGCCAGCCGACTGCGCGCCGTCGATCAAGACGGGAATGCCCCACTCGCGGCCCATGTAGCCTACTTCGCTGACGTTGAGCACGGCCCCCGTCATCCAGGAGACGTGCGAGAGTGAGATCAGGCGCGTGCGGGATGTCACCAGGTCTGCCACCTGTTTGAGAACGGGTATATCTCCTTTCTCGCCGATGTCTGCTACACGAATTACGATCCCGTAACGGTCGCGTAACTGGTATAAAGGCGAAACCAGGCTATAATGCTCATGGTTGGTCGTAATTACCTCGTCGCCCTCGTGCCAATCAATGCCGTTGCTGATGATGTTGAGACCTTCGCCCGTGTTGTCGGTCAGGGCGATTTCATCGACATCGGCGTGTAAGAGATGAGCAGCGGCATTACGAGCGCTGGCATAGATAATTGACATCGTCTCATACCCTGCCGCGCCGAGGCGTCCGTTTTGCAATTCTTGCTGCATGCGCTCCTGCATGGCATGGGTAACGCAAACCGGCAAAGGGCCGAACGTTCCCGCATTGAGATAAATATGTGCTGTTGTGGCAGGCATTTCCTGTCGAATACGTTGGAGGTGGGTGATATCTGGCAAGCTAAGACTCCTTCATAGAGGTACAGGGCACGATTTTGTAGCAGGATCGCGTGAGTAGCGATGTCCCCGCATGTTTTTTTCAAAGAACCCTGATGAAAGTATACCTCATGGATTGGGAAACTTACCAGAAGATCAAGCTGCTGATGAATTCTAGGAAAGAGTAGACGATTTTTTCGCTTTCGAGCGGTAGACTATCCAGCGGCGTAAAGCAACCAGGGACCAGATGCCTTCTACAACACCGAATGGCCAGGTACCGGAGCGCCATCCATAGGCGGACGAGGCGGCGCATGCCAGCGAGAAAATCAGAATCCACCAGGTAGAGCGATTTTCGAGCGCGTATGCCAGCAGCATGATCGCAACCGCGCACGCGCCAAATATTGTCAGCATGAATATTTCCTTGCTATTTTGAAAACTCAATTGAATGGCCTCGCTGGTTTACCGCGCTGCCATGTGTACAAACTGGGCAAGTGTGCCGAAAGCAACGATCAACAAGAAGATGAAAAGTACAATAAGTACGACAATAATGATTTGCCGGTAGCGTCCACCGACTCTGGGTGGATCGGGTATGTAATCAACAAGTGTCACATCGTCCAGGTGGTTAAGACTATACAACAATTATTCCCTGCTCGTGGACGTAGGCCAGAGTTTCACATATCTGGATCATCAGTTGAATCACTTCTGTGGTCGGCAAAGTTGCGGGCGTGTACTTTTGCATCACGGTGCGAAGATTATTTGGCATAAATCTTCCCTATTCATCGCCGCTGCGCGGAACAAGATGGATATCGATACC
>DATLSI010000331.1:0-16245 GCA_035534255.1 Ktedonobacteraceae bacterium | reverse complement strand
ATCGCCAGCCAGATAAGAGTGAGCAGTAGCATCGTTTACTCCAGTCTATTCCCTCAAACACTGGGAGCCAGTACTTCATGCAAGATGCGAAACAACGACAGGCCATCGCCGAGCAACTGGCCAAAAGCGAAATTTGACTTGACCTCGACATGCTGGAAGATGCCGAACAGAGCGAAATCGTGCGGGTGATGCATGCGGTTGAGCGCGGCATCAAAATCCAGTGACTCGGTAAAGGGTACATATTCGTCGCTGCGGTCGTGCAGCAGGTAAATGGGAGCGCGAATCTGCCCGATCACGCGGCTCGGCGAGAGTTGATCGAGCAGGGCATGAATGGGCGCGGAGAGCGCGGCGATGTTGGCGTCAGTCTGTGCCGGTTCGTCGCCGCTCAGCAGGTGATACATGGCAACCGTATCGGGCGAAAACTGCGCCAGTTCGTCGGAGGTAAATGGCGACCCGCCGGGCGTCAGCGCGTTTATCAAACGTGAAGCCTCGTTAGACGGCAGCAGGGGCGCGACCACATTGGATAACACTTCGATTGGTACCTGCTGTGGGTTCCAGGGCTGTGTGTGTCCGTTGACGTCCTGGGCGCGCCGTCCGAAAGCGCGCAGCAGAGTGGTGGTGTTGAAGTACCCGCCGAAGCAGAGGATGAATGCCACCTGGTCGCGAATGCGCGGGTCGGCAGCCGCGAAAGTGGCCAGCGCGTCACCCGCGCTGAAGCCGATGATCCCCACGCGCTGCGCTCCTACGCCCGGCCAGCGTGCCAGCGTCTTGAATGCCTGCACAACGGCATCCGTATCTTGCACTGAGAGATCGTAGTTGAGCAGTGTAGGCGTGGTCATATCCATCACCACCAGACCAGCGCGCGCCAGACCCTCTGAGAAATTGACGAGCTGGTCAACAGTGCGTTCGTCACCGACGCCTGGAATGACTACCAGCCCCTCGCGCGCGCCCGGAAAAGCCGGTGGCGGCGTGGTTGGCTCATACACATCCAGGTAGACCGTGCCGCTGCTGGATGGGATAGTCTTCTGTATATGCCTGATGGGGTCTTCAGCCAACGAAAGGAGACCCGGCTGCTCTGCCAGGATCAGTTCAGGTAAGATATACAATGCGCGAGTGGCAGCGCGTCCGGTCGGCACGACGGAAAAGAAGAAGCCGCTCACAAACAGCAAGAACAGCACGACACGCGCCAATATGTGGCGGAATTTTCGTCTTGTAGGGACGCGATTTATCGCGTCCTTGCCAACATCGGGATTATTCGCAACCCCTTCAGGATGTTGACCGGCGACAGGATGTTGATCCGCGTTTGAGGACGCGATAAATCGCGTCCCTACAGTTTCATCATTTTGCATGATCTTACCCGCCTGTTACAAACAATCTAAACTACAATACGGTGCAACTGGTAAGTATTTCACAAATCACCCGACTGTCCCCGTCCCCGTTCCCATTGATGAGGAATGGGGAATGATGCGCGCTGCGAACGGGGACAGGCTAAAAGCCCCTCTAAAGCCCTCGCATAGCAATCACCACCACATCCTACAGCAAAGTTGACAGCGTTGGCGAATTGAAAAATGCTTCTTCTATTGAAATTTGGCATGGTTCAGAGCAAGCTCAAAAGGCTTTTTTATGGCCCTGCGCTATTGTTCAAAGTGTCACATTCGTTTGAATCATGCCTTTATATATTAGTTTGCTTAATTCTCAACCATTTCTCAACCATTTCTCAACTTGCAATCCATACCTCAACGATAAAATATCTCTTGAGAGTTCTATCAGATCGGATATCTGACAGGAGATATTACTTCACAAGGGGGAAAGTATGAAAAAGTATCGCGTCCTATTCGCAAGCACGAGTATAGTACTCCTTGCCCTTCTGGCAAGCGGACTGCTCCTCGCTACTCGCACTTCTGCACATGCAAGTCCTGCACATGGGCCGCAGTCGTTCAAACCAAAGGGCCCCGCCATCTTTACAGCGGTAACTGGCCCGTTTAAGTACAGTTGCCCAGGTGCAAGCGCGGGCAATCTCGTTATCAGCATCACCGAAAAAGTTACCAACGATGCTGATTCGGGGCTGACAAACTATTGGGCGCTTGATACCTACACCCGCACCATCAAACTCTGGAACACTGGCCCGGACAGCTATTGCGGCATTGTGGCCTATTCAGGAACCTTCAAAGCCCAGTCCGGGCAGCAAAGCCCAGGTTCGACCAGTCAGACTGGTGGCATACTCACCGGAGACGAAGGCGGGACGTGGACCGGGCAAATACAGGATACCATTACCGGCCAGCTCGATATCACCGCACCTTCAACCTGGCCGATCCGGGGGAAAGTCAATGGGGGGAATGCGGTTGACTACGGCTGCATCGGCTTTACCACGCAAACATTCGACATTTCCTGCCCAGGATATGTGAACTGGATCGCGCAATACTTTGCGCCAGGGTATACGTTGAATGAGCCGCAGTGGGGATTCAAGTACGTCGGGAAAGACCAATCACCAGCACCGGACGCTGGCACTTCCGATGGCATCTGGATTGACGCCGCAACCGGTGTCTCCGGTGACATTCTTGATGTAGACTGACATCCATTCACCCGGTTCTTCTTAGGAGGAACCGGGTGAACCTCACGAACGCCCATACAAGTCATCCATTTTGTTCACAAGCTCTTGCTGCATTTCTGGCAACACATGCGCGTAGATATCAGCCGTGATAGCAATCGAGCTATGGCCCCACGCCTCATACCCGTCGTAATGGCAACCAAAGGCAACACATCCAAACGGGAACCCCGCGTCCAATAACCCCCTGTTTTAGTGCGTCCTCTAATGCACTACTTAACGCTGCAAGAATACGGGCAAGTGTCCGAGGCTTATGTGTCTCTAGCGAGGGTGTAAAATGAAGTGTGTAAGTTGGTTATCAATTAGACAAACTGGTACAAAGCAGAAATCCACCGAGCCGCTCTAAAAGCCATGCGAGCCGAAGCCTGGCCAATAGCAGATCATTCATGGTAGAATATATGTACCAACACTTCATATAGATTATCAAATAAAGCTGCGGCATCTCGACGAAGGGAGTTCCCTTGCTCAAACGTGAATTTACCGTCGTTGGCGCGTACCAGTATAATCAGGCCAGCGCGGTGCGCTGGATTGTTTCTCACCTTGCGCGTTATCGCCGCCTGGTTATCACCTATGTGCTGGTTGTCCTGATTGTCAATAGCCTGGTGTCCCTCATTCCGGTGTTGACGGGGCTGGCTTTCAACGCGGTTTTGCAAGGTGACAGGGGAGCGTTGACGCGTATCGCGCTCTTTCTGCTAGGCTGCGTGGTGTTTACCGGGGTGCTTGATCTGAGCGCGCGCCTCTTCCCCGAACTTGTCGCTAAACGAGTAGCGCGGGATGCGCGCGCCGAGTTGTACGCCAACCTGTTGGGCAAAAGCCAGACGTTCCATAACCGGCAGCGTGTTGGCGATATCATGGCGCGCGCCGCCAACGACATGAGCCAGTTAAGCTCTATGGTTACGCCCGGCTTTGATATCATTTTCGACTCCTTTTCCAGCCTGGTGATTACCGTCGTCTTTATCGGCCTGCTGAACTGGCAATTGCTGCTGACGCCCTTGCTTTTCACGGCAGCCTTTCTGATCGCGCTGCGCTACTATTCGCGCAGGCTCAATCCCGTCTCAGACAGCATGCGCGCGCAGTTCGGCGAACTCAACGCCGGTCTGAACGAGACGGTTAGCGGCATCGAAGTGGTCAAAGCCACTGCCCAGGAGGCGCAGGAGAAGCGCAAGTTTCAGCATAATGCCGGTCGCTATCGCGATTTCTTCATCCAGAACGGGTTAGTGCAGGCGTGGTACCTGCCGCCACTGTTGCTATCGCTGGCCCTGGTCGCGGCATTTCTGCATAGCCTGCTGCTGGTCTTACATCACCAGCTTTCCGTTGGCAGCCTGGTGTCGTATATGGGCCTGATGATCTTGTTGCACTACCCGGCCTTCAACGCCAACTGGGCTTTCAGCCTCATGCAACTGGGTGTATCAGGCTCCGGTCGCATCCTGGCTATTCTCAAAGAAGAGACCGAGCTGGACGAGAACGAAGGCGGCTATAGCGAGCAGGTACGCGGGGATATCGTCTTCGAGAACGTCACTTTCAGCTATGGCGGCACGCCCGTTCTCAAACACATCTCATTCCACGCGCAGCCAGGGCAAACCATCGCTATCGTCGGGCAGACTGGGTCAGGTAAAAGCACGCTCACTAAGCTGGTCAACCGCATTTATGATGTTGACGAGGGACGCATTCTGGTCGATGGCGTGGATGTGCGTGACTGGAGCCTGGACGCGCTGCGTTCGCAGGTGTCTACCATCGAGCAGGATATCTTCCTTTTCTCGCGCTCAGTCGCCGACAATATCGCCTATGGCCTGGGGCAGGGCGCGGACCAGCTCGCCATCGCGCAAGCCGCGCAAGATGCCCAGGCGAGCACTTTCATCGACAGCTTCAAAGAAGGCTATGAGACGTTGATTGGCGAGCGCGGCGTCACACTCTCAGGCGGCCAGCGCCAGCGCATCGCCATCGCCCGCGCCCTGCTGACCGACCCGCGCATTCTTATGCTGGACGATTCGACCAGCGCCATCGACAGCGCCACCGAAGACGAAATCCAGAAGGCCATTCATCGCCTGTTGGAGGGACGCACCACCCTGCTGATTACGCACCGGCTGTCACAGATACGCTGGGCCGACAAAATACTCGTCCTGAAGCGTGGAGAATTGATCGATCAAGGCAGCCACAATGAATTGTTGCAGCGCTGTGAGACCTACCGCCGCATCTTCGTCCACTATGACACGGCGCTACCTACCGCCTCCAGTCAGTAGGGACGCCCCTTGTGGGCAATACATTTCAAATAAGCGTTTCCGTCGTCCCCGTCCCTACGCGCGGTGGTGACGGGAACGGGGGACAGGCTGGTGGAGATTTAGCTGTAAAGGAGCAACATATGGGGTTTATTATGGATGGCCTGGATGCCGAGGCTTACGATCGCAGCTATACGGATCGCCAGCTTATCGCGCGCATTATCCGCTATTTCCGTCCCAAACTGCGCATCATGCTGATCGTGGCGGGCTTGATCGTTCTCACCTCGCTGCTGGACACGGTCTTTCCTATCCTCATCTCTTTTGGCATCAACCTGGTGGTGGCCTCGCCCACCTTGCAGGTCATTTTGCTGCTGATTGGCGCGATCCTGCTCTCCGGCATCTTTTCCTGGCTGTGCAACTTCTTCCGGCAATGGCTCACGGCGCGCGCGGTGGGTGATGTCGTCTTAAACCTGCGCCAGGACGCTTTCAACTCGGTCGTCGCGCGCGATATGTCTTTCTATGATGAATTTCCATCGGGCAAGATCGTCAGTCGCGCCACTTCTGATACCGAAGATTTTGCTACCGTAGTCACGTTGACGCTTAACCTGGTCAGCCAGGTTTTGCTTTTTGTATTGATCGCCATTGTGCTGCTGGCGAGAAGCGTCGAACTGGCCCTGCTGACATTTGCTGTCCTGCCTGTCATCATCGCGATCGCCCTGCTTTTCCGGCGCGTTGCCCGCAGCACGACGCAGCGTTCGCAGCGCTCGATGGCGAATGTCAACGCCAATGTGCAGGAGGCTATCAGCGGCATCACCGTCGCCAAGAACTTCCGCCAGGAACAGAATATGTATGACGAGTTCAAGCGGGTCAACGATCAGTCATATCATGTCAATGTCCGTTCGGGCTTCGTCTATAGCGCTGTGTTCCCTTTGCTGGTGCTGGTGGCTAACATCGGGACGGCAATCGTCGTCTATTTCGGTGGGCTGGATGTGCTAAGCAAACAGATCACGGCTGGTGACTGGTTTCTCTTCTTGCAGGGTATTCGCCTGCTCTGGTTTCCTATCACCAGCATCGCTGCGTTCTGGAGCCAGTTTCAGCTTGGCCTGGCCGCCAGCGAGCGTGTCTTCGCTCTCATCGACGCCGAACCCCGTATTCACCAGTTGGATAACCAACCCGTGCTTTCTCTGTCCAATGCCGGAGGGACGGGGGGTGAAATCGAATTTAAACAGGTGTTTTTCAGCTATGATGATCGCCAGACGGTGCTGGCAAACTTCAATCTGAAGATCGCGGCGCGCGAGACGGTTGCCATTGTGGGACATACCGGGGCGGGAAAAACCAGTATTGCCCGGCTGGTGTCACGCTTCTACGAGTTTCAGGGCGGTCAGCTTTTGATCGATGGACGCGATATTCGCACCTTTGACCTGCATGACTACCATCGTCACCTGGGCATTGTGCCACAAATCCCCTTCCTGTTTTCGGGCACGGTGGCCGATAATATCCGCTATGCCCGGCCTGATGCCAGCGATGAAGAAGTTGAGCACGTGGCTCTCAACATCGGTAATGGCGACTGGCTGGACGCGCTGCCTGAAGGACTGAGTACGCTGGTAGGCGAGGCTGGCAGATCACTTTCTCTGGGGCAGCGCCAGCTCGTCGCGCTGGCGCGTGTCTTATTGCAAAACCCGTCGATCATCATCCTCGATGAAGCCACTGCCAGCATAGACCCGCTCACCGAGGCGCAGATTCAGGAGGGACTTGATCTTATCCTGCAACAGCGTACCGCCATCCTCATCGCGCATCGTCTCTCCACTATTCGCCGCGCCGACCGCATCATTGTACTTGACCTCGGCAAAATCGTGGAAGAGGGCAATCACGCGAATTTGATGCAGCAAGGCGGTCACTACGCGCATCTCTACAATACCTACTTTCGCCATCAATCGCCTGATTACAGGCCCGGCGAAGGTTTCGTACCTGTGCAACGAGCATAAAAGCAGGCCAGGCAAACCGCGCGGTTTGCCTGGCCTGCTTTTATGCTCGATTACCTTTTTTGCGCTTCCAGGTAGATCAACAGCGCCATTGCATCCAGGCGCATCACGTTTTCCTGGGAACCCTGCACCTTTATCGCTCCCTGCATGTAATTTGAAGCCGGATTCTCATCGCACCAGAAGATGTTGGCTAAATTCTCGCTGCTGCCGCGCACAATCAGGTCTGGCTGCTGCTGGGAACCCTCACTGACCGTGGAGATGCCTCCTTTGATGGTCATAGTGAAGGAGGCGGCAATGTCGGTGGCCTCGATATAGATGGCGCAATTCCAGCTTTTCAGGGAGCGCAGTATCCGTTCATTTCCGCTCGCGTTGGCCACATAATCGTCAAGCGCCTCGCGCAGTTCTTCGCGTGTTGCCATTATTGCTCATCCTTCCTTACGTAGCGACGTGATGGAGCGTGTCCAGGACCTCTGCCGCCGCTCGCTCACCCGACTGAATCGCTCCATCAAGATAGCCGTTCCAGACTGTCGCGGTCTCCGTACCCGCCCAGTGCAGGCGGCCAATGGGAGCGCGTAACGCTTCACCATAGGAAATCCAGCCGCCCGGCGGCATTATACCCGCGTAGCAGCCGCGTGTATATTCTTCTTCTGCCCAGTTTTGTTCGATATATTCGAAGGGATGCGCCGCCTGCTCGCCAAAGTAGCGTGCCAGGCATGCCAGCGCCGCGGCGCGTCGCTCTTCCAGGCTGCGTCGCCCCCATGTACGGCCCTCGTCTCCCTCGATAAAAGCCAGCAGCACGCCCGGCTTGCCGCTTTCCGGCGAATTATCATAGGTAACGCGAATGATGCCATCGTAGCTTACCACCTGACCCGATAGACCCTCTGCGCGCCAGAACGGGGTCTCGTACAGGCAATGCACTTTGATCACCGTCCCCATCGGCATGCGCTGCGTCAACTGGTCGCGATAGCCTGGCAGCGCGGGTCTGTAGCGCAGGCGACCTGCCAGCGCCGGCGGAATAGCGATAATTGCCTGCTGCGCCATAATAGCCAGCGTATCACATTCGATCAGCACGCCTTCATCATTCTGTGTGATGGTATGCACCGGCGCATTGAGTACGACACGCTCGCCCAACTCGTGCGCCACCTTATTCGCGATAGACTGCGAGCCGCCGTGAAAACGTCTTTCCTGCGCTCCTCTGACAACACCCACTAACTGGTTAAGGTTGCCGCCCGAGTGAATATAAAACAGGAAGTGCAGGAGAGAGAGGTCGCGCGGTTCGCATGAAAAGACCGCCTGCACAGCCAGGGAGAGTGTATCTCGTACCTCCGCGGATTGAACATTTTGCATTATCCAGGACGCCACCGTTTGCGAGTCCCACTCGTCAGCCGCGGGAGCAGTCCAGGGCGCATCCAATGGCACCTCACTCGCCATCATACTCAGGCTTAGTATAGTCTCAACTACTTCCATCGTCACCAGAGGATCGCCCATCGGAATAGCTCCCGCGTAAGTCACGCGTTGACCATTGCGGTACTCGATATTGTGGCCCTCGTTATAGGTATGAAATGTCGTCACGCCGACCGCTTCGGCCAGCGCCGCCAACCGGTCCTGCGTTGGCCCGATCCACTGGCCACCGAGATCGATCAAGGTGCCATCGCTGGCTGGCCGTGTAAATGATCGCCCGCCTACGCGGTCGCGTGCCTCAAGCACAACTACATCGACACCGGCAGCCATGAGAGCGCGCGCGGCGCTGAGTCCCGCGAATCCCGCCCCGACGACGGCTACAGCGGCCTGACGAAGCGGTTTTTCGTGCGTATTCATGTTCACTATGTCTCCTGTTTATTGTGATGAGATCATATCATGCGCATTGCCAGTTTTCAATGCGATAAAAATTCAGGGTCTGTATCCTTCTGGGTGAAGAAGGACGCACATGTGTAGGGACGCGATCAATCGCGTCCACCCAAGCGGACGCGATAAATCGCGTCCCTACAAATCACCTGGAAGGACGGAGAGCTAAAGTTCAACGGGTAAGGCGGCTCTCATCCAGTTAGCAGGGTTGACAGATACGTAAAAATAATACAAGAGTATATTATGCAAAATGCTCACTATTTCAAAGGAGATCACTGGCATGCTACTAGCGGGCGACATTGGAGGAACGAAGACGAACCTGGCGCTTTTTGAGAATGAGAATGGCTGGCGCGAGCCAGTTGATGAGGCCACCTTCCCCAGCGGGGAGTTTGCCAGCCTCGAAGCTCTGGTGCAGGCATATCTCGCGCAACAAAAAGTATCCACATCGATAGATCATGCCAGTTTTGGCGTGGCTGGCCCCGTCATGGATGGGCATGCTACCATCACGAATCTACCCTGGAAGATGGATGAGAAGGATTTGCAGGATGCCTTGCATATTCCAACCGTGCGCCTGTTGAATGACCTCGATGCCATCGCGCATGCCGTTCCATTCCTGGATGCGCGCGACGTATCTACCATCAATCAGGGACAGGTCGCGCCGAAGGGTGCCATAGCCGTCATCGCGCCCGGCACAGGACTGGGCGAAGCCTTCCTGACCTGGAATGGCTCAAGCTATCAGACCCATTCGTCCGAAGGCGGTCATGCCGATTTCGCGCCCTCCAACCCCTTTGAGCTTGATCTGCTGCGCTACCTGCTGGAACGTTTCCCGCATGTCAGCTACGAACGCGTCTGCTCCGGCAAAGGCTTCCCAAATATTTATGCCTATCTCAAAGATGCCGGTCACGCCGTCGAACCATCCTGGTTGGCCGAGGAACTGGCGAATGCGCAGGATAAGACTCCCATCATCATGAAAGCCGCGCTGGATACCGACCAGCCCTGCGATATAGCTGTCGCGACGTTGAATACATTCGTCTCCGTGCTGGGCGCGGAAGCCGGTAACATGGCGCTCAAGGTGCTGGCGACGGGCGGCGTCTACCTGGGCGGCGGCATCCCACCGCGCATTCTGCCCTATTTATCAAGCGAGCGTTTTATGCAGAGTTTTTGCGCCAAAGGTCGCCTGGGAAAAATGCTAACCACCGTGCCGGTGCATGTCATCCTCAATCCGAAAGTAGCCCTGCTGGGCGCGGCCCGTCACGGCTTTGAAGCAAGAGCGTAGGGACGCGATTCATCGCAGTCCATCTATGCTCAGGTTGTTAGTCGAGCCATAACAACGTATAATGAGGCTCAATAGGACAATGATGTCACTGGCGGTGCAAACGCCTGAAAGAGCTGCTAACATGATACATAAAAGTATTGTTGAAAATGAGAGGGGCAAGGTCGCCCGCGTTACATTTAGCCTGCCCGGTAGCGTCTGGGCTGACTCTATCTACCTGGTCGGGGATTTCAACGGTTGGCATAATACCTCGCACCCTTTGACCATTGATCGTGACGGCTCGTGGAGTATCACCGTTGATCTGGAACTGAACCGCGAATACCAGTTCCGCTACCTCAGGGATGGCGAATGGATGAACGATAACCACGCCGATGGGTATGTACAAAATCCCTATGGAAGCGACAATTTTATCGTAGAGACGCGATTTTAGCGCGTCCCCCCGGTTGCACTTTGAGTAGGCTGTAGCCTGGCCGTATCGGCCACCGGCAGCTTAAAAGTTATCGTTGTCCCCTGGCCCGGTGTGCTGTCTGCCTTGATCGTGCCGCCATGCCCCGTAATAATGGCTTTCACAATCGAGAGGCCCAGACCACTGCCGCTGCTTGCGCCGTTAGCGCCAGAGCGGGCGCGGTCAATGCGGAAGAAGCGGTCGAAGATAAAGGGCAGGTCTGCCGGGTCGATGCCGATCCCGCTATCCTGGACAGAAACAGCCAGCCATTTTGCGCCTTTCGCGTCAGCCTCCATGCTCGTGCCTACACTGATACTGCCGCCAGCGAGCGTATGACGCCGGGCATTGTCGAGCAGGTTGAGCAGTACCTGGGTGATGCGGTCGCTATCAGCCATGACGAGCGGTATGTTGGGGGCAATCTCGTTACGCAGGGCAATTTCCGCCTGCTCGCATTCAGGCCCGATGACTTCGAGTACTTCTTTAACCAGGGCATGCATATTCAAAGGGGCGATGTCGAGTTGCATGCGGCCTGTTTCAAGCGCGGTCATATTCTGCATATCGCTCACCAGGCGGCGCAAGCGCTGCACCTCGCGGCCAATCAACTGCGCGGTTTCGTAGCGCGCTTCAGGGTCGGATATCACCTCGTCGGCTATGGCCTCGCTGAAACCCTGAATGGCTGTCAGAGGAGTGATGAGGTCGTGGGCGATGTTGGCGATCATGTCGCGGCGCAGTTGATCCTGGCGGCGCAGTTCGGTCACGTCGGTTTCGATCTTATCGGCCATGTCGTTGAATGTTTGGGCCAGCGTGCCGATTTCATCCTTGTTGGGCGGCATCTCTACACGCTGGGAGTAATCTCCGCTTTTTACCTGTTCGGCTGCGGCTGTGAGCAAAACCAGCGGACGTGTTAAGCGGCGGGTCAGGAAAACACTGAAAGCAATCACGATGATAGCGATCATCGCGCCGGTAATCAGAATGACTTTGTCCAGCGCGGCGAGCACATCACCCGGCGCGAAACCCTGTGGATATTTATCGGGCTGCGCCAGCACCAGCGCGCCGATAAGCTTGCCCCCCGCTTGCCCGTTATCATAAATGGGTACACTGACGTACAGTCCAGAAAAGACGCTGCTATCAGTAGAGGAACCCTGCAGGCTGCCGCTGACCTGCTTTCCATTCAATGCCTGAAGCATAGCTGAGTGGAGCGTGGGAACATCGCTCTGGCTTAGTTTCACAAACTCGGGCGGACGACCACTGTGACTTTGCTGATTCGTGTCATACACCTCGAACAACTCCGGGTTGCGGTCGCTGATCGGGGGAACGTTGCTCCAGTTTTCGCCGGCTTGATAATAGATTTCACCTACCTGCTGGGCCAGGTAGACGGCGCGTGAAAGCAACTGGTCGCGCTCTACGGCGTAAAAGTAGCTTTGCACGGCTATCGAAATGACCACGATCAAGAGCAAGATCGCGCCGAGTGCGACGCCGAGGTAGCTCAGAACCAGTTTTAGTCGCAGGGATAATCCCGTCGCGGGCTGGCGCATACTCACTCCTCTGGCGCGAATTTGTAGCCAACTCCCCACACGGTTTTAATGGGTGAGCTATAATTGGGATCGCCTGCCGCTTCCAACTTCTTGCGCAGTGTGCCGATATGCACATCGACCGTGCGGCCATCGCCGAGAAAGGTGTAGCCCCAGATTTTGTCCAGCAGAGCTTCGCGCGTGAACACGCGGTCTGGCGCGGACGCCAGCGTTACCAGCACGTCAAATTCTTTGGCGGTCAGCGTTACACTATGACCGCGGACTTCGACCCGCCGCGCCGGGATCACGATATGCAGATCACCGTAACGCAAATCCTCGGCGTCAAATTTCTCCCGGTTCGCAGTCTCTACCCGGGTAGAGTTGTTGGTTGCACGCGTATCTAGCTGCGAGGAAAGTGCAGCAGGTGAGAAACCCATGTTTGCTGCGCTGGCTCCGTCGCTAGTGGATACCTGACCGGATGCCCCCACGCGCCGTAAAATGGCCTTGACGCGGCTCACCACTTCGCGAGGACTAAATGGCTTCACCAGGTAATCATCGGCTCCCAGTTCCAGGCCCGCGATGCGGTCATCTTCGGACTGGCGGGCGGTGAGCATCAAAATGGGCGTATTGGCCCAGGCGCGGATGCGGCGGCAAACCTCCATGCCGTCAAGCGCTGGCAGCATCAGGTCGAGAATCACCAGGTCCGGGTGTTCGCGGGCGTGCATTTCTAACCCTGCCGCGCCGTCGCTGGCGATCAGCGTCGAAAATCCGGCCTGTTCCAGGTAGAGTTTGATGATCTGCGCAATATTTGCTTCGTCTTCAATTATCAGTATTTTCATATGTTTCGTATAGCCTCATTACACATCATACCGCATTTAGCATACAGAAAAAAGATCAAGAACATTCACGGAAATTGTAAAGTCTTTATGAGGTTTTTTGCGCCTGTTGTTTTCACCTGTCCACAGTGAATCTGCAACCATATCATTTACAAGGATTTTACAATTTCGTGTAAGATTTCTGACAACTTTACGCTAGAGTATCTAATGTAGCCTGCTAATCGTAATTAGATTGTGATAAGGGCCTGCTTATCATGGCCATACATTATAATTAATAACCTGACTAAATAGCCCGGAGGTTTACTCATGCAAAATCCGTATGTTGATGAAAACGAAGATCATCCAATAGCAGAGGGGGCGCAGCAGCCGACGCCGCCACCAGCGTCCACGAGCTATCCTTATTATCAGTATAGGTCGGGGCCGCAGCAACCCACTGCCCAGAACTACAATGCCGCGCCGGGACAGTTGCAGCCCGATACCTACCCCCGCACTCCAGTCGCAACGGCAGGCGGACGCGGAATGCGCACGGGCGCGATAATCGCGCTGACCGTGGTACTGCTGGTGGTCTTTGGCACAGGTCTTTTCGCTGGCTGGCAGTTTGGCAGAACGAACGCCTCTACCAGCTCCACTAGCTCCACTGTCGCCTCCACCTTACAACCCGGAAATACGTCGTCTGTAACGATTCCGCCATTGACCGGTAACAATATCGAAGCTGTGCGCGAAGCGGTGATAGCGAAGGTGCGTCCTGCCGTTGTGCAGGTGAACGTGACCCTTCAGGGTGGCAGCGCCATTGGTTCCGGTGTAATTATCGATGGTCGGGGGTATATCGTCACAAACAATCA
Source organism: Ktedonobacteraceae bacterium (assembly GCA_035534255.1). Taxonomy (GTDB): domain Bacteria; phylum Chloroflexota; class Ktedonobacteria; order Ktedonobacterales; family Ktedonobacteraceae; genus CF-113. The sequence continues at coordinate 2,690 of DATLSI010000331.1, read as the reverse complement.
CGTCGTAAGTGGCGAGCGGAGCTTAGAAGTTGTACTCTATGACGGAACGCGCCTGACGGCACAACTGGTAGGAGTTGATCCCGCCGATGACCTGGCCGTTATCAAGGTGACTCCACCTAAGAATGGCCTGACAGTGTTGAAGCTTGGCGATTCCTCGAAGTTACAGGTCGGTCAGGATGTGCTGGCCGTCGGCAATCCGCTGGGTATTACTCAGACGGTCACGAATGGTATCGTGAGCGCGCTGGGACGCAGCGTTTCCGAAGGTCAGGGCGGCGCAACGCTGCCGGATGCCATTCAGACGGATGCGCCCATCAATCCCGGCAATAGCGGCGGCGCGCTGGTTGACTTGCAGGGCAACCTGGTTGGTATTCCTACGCTGACTGCCATTGATCCTGAATTTAATACGCCCGCCAGCGGAGTTGGTTTTGCTATCCCGTCAAACCGGGTCGCGCTCATCGTGCCGCAGATCATCAACACCGGCCAGGTGACGCACACCGGGCGCGCGGTACTCGGCGTGCAAGTAGCAGACGTGGATGCCTCGGTTGCCGCGCAGGATAACCTCTCCGTCGATCATGGCGCGTTGATTATCAGCCTCATCTCAGGCTACCCGGCGGCCTCTTCGGGCTTGCAGCCCGGCGATGTGATCGTTGGCATTGATAACACACCTGTGAACGATACCGCGTCCCTGGGCGACGCGCTGGTGAACAAAAATCCAGGTGATACTGTCGCGGTCCACATTTATCGCGGCAGCCAGCAGTTAACCATCAACGTGAAATTGGGAGAACTGCAAGCGAGTTCGTAATACGATACTGTTTTCCATCGCGTCCACCCCGCGATTTGTTGCAGGGACGGTCAATGCTGACCGTCCCTGTTATTTTTTTGGCTGCAACAAATGCAGAGGTTGCGCGTTATTATTGATAGGGGTATACATCGATACATATCGATGCTATCTTCCATCACCATAGGAGGAGGAATCCATGGTCTTTATGCGCGAGGATCGCCATATTTCAAGCTGGCCAGTGTTGAGGCGTTTATCTCCCCTGTTTACCCTTCTGCTCGTGGGGTTGTTGCTTTTCCTGTCAAGCTGCGGGAGTACGGTGCAGACGAAAACAGTAACCCATCCGCGCGTGACGCCTGTCGCAACATCCTCTTCTGCTCATACGAATGTAGCCGCGACGGTGCTCAATTACTATCGACAGCAGGTCATGTTGCAGCAAAGGCTCGGCCCGAACGGCTGGATGTGGAATGTAGCGCTCCCTGCTGACCGCCTTGTCGTCTACTACGGCAATCCATTTTCCTCGGCCATGGGACCTATCGGAGCCTACAACGACGATGATTTGCTGGCGCGGCTGCGCCAACAGGCCCAGGCCTACGCGCAACTGGACCCCACTCACCCCGTGATACCCGCGCTCGATTACGTGACACCCGTCGCGCAAGACTCGCCCATGGCGAATGGTACCTGGACGGCGCGTATGCCCGACGATTCCATCGAGCATTATCGCAACCTTGCCAACTCGAACCACATGCTCTTTTTCATGGATATGCAGGTCGCACATAGCAGTGTACAGGATGAAGTGAACGCGGAATGGTCATTTCTAGAGCAGCCCGGCGTTGATCTCGCCCTCGATCCCGAATTTGACCTGTCAACGGGAGGCATACCCGACGTGAATTTAGGGCATATGACGGCGGATGAAATCAACTGGGTTATCGATAAACTCTCCAACCTGGTAATGACCCAGAATCTGCCGCCCAAAATCCTGATTATCCACCAGTTCCGCGAATCGATGCTGCCCGACTGGCAGAACATCAAAGTCGAGCCAGGCGTAGAGCTTGTGACGGCGGTAGACGGCTTTGGTTCGCCCGCCGAGAAGATCGTCGATTACAACATCTTCGACAAACAGCAGTTGATCCAGTACCCCGGCTTCAAGTTGTTCTACGACCTGGACAATCCGCTCATGTCGCCCGCCGACGTACTGGCGCTGGAGCCGCCGCCGTTGATGGTGATGTACCAGTAGCCCGCAAATCATCAGGCAGCACAGCCATCCCCGCTTCCGTCATCCTCCCGTCACGCATTAGCCGCGCAACCCGCGCGCGGCGTAAAGCGTCCCGCGTAGGTTTCGTACTCTGCGGTTGTGCGCACAAGCAAGGTTTCGCCAATGTCCATCAGCGTTTTCTCACTTAGCCGCTATAGAGCTGATCTGCCCTGGCCGCCATGATGAAATCATTGCGGTGCAAACCACCTATTTTGTGCGTCCACCACGATACCGTTACCCTGCCCCACTCGGTCAACAGCGCGGGATGATGGCCCTCGGACTCGGCCAGTTCGCCAACTTTGTTGGTGAAAGCCAGCGCGACAACAAAATTTGGGAACGAAAATACCCGTGTAAGATGGTCAATGCCATCCACCTTCACAATATGCCATGCAGGTACCTGCGAGCTGTATTCAGCAATCTCCGCCTCAGATACCGTCGGTTCGCCCTTGCGGCAGGCAACACATTTCATCTGGTTAAGCTGCGCCATTTGCTATGTTCCTTCACTTCATCCTGTAATAGCCTCAAATATCATATCATAAACAGTTACGGTTATTGCATGAATATCGGCGAGAAAGGCGACCGCAAGGGTCCCCACCCTACCCCACCTCCGCTCCCGCCTCTACTATGGCTACGAGAGGAAAGACAGGCGTTCATAGT
>DATLSI010000330.1:0-6191 GCA_035534255.1 Ktedonobacteraceae bacterium | reverse complement strand
AATTCACCGGAAGGACGGAGATCCTCAGACGGCACCAGCCGCAAATTCTCAATAAGAAGGAAAAACAAGATATGACGCACCTGAAACGCACATTACCTTTTACTATCGCCATTTTGCTCATGATCGTTCTCGCGGCCTGTGGTGGCTCGACAGGTACCGGAAGTAGCACTCCTGCGCCGGTGGCTACAACTCCCGCGCCTGTCGCCACTACCCCCGCTCCCGTTGCTACCACTCCCAGCACTTCAAACGCTCTCATCAAGACAGCCACGGCTACAGTGCAGAGCAAGTCGGTAACGATTTTAACCAACGCGGCGGGTAAGACACTTTATTACTTCACACCGGATAGCAAGACCACCTCCGCGTGTACAGGCGCGTGCGCCCAGGCCTGGCCGCCACTCCTGATGACCGGCTCCGGTACGCCGACCAGCGCTTCTACTCTTCCCGGTACACTGACAGTAGCAACCACGGGCAACGGGAGCCAGGTTGAGTATAACGGGCATCTCCTCTACGTCTTTTCGGGTGATAGCGGCCCTGGCATGACCAACGGCGAGGGTGTGCTGGGCAAATGGTTCGTTGCCACCACAGATCTAAAGTAACCACACGCTCATTTGTTGGGATAGGTTCGCTACTTGAAGTAGCGAACCTATCCCTTTTGCTTTTCTGAGCATATCGAAAAAGTCCCATAGACGCGATTCAGTACTGATTGTGTGCCAGGAAACCCATTCCTTCGTTTAATACATTTGTGGTATGGTTGATGATACTATCACTGACGGTTTATGCAGAAAAATAAAATCATAGATATCTTCCTGGGAGGAGCAATCGTGATGAGTGATGAAGTTCAAGATACAGGTATGAAACTAAAGATCGGGCACCTCTACCCTACACTGATGAGCGTTGCGGCTGATCGGGGCAACCTCTTCGCCATACGCAAACGCTGTGAATGGCGCGGCATTGCCACCGAAGTCGAGGAGATTTATGTCAAGCAGACTCCCGATTTCACGCAATTCGACCTGCTGTTGATCCACGGGGCAGCCGACCGCGAGATGGAACTGGCCTCGCGCGATATCCAGCTGAAAGCGTCAGGGCTGATCGAGGCCGCGCAAGCCAATGTAACCTTTCTGAGCGTGTGCGCTGGTTTTCAATTGCTCGGTCATTACTACAGACCCTCGACTGGGCCGGAACTCAAAGGCGTGGGGCTGCTTGACCTGTATACAGAAGGCGGCAGTACGCGCTTCATGACACATATGGCGATGCAGTGCGATCTAGAGGGCGTCGGGAAGCAGGTGCTGGTAGGCTATGAGAATCACAGCGGGCGCACCTGGCTGGGCGATAACGCGCAGCCGCTGGGCAAAGTCATCGTCGGCTGGGGCAATAATGGCAAAGACGGCTTCGAGGGGGCGCGCTATAAGAACGTCTATGGCACATACCTGCACGGCCCGGTTCTGCCCAAAAATCCCTGGTTCACCGACTACTTGATCCAACGCGCCCTTGAACGGCGCTATGGTAAGGTAGAGTTAACTCCTCTGGAGGATACAGCCGAAAACATCGCCCACGATACCGCGCTGAAACTGGCCATGGAATTTAAAGGAACCATGTCGGCCATCGAAGCAACACCCTGGAAACGATAATGTTATCGGACGAGAAGCGCTATCGCCGGGAAGGCAAGGAAAACCGTCATTTGGGGATGACCCTGGCAGTCGCCATGTTCGCGTTTCTTTTGTCGGCATGCAATGGGCCGACCATTACGATCAATATTGGTAATTCGACGACGCCCGTGGTGAGTGGTTTGCCGGGCAATGCTCAGTTGAACACGTGGTACCAGGCTGCGCGCGGAGTCGAGGTTCGTTATGAAGATTGGAAGACAACCGGCGGAGATGACGATACGGTTAGCATCGTGCGTTTTGATCTCCATGCGGTATCGCTGAGCGTCGGCTATCAGCCGGATAAGCCGCTCCTCATGAGTAAGTGGATGCAGCAGGAACACGCTGCAGCTATTATCAACGGCGGTTACTTCGATGTGAATGACCGGGCGACCGCGCTGGTCATCTCCAATGGGCGGGCCTATGGAAGTAGCTACAGCGGTTTCGGCGGCATGATCGCGGTGAATAGAGGTGGAAATATCAGCCTGCGCTCGCTCAGCCAGCAACCCTATAACACCGGCGAGGCGCTCACGCAGGTCGTCCAAAGCTCGCCAACCTTAGTGCTGAACGGCAAACGCACGCAGTTTAGCGCCGATGCTTCACAGAGCCGCCGCAGCATCGTAGCCATGGACAAACAGGGCAGAATGTTGTTCATTTCCAGCCCTGGCGACGTCTTCTCGCTCGATCAACTGGCCGACCTGCTGGCATCTTCCGACCTGTCGATCAATATCGCCCTCAACCTGGATGGCGGCTCATCCACCGGCCTCTACGTGAGTGGAAGCGGCCAGTCGCATGTAAGCATCGATTCGTATGTTTTGTTACCACTGGTAGTGATTGTGAGAGAGAAGACTTCTGCCCTCGCTATCCTCCAAACGCAGAATTAACCTGCCTGGTAACGCTACTCTTCACAATCGTCCTGTGCTGGTCGAATATCCGGCGCAGGAGTGACCGCCAGAGCGAGGAGCAAACGGCAGGTTAAAACGGCGCGCGAAGGCGAGGCAGCGCTGGACATCGGTTGGCGAGGAGCAGTAGGCGATTGCTATGCAGTGGGAGAAGGATTCCGCGTTGGAGAAACGCCCGTTGTGGGCGTTCCTCCCTGCGCCGACCCATTCTGGCAGGCAGCCAACAGGCCCGTCAATCCTCCCAGAACACTGAGCTTGAGGAAATCCCGGCGGCTAGTTTCCCCTGGCTGAAAGGCATCGTTTGCAGTCATTCTCTAATAACTTTCACCAGGTACTCAGGATTTAACAGTCGCCATCCCACGGCGAATCTCATCCTGAATCACCTGCACGACATCGGCCAGAGGCACGATGCGGCTCTCTTTCTGGGAGCGCAGCTTGATCTCGATGCCGCCGTTCTTGAGGGAGCGTTTGCTCACCACTGCGCGGATGGGGAAGCCAAGCAGGTCGGCGTCGTTGAATTTGACACCGGCGGTCTCGGCGCGATCATCGTAGATCACCTCGATGCCTGCCGCCTGGAGGTCAGCATAAAGCTGTTCGGCGACCTGGCGATTCTCTTCTTTCTCCAGGTCGAGTCCTACCAGCGCGACGTGGTAGGGCGCGATGCTGAACGGCCAGATAATGCCCTTCTCATCGTGGCTCTGCTCCACCAGCGTGGCCATGATGCGTCCCACACCGATGCCGTAGCAGCCCATCAGGATGGGGTGCGCCACGCCCTCGGCATCAAGGAAGGTCGCGTCAAACAACTCGCTGTACTTGGTGCCAAGCTTGAAGATGTGACCCACTTCGCTGCCGCGTATGGCGCGCAGGGTGCCGCCGCAGCGCACGCAGGTCGCGCCGGTATAGGCCGAAGCGATGTCCTCCCACTCGTCCACGCGGAAGTCACGCGGGTAGTTGGCGTTTTTGAAGTGGTAATCAGCGCGGTTCGCGCCCGCTACAAAATTGTTGCCCAGTTTCAGCGAGGTATCGGCCGCGATGAATACGCGCTCATCCTTGCCTATGGGTGACGTATAACCAGCCACGATACCCGCCTGCGCCAGTTCCTCCGGCGTCGCCAGGTGCAGATCAGGCGCGTTGATGCCCGCGCGATAGAGCATATTGGACAGCTTGATCTCGTTGATCTCCAGGTCGCCGCGCACGGCCGCGATGACCATCCTGCCGCCCGCCATGTAGCAGACGGACTTCATGGTTTTTGCCTCTGGCACATGCAGGAAGGCCGACAGGTCGCTGATCGTCTTACTACCGGGTGTGTAGACCTCTTGCAGCGCGTCTTCTGGCTCGCGCGCCAGTTCTGTGCGCACAAATTCCGCCTTCTCGCGGTTCGCGGCATAATCGCAATTGTCGCACATCATGGCATCGTCTTCTCCCGCCTCGGTAACGGCGAGAAACTCCTGCGAGTCCTTGCCGCCAATCGCGCCGCTATCGGCGTGAATGACGATGAAGCGCATGCCACAGCGCGTGAAAATGGCACGGTAGGCATCCGCCATCTTGCGATAGCTGACATCCATACCCTCCTGGTCGGCGTCAAAACTGTAGAGGTCTTTCATAATGAACTCGCGCACGCGCAGCAGCCCGCCACGCGGGCGCGGCTCGTCGCGCAGCTTGGTCTGTATCTGGTAGATCAACTGCGGCAGATCGCGATAGCTACGGGCGAACTCCGCCGTCAGCATGGTCACGACCTCTTCATGCGTCGGGCCGAGCACCATATCGCGCCCTTTGCGGTCTTTCAGCTTGAAGAGCACATCTCCCATCGCTTCGCTGCGCGACGGGCCGCTGGCAGGCTTCTTGTCCCAGATATCTTTCGGCTGGATGACCGGCATAGACACCTCCTGGCCACCGGCGCGATCCATCTCTTCGCGCACAATCTGCGAAATCTTGCGAATGACGCGGTTGCCGAGCGGCAGGTAGCTGTAGACGCCGGAAGTCAACTGGCGGATATAGCCGCCGCGCACCAGTAATTCCTGGTTGCCGCCCTCCGAGTCGCGCGGCGCTTCGCGCAAAGTCCTGGTTAGTTGTTGTGAAACTCGCATAAGTCCTCCTGATATCTCTTTCTTATTTTCGTATGAGTATGATTATTTAAACGGTCAGCGCGCACACATCGCCGGCCTGACCGCTATTAAACTCGACCATTCTCTGCCCCGCCAGCGCCGCGTAACGTTCGATTACACGCGCATCGAGGCTGGGCGGCGCGTAGATTGCCAGCAGGATAGCGGTGGTATCCGTTGTGACTTTGGTGCGCTCGGAGTCGGAGACGGTGCTGCCCATGATGCCAGCATCGTCGGCAATAATGACCCTGTTCCCCACCTGGAACATCTGCCGCCCGATGCCCGGATATTCCTCGCCAGGCTCCCCGATGCGCACCTGCGCCTGCCCTTTGACGTTGCGCAGGTCATAAATGCACAGTGGTAAAAGCCACTCCAGCGAACACAGGTTGTTGACATCGACAGCCGTATTGACCGGGTGCAGGCCCTGTCCCTTCAGCACGCGCCGCAATAATGCCTCAGACGACGGGCGATAGCGCGAAGGGTCAAAGCCGAACGACTTTTGCAGCCCGCGCACCGCCGCGATGTGCGGATACTGCGCGAGTCGCTCCAACGCATATTCACTTGCCTGGCGTTTGCCCAGCGTCTCTACCTGGCTCCATAGCCGCTCGTTATGCTCGCTTACCCTCACTCCCTGCACAGTCACCATACCGAAAGTGACGCCTGGGATGCGTGCCTGTAAACTCGTGTCCAGTTGTAATCGCATTGTGCCTCTCATGCTAGCGTTCCAGGGCGACCGCTTAGTGTCGCCCCTACAATAGGCGAGTAGAAAAGATCGACTCCGCTTTAAAGTATGGTAGGGGCGACCCTCGCGGTCGCCCTGGCTCTCACACTTCCGCCAACGTCTGCACCTGCTCCATTCGTTGCTTGTAGGGGCGACCCTCGCGCACTACCTGGTTATACCAGCGTGAAAAATTGTCTTCCTGGTCGATGAGGTCTTCGACATATTTAGCTTCTTCGGCCATATTTTCTTTCCCTGTCCTGTGGGTACCCGCCCGCATAACGCCGGTGGGCAATAAAAAAACCCGCCCTGACATGCAGGACGAGCGTATTGCCCGTGGTACCACCTTCTTTGAGTCACATCCCATGGCGCGGCTCCACTTTTGCAGCCAATGATTGCCTTTAACTGCTTCCTCGTTCTAACGGAGAGGTACCGGTCAGTTTGTCACTGACGCTCTCAGGTGGGTTCGACGAGGCACCATCGACCGGCTTGCACTCTCCCGGCTCGCTGTTTGACTACGCCAACGCCTACTATTCCCGATCATCGCGTTTCAATTGTCAATTTTGCAAGGCTAAGATACACCATATCCTACCTGCTGTCAAGTTTGGAATCCCTATGGGTCTATATCCTTCCGGGTGAATTGTAGGGACGCGATTGATCGCGTCCACCCACGCCAACACTTGCCCACGCGGACGCGATCAATCGCGTCCCTACAATTGGACGGAGACCCATCCCTATTGCAACGTGATCGCTCCTGTCGAGCTATTAACGTTGATCGGCACGCTGGTCAGAGGAGCAGGGGCGGGACCGCCGACAACCGCCGCGTTAT
>DATLSI010000329.1:0-9952 GCA_035534255.1 Ktedonobacteraceae bacterium | reverse complement strand
CGTGCAAGAGCTGCTTGCTCGGCGGCGCTGGCAGCAGCGAGAGCCAGGCGCTCGGCCTGCTTCTTACCCACTACCTCGACTACCGTCTTACCACGCAGCAAGGCTTCTGCTTCGGCTGAACGGAGTTCACGCAGACCCTGCAAACAAGCCATCACTGTATTCCCCGGATTGGTACTTCCCAGCGACTTGGTCAGGATATCACGGATACCCACCGACTCCATCACAGCGCGTACCGCGCCACCTGCAATCACCCCCGTACCGGGAGCGGCAGGCTTCAGCATAACCTCCGAAGCTCCATAGTGAGTCTTTACCATAAAAGGAATAGTGGTCCCGGACAGGGGCACCTCGATCAGGTGCTTCTTGGCGTCCTCCACTCCCTTGCGAATAGCTTCTGTATACTCGGCAGCCTTGCCGAGGCCAAATCCCACGTGGCCATTATGGTCACCCACGACCACTAGTGCCCGAATGCTAAAGCGTCGGCCACCCTTAACCACTTTGGAAACACGGCGAACCTGCACGACTGTCTCTTCCAGGTTCAGTTTTGAAGCATCTATCTTCGGCATCTTCTCTCTCCTGGCAACCTTAAAAATTCAGGCCAACTTCACGAGCGCCTTCCGCGAGCGCGGCCACGCGCCCATGATAGGCGTAGCCTCCACGATCAAAGACGACCCGGCTGACACCCTTTTCTTTGGCGCGTTGGGCAACCAGCTTGCCGACTTCACGCGCCAACGCCACTTTGCGGTTGTCCGCGATGGGCACGAGAGCCTCTACCGGCGTTTTTCTTTCGCCCTTCTGCGCGCTGGGAAGCACGGTTTTACTCTGAGTTCCGGGTTTGCCGCCTTTGCCCTGCTGTCCTTTTTGGGACTGAGCACCTTTGGCGGGCGCTTTTTCTACCTTCGCGCCTTTGCCTTTAACGGGAGCGGCCTCGGCTGCAACTTCGACCGCCTGGGCTTCCTCTTGCTCGGCAGCTTTCGACTGCGCAGCAGGAGCCTCTTTCTTGACTAGCTTGAAGTCGCGCAGCGTCCCATCCAGCGATGAGGCGGAGGCCAGCGTCTGGCCCGTCGTATCATCAATGACTTGAGCGTAGATATGCGAGCCGCCGCGGAAAATGCTCAAGCGAGGGCGAGTCGTGGTGCCTTCCATGCGGCTCCTCATGCGACGATGTCGCTTGAGTCTCGCTTTATTCGAGTTAAACTTTTTAATCATTTCTTCTTACCACCAACTTTTCCAGCTTTGCCGGCCTTGCGGCGGATCGCCTCACCCGTGTAACGTATGCCCTTGCCTTTATAAGGTTCGGGTTTGCGAACACGGCGGATTTGCGCGGCTATCTCACCGACCAGTTGCTTATCAATGCCACTGACGCTCACTCTCGTCGCCTTGGTGGCCGGGTCTACGCCATCAATGCTGAACGATATGCCACTGGGCGGCTGCACCTCGACGGGGTGGGAATAGCCAACCTGGATAACCAGGTTCTCTCCCACTTTCGCGGCGCGGTAGCCAACACCGTGGATTTCAAGTTGTTTGGTATAGCCCTTAGTTACGCCCTCCACCATATTGTTGACGAGGGTGCGATAGAGGCCATGAATTGATTTATGGTCTTTACTATCCGATGGGCGCGATACGGTCAGCGTTCCATCTTCGAGTTTCAAGGTCAAGGCAGGGTCAACCTGAGATGATAATTCACCTTTGGGACCTTTGACCGTTACATAGTTCTCATCGGTCCAGGTCACATGCACCTTCGGCGGCACAGAGATTGGAGCGCGTCCAATACGAGACATGTTATTCCTCCTGCCTACCAGACGTAGCAAACGACTTCGCCGCCGAGACCCTGCATGTAGGCGCGATGGCCCGTCATGAGACCCTGTGGCGTTGAAAGTATGGTGATACCCAGCCCGCCACGGACGCGGGGGATAGTTGCCCGTTTGGTATAAACACGCAGCCCAGGCTTGCTGACACGTTTCAAATGCGTCAACACCGGCTGTTTATCAACATAGCGCAGCGTCAGGCGAATCGTTCCCTGTGGGTTGTCCTTCAGGATTTCTATATCTTTGATATATCCTTCTTCCTTCAGGACACGAGCAATCGCCAGCTTCATTTTCGAGGCCGGGATCGAAACGCGATTATGCCGCGCTGCAACCGCATTGCGAATACGAGTAAGCATATCCGCGACGGGATCAGTCATGTTCATGAAACATCATCCTCCGATTACCAGCTCGACTTCGTTACGCCAGGTAGCTCACCGCGCAAAGCTCTTTCGCGGAAGCAGATACGGCAGAGGCCGAATTTACGCATATAGGCACGCGGCCGCCCGCACACGTGGCAGCGATTATGCTGCTGCACTTTGTACTTGGGCTTGCGCTGCGACTTCACGATCATTGAGGTTTTTGCCATTACACTCTCCAGCGTTATTTCTTAAAGGGCATGCCCATCAACTTGAGCAGCCGTCGCCCCTCTTCATCGGTGCGAGCCGTCGTCACAATACTTACTTCCATACCGCGCACTTTATCGACCTTGTCGTAGTCGATTTCGGGGAAGACGAGTTGTTCCTTCAACCCCAGTGTGTAATTGCCGCGACCATCGAATGCGTCAGCCGAGACACCCTGGAAGTCGCGCAAGCGCGGCAGAGCGACGTTAATCAGTTTATCAAGAAACTGGTACATGTGGTCGCCGCGCAACGTGACCATACAGCCAATCTGCATCCCTTCGCGCAGCTTGAAAGTGGCGACGGAGCGTTTGGCGCGAGTGATTACCGGGCGCTGGCCAGTGATAGTAGCCAGATCCGAAACGGCGGCGTCCATGGCTTTGGCGTTCTGGATGGCCTCGCCCATACCAATATTGATTACGACCTTGTGGACGGTCGGCACCTGCATCGGATTCGCGTAGCTAAACTCCTTTTGCAGGGCTGGCACGACCTCTTCCTGGTACTTTTCTTTTAGTCTAGATGCCATCGTTTAACTACTCCTCGTCCGATCCTCAATGACCTTCGAACACTTCTTGCAGACGCGCACAACGCGCACTTTCTGATCCACGCCCACCGGTCGGCGTTCATGAGCGACGCGCGTGGGGATGCCACATTCCGTGCAGATCAGCATAGTGTTCGAAACCTGTAGCGGCATTGCCTTTTCGATCACACCGCCCTGGCGAGTCTGGCCCTGGGGCTTGACATGCTTTTTCGCTATGTTCATGCCTTCAACAATGACTTTGTTGACCTGCGGCATCGCCCTTGAAACCGTTCCTCGCTTCCCCTTGTCTTTACCAGTGGTAATCAAGACGGTATCACCCTTCTTGATATTCATCTTGGCAAGATGGAGAGGCTTTTTCTCTTTTTGTTTAATTGCTGCCATACTTTCCCTCTTACGTTTGTCTTTGTCGCACTCACGGAACGACAAACTTCAACGCAGAACCACCAACAATATGTAATTTCGGCCCTGATGGACGCGAATCCGGGCGGACGCGATTTATCGCGTCCCTACAATACTTCGGGCGCGAGCGAGATGATCTTCATAAAGTTTCGTTCGCGCAATTCGCGGGCCACCGGTCCAAAGATGCGGGTGCCACGCGGGTTGTTGCCAGCCGCGATAATGACGGCGGCGTTCTCATCAAAACGGATGTGCGAGCCATCGGCGCGCGCATATTCCTTTGCCACGCGCACAACCACGGCGTTGACCACTTCTCCCTTTTTTACCTGCCCGTTGGGAGCCGCCTGCTTGACCGAGGCTTTGATGATATCCCCGACTTCAGCATAGCGTTTGGCAGAACCGCTCATGACGCGGATGCACATGATTTCTTTCGCGCCGGTGTTATCGGCGACTTTTAAGCGAGTCTGTGGCTGAATCATGCCGGTTTCTCCTTATGCTTCTTCGTCGCCAGCGTCCTCATCAGACTCTTCGGACGTGAGGTCTGGATCAACCCCGGCCAACAATTCATTCACCGGGACGACGCCGCTGCCGAGCTTGATTATTTCAACAAGCCGCCAGCGTTTCAACTTGCTCAGCGGGCGCGTCTCTTCGATACGCACCTGATCGCCGATCTGACAGGCATTCTCTGCATCGTGCGCGTAGAAGTGTTTGGTCTGCTTATACGTGCGCTTGTAGATACGATGTCTTTTCAACGATACGACAGCAACGACAATGGTTTTGTCCATTTTATTGCTGATAACGACGCCGACCTTTTGCTGGTGGCGCGCCTGCGGCTTCGCAGTTTGTTCTGCTTGCTGTGTCATACCTCGGCCTCCAACTGTGTCAAGCGGTGCAGCACACGAGCAATATCTTTGCGCGTCTGCGTAAACACACGGTTATTCTTGACCTCACCACGCTGCTGTTGTAGGCGAAGGTTAAACAGCTTCATACGCAAATCTTTCAGCTCGCGCTGCGCCTCGCCAACGTTAAATTCAGCAATCTGTTTGCTACGCTCTTTAGCCTTCGGCACTTTCGGCCTCCCCTCGTGTTAAGAAGCGCGTTTTGACGGGCAGTTTGTGACTTGCCAGGCGGACCGCTTCTTTCGCGACCTCTTCGCTCACGCCGCCGATTTCAAAGATGATGCGTCCGGGCTTGACGACCGCGACGTAGTGATCGACCGCGCCTTTACCGCTACCCATGCGGGTCTCGGCAGGTTTGGCGGAAATCGGCTTGTCAGGAAAGACGCGGATCCACACTTTGCCACCGCGCTTCATGAAGCGGGTGAGCGCAATACGCGCAGCTTCGATCTGGCGTGCCTCTAACCAGCATGGCTCCAGCGACTGTAACCCGAACTCGCCAAAGGCAAGCGAGTTACCACGCTGGGCTGTTCCTCTCATACGACCGCGATGCTGCTTGCGGTACTTATATCGTGACGGTGCCAGTAACATGGCTTCGATTCTCCTCTACTCGCTCTCGCTCGCGCCTGTCTCTGGTGTCTGCGTAACCTGTGGCTCCGGCAGAGTCTGCTGTGCCTGGATTTCCGGCTCAGATACGGGAGCCTGTGGTGCCTGTGGTGCCTGTGGTACCTGCGGCACCTGTGCTACTACCGGTTCGGACTTCTCAACGGTGCGTGTTGGCCGTGCCGTTCGCTCGCCCTGGGGTCGTGCTGGACGATCACCCTGTGGACGAGGCGCGCGGTCGATGCGCGGACCACGCTCACCCTGTGGACGATCGGTGCGCGGACCACGCTCGCCTTGCGGACGATCGGTGCGCGGACCACGCTCACCCTGCGGACGATCGGTGCGCGGGCCACGCTCACCCTGCGGACGGTCGCCGCGTGGCGCTCCACGCTGGGGACGACGGTCGCCCCGGCGGTCGCCTTCGCCACGCTCGTTCGTCGTGAAAGAAGAAGGCGCCTCGGATGGAGCCTCGGTCATTTCGCGGCGTTTATTGGGAAGCACATCGCCTTTATAAATCCAGACTTTGATACCAATAACACCAAAGGTGGTGCGCGCTTCCACCAGGCCATAATCAATGTCGGCGCGCAATGTATGCAGGGGAATTTTCCCCTCGATCTCTTTCTCGGTGCGGGCAATTTCCGCGCCGCCCAGTCTTCCCCCGCACACAATGCGAATGCCTTTCGCGTTAGCGCGCATGGTTCGCTGTACCGCCTGTTTCATGGCGCGGCGGAAAGAGACACGCTTCTCCAGTTGTTCAGCGATGCTGCGGCCAACCAGGTAAGCATCCAGTTCCGGTTGACGGATCTCGATGATGTTCAAGCGTACGCGCTTCCTGGTTAATTTTTCAAGTGTGGCGCGCAGCCTGTCCACTTTTTCACCGCTCTTGCCAATCACGATGCCCGGCTTGGCGGTATGAATAATAATGGTGACCTGGTTGGCGGCGGCGCGTTCAATCTCAATTCTGGAGATCGACGCGTTCGATAGTTCCTTCTGGATAAGCTTGCGCAGCTTGAAATCTTCCGCCAGCAGGTCCTTATAATCACGTTCGGCGTACCAGCGAGATTGCCAGCCTTTTACGACGCCGAGCCTGAAACCTATGGGATGCACTTTGTGTCCCAAAAGTGTCCTCCTTTTAGCGTCCCCTGTTGCCGGCGTCTGCCGGGTCGTTTGAGACAATCACTGTAACATGGCAGAAGCGGCGCAGGATACGCGCTGCCCGGCCATGCGGACGCGCTTTAATGCGCTTGACCCGGAACGAGTCATCCGCCACAATATTGAGAATATAGAGATCATCGGGGTCCAGATTATAGTTGTTTTCCGCGTTTGCTGCTGCTGACGCCACAACCTTACTGACAGGCTGCGCGCCCGCGTTGGGCATAAATTGAAGATACGCTAGAGCCTCATTGACGCGAAGCCCTTTCACCGCATTAGTGACCAGACGCATCTTGCGCGGCGGAATTCCGATGTCTTTAGCAATAGCCCTGACTTGCATCTTTCACCTCAGCGGACCGACGTGGTCTTTTCACTCTTACCGCCCGCGTGACCCCGGAAGTGTCGCGTGGGGGCAAACTCACCCAACTTATGACCCACCATATTTTCAGTAATATAGATAGGCACATGCGTTTTGCCGTTATGGACGCCAATAGTCATCCCCACCATCTGGGGGAAGATCGTAGAAGCGCGCGACCAGGTCTTGATGACGCGGCGGTCGCCGCTTTTAATGATGGCCAGCACTTTCTTACGAAGCGATTCGTGAATGTACGGCCCCTTTTTTCTTGAACGAGACATATGCTACTTCCTCCTGCCAGCATTGCGACGGCGCACAATGTACTTGTCGGTGCGTTTATTGTTACGCGTCTTATAGCCCAGCGCAGGTTTGCCCCAGGGCGTCTGTGGCTGGCCGCCGATAGGAGCGCGTCCCTCACCACCACCATGGGGATGGTCACGCGGGTTCATCGCCGAGCCACGCACCGTAGGACGGCGGCCCATGTGGCGAGAACGCCCGGCCTTACCAATGCTGCGGTTCTCGTGATCGACATTGCCGACCTGCCCGATGGTAGCCATGCACAGGATATGCACGCGGCGCTGCTCGCCCGATGGCAGGCGTAACTGAGCGTAATCGCCCTCTTTCGCCATCAACTGCGCGCCCGCACCCGCGCCGCGCACCATCTGGCCACCGCGCCCGCGCGTCAACTCGACATTGTGAATAGTGGTACCGGTCGGGATGTTCTTGAGGGGAAGCGCGTTGCCCGGCTTGATATCAGCCTCCGGCCCTGCTACTACCCTGTCGCCCACTTTCAAACCCAGAGGCGCGAGAATATAGCGTTTCTCGCCATCCAGATAATGCAGCAGCGCGATACGCGCCGAACGGTTCGGATCATATTCAATGGCGGCCACTTTCGCGGGAACGTCCAATTTGTTGCGCTTAAAATCAATGAGTCGATACGCACGTTTCGCGCCGCCGCCGCGATGACGAACGGTGATTTTGCCCTGGTTATTGCGACCAGCGTGCTTCTCCAACTTGACCACCAGCGATTTCTCTGGCCTGGTTTTGGTTATCTCCTCGAATGTCGAAACCGACATGCCGCGACGTCCAGGAGATGTTGGTCGGTACTGTTTAATTGGCATCTCTCAACACCCCTTTAAGCCTTTAATATATCGATTGAATCGCCCTGTGCCAGGGTGACAATCGCTTTCTTCCACTCGCGGGCCTCTACGGGCCGAGGAGCGGCTCCTTTGCGCCGTATCATGCGTTCCTTGCCGGGCATACGCATGACATTTACTGAGACGACACGCACTTTAAACATGGTCTCAACGGCGCGGCGAATATCAATTTTGTTTGCGTTCAACGCCACCTTGAAGGTGTACTGGTTGTACTTCTCCTGCAAGCGTACCGTTTTCTCGGTAACGATACCGTTACGCAGTATTTCTGTGATCTCCACAGTCTATTCCTCCTCGCCGTCAGTTGACTCTTCAGTTTCTTCGACTTCCGCGGCCTCAGTTTCCTGTTCCTGGGCAGCATCGTCGGAGGCTTCCTCTTCCGACTGTGCTTCCTGTTCAGCCAGGTCAGCGATCTTCTGACTTGCTTCGTCGGCGCTCAATCCTTCACCGAAGACCAGTTCGATCCAGCGCACCGTCTGCGTCGGCATAATCACGCAATCATGCTTGAGCAGTTCCACTACGTTAATCGAAGAGACATGCTGCACTTTGGCGTTGGGGATGTTGCGCGTTGAGAGCACGATGTTTTCATCGCGCTGCGGCATCATCATCAACACTCTCTTGCCTTCCACCGGCAGGCGGTCGAGCAAGGCAATCATATCTTTAGTGCGCGGAGTCTCCAGGTTCAGATCATCAACAACAATCAACTGCTCGTTAGCGACTTTATCGGAGAGAGCCGACCTGATCGCCAGACGACGCATTTTCTTAGGCACATCATGATGGTAGACATGCGGCTTAGGGCCAAATACCACGCCACCATGGCGGAACTGCGGGGAGCGTGTGCTGCCCTGGCGAGCGCGGCCTGTGCCTTTTTGTTTATAGGGTTTTCTACCCCCGCCCGATACTTCACTGCGAGTTTTGGTCGAAGCATTGCCTTGACGGCGATTCACCAGTTGCGCGGTCACAACCTGGTGGAGCACCGCCACGTTGGGGATGACTCCGAACACCTGCTCGCTCAGTTCGAGCTGCTCTACGGCTTCACCAGCCATGTTATACACTGTAGTCGAGGGCATTTCGGTTACCTCATCACATGCTTCTTAATCATGAGCAACCCGCCAACCGCGCCAGGGACGGAACCCTTGACGAGCAGCAGATTACGCTCAGGATCAGCTTGAACCACTTGCAGTTTCTTCATCGTCACACGGGCATTTCCCATATGACCGGCCATACGCGTGCCTTTGAGCACACGTCCGGGCGTTGTGCCGGAGCCAATCGAGCCGGGTGCGCGGGTGCGGTCTGACTGTCCGTGTGTTTTAGGGCCGCCAGCGAACCCGTGACGTTTCACGCCGCCTTGAAAGCCCTTACCTTTGGAAGTCCCAACGATATCTACCGACTCGCCTTCTGTGAAAAGACTGGCGTCAAACTTCGCGCCGAGTTCTATTCCTTCCAGGCTGGCATCCGCGTTCAGGTCTACTTCGCGCAGTACCTTGAACGGTCCCAATTCGGGTCCTGGGCGGCGCTGGCGGTTTTGCGATACCTTGAGCAACTTCTCGATTTGTTTGTCCTTCTTCGCGGTGGGAGCGGTTTCTTCTTCGGTCGATTCTTCGGCGCTTTTCTTGCCGCGCTGCTCCTGCTGGTGGGCCTGCAAACGCTTGCGCTGGCCTTTCAACAAGGGCAGGCTATGTCCAAGGTGTCCCAGTTCGGGGCGGGTCGCGCTCTTCAATCGCTCCTGCTCAAAACCAATCTGGACAGCTTCATAACCATCATGGGCAGTCGTCTTGATCTGTGTCACGAAGCATGGGCCAGCTTCTATGACAGTAACTGGTATCACCGTTCCATTCGGCCCGAATACCTGGGTCATGCCGACCTTCCTGCCCAACAATCCACTGAGCATATCCTTTCCTCTCTTCTCTGCTGTAGGTACGAATTTGGATATACCCCTACAGTTTGATCTCGATATCCACGCCTGCGGGCAGATTCAACCGTGTCAGGGCCTCAACCGTTTTGTTGGTCGGCTCAATAATATCTATCAGGCGTTTGTGCGTGCGCATCTCGAACTGGTCGCGCGCATCCTTATCAATGAACGGCGAACGCAGCACCGTATACTTGTCAATCTCAGTGGGCAGCGGCACCGGACCCGAAACACGCGCGCCGGTCTGCTGCGCCGTATCTACAATCTGCATCGCCGATTGATCGAGAATGCGGTGATCGTATGCCTTCAAGCGAATTCGTATTCGCTGTTTTGCTCCTGTAGCCATGTTTTTCTCCTTGTAAGGGCACCATACGTGGTGCCCTTACGGTAAACGATCTTAATTCTCGACCTTCGTGCAGATGCCAGCCCCCACGGTGCGGCCACCTTCACGAATGGCGAACTTGACGCCCTCTTCCATCGCCACCGGCTGGATCAGTTCCACCGTCATCTCGATGTTGTCCCCC
>DATLSI010000328.1:0-3748 GCA_035534255.1 Ktedonobacteraceae bacterium | reverse complement strand
GGACGTGGCAATGGAAACCCACGACGCCGGGACAATATACGCTTGCTGTGCGTGCTACCGATGGCACTGGCGCTGTGCAGACCAGTCAGAAGCAAGGAACGGTGCCGAACGGCTCAACCGGCTATCACGAAGTTTCGGTGCAGGTAATTTGATGTAATCTTTTATAGCAACGAACACAGGATACAACAAACATACGAATTTGCGGCGTTGCCGCAAATTCGTATGTTTGTTGTATCCTGTGTTCGTTGCTATGATAATTCACGAACCTTGAGCAGGTTCTGTTTCTTCAAGGCGGAAGATGCCGCGATCATCCAGGAAGGTGAAGAGTTCGGCGTAGCGGCCCCAGTTGATGGCAGTCGCCAATTGTGCCTGAGCCTCTTCTGGTCCAAAATGTTCTTCCAGAATGCTCAGGACGTGTTCTTCTGGCAGCACGTGGCCTGGGGCTGTCTCCAACGCTTGCAGAATCTTCCGTAAGATGCTGACATGCGCGAGGGCTTGCTCACGGAAGATGTTTTTCTCTTCCAGTACGCCCGCCTCGGCGAAACGTTTACCCTCTGGAGTCAACACGAGGTCGCCTTCCTGCGTATCCGCCAGGTCGAGCAGGTCGGCGGCCTCGACAAGAGGTAGGAGATCATCGAGTTCTTGTTGGAGGTGACGACCAATTTGATAGATGTCTTCGCGACCGCCGCGGGAATGCACGAGTTCAATCAATCCTGTTATATCGCCAATTGCGACATGAGGCAGTACCTGGAAAGGATGTTGAGGTACTGTAGTGAGCGGTCCTGTCAGTGCCTGGGGGGCCTGGGTTTGCAACAGAGTAGTAATATCTTCCTGCGGACTGGTCATGATGCGATAAATGAGGTCAACCAGTGCGGTGTGCGCCTCGCTCTGGAAGGAACGTTGCTCTATTGGCAGCCCGGGTAGTTCAACACGTATCCTGCCAGGATTGGCTCCTAACACAAGAATGCGGTCAGCCATACTGACAGCTTCATCAATATTATGCGTCACCATGAGAATCGCACGGGTTGGCATATTTTGTTCGCGCCACAATCCTAGCAACTCTTTGCGTAGATTGGCTGCTGTCAGCACATCGAGCGCACTGAACGGTTCATCCATGAATAGAATCTCCGGTTCGACCACAAGAGCGCGGGCGAAGCCGACTCGCTGGCGCATGCCGCCGGAAAGCTCTTTAGGATAAGCATCCTCAAAGCCGTCCAGACCGATTACGTCAATAGCTGCTAAGGCACGTTTCAGGCGCTGTGTGGGTGCCATTGGTTGTGCTTCAAGGCCCAGTTCCACATTTTGCATGACGGTTAACCAGGGGAACAGCGCGAAAGATTGAAAGACGATGGCGATATGTGGATTTGGTCCCTGTTGTGGTTGTCCTTTAAAGAAGACCTGCCCCGATGAAGGGCGAATCAAGCCAGCCAGGATACGTAAAAGTGTAGATTTACCTGAGCCTGATGGTCCAAGCAGTGCCACAAATTCGCCTGCGTGAATCTGCACCTGCACGCAGTCCAGCACTAATGGGGCTTTTGTTGTCTGCGCGTGCTTTCCTTCGACCTCATACGTTTTACTGCACATTCGCGCCTCCAGAAGCACTTCTGCTGGAGTAGGCGTGCCGTCCTGTGCCAGAATATTTTGATTAGACTGAGCCATAAGCTTCCTATTGCTCCTTTTTATCCAAGCGTATAACGCCGCTCTGCCAGAGCGTACAAGCGTTTCCAGAGCATGCGATTAATAAAGACGACGACTATAGCCATAAGGAGTGTGCCGGCCGTTAGCGCTGGATAATTTGCGGCGGCAGCAGCGGCGGCGATACTGGCACCAAGCCCAGGTGTGCTAAATGTTTGACTATGGAAACTAACGTACTCTGACACAATGCTGGCATTCCATGCGCCACCGCTGGCGGTCAACATGCCGGTGATGAGATAAGGAAAAATGGCTGGTAGAATGAGCGTGCGCCAGCGTCGCCAGCCAGAGACATGGTAGACAGAGGTCGCTTCGCGTAAGTCAGAGGGAATAGCCATCGCCCCGGCAATGACATTAAAAAGGATATACCATTGCGTGCCTAACAGCATGAGCAAAATCGCCGCGAAGGATAAGCCGCCGGGCAGGCCGATCAGCGCCAGCAACAGAATAGGAAATACTGCTGTCGCGGGAATCGAGGCAACCACTTGTACAACAGGCTGCAAACGACGTGACCAGCGCGGCGAGAGGCCAATCGCCACTCCAACTGGCACCGTCCAGGCGACGCCAACTGCAAGTGCTGCCAGCGTCCGTAGCCATGTAATCAGTGTTGCTATAATCAGCGTCCCCCATGTTGCAAGAGGCACCTGAATCAACAGGCGCAGCATAAACCAGAAGCCAATCAATGCAATCACAGCAAGTAGTGCCACCAACGCCCAATTTACGAGGCGACGCACCGAAAAAGATGTG
Source organism: Ktedonobacteraceae bacterium (assembly GCA_035534255.1). Classification (GTDB taxonomy): domain Bacteria; phylum Chloroflexota; class Ktedonobacteria; order Ktedonobacterales; family Ktedonobacteraceae; genus CF-113. Next base: position 1,309 of record DATLSI010000328.1, on the reverse strand, counting down.
GGAGAACCTGGTTGGCCTGCTGTGTTTTGCACGTTTGAGTCAGCCAGTTCACCTGGTACTGGCTGAAAACGGTCCAGCAGGCCAGCTATCCATCTGCCAATAGGCGCGAAAATGCGACGAGAGAGGGTAGCCAGTAGCGCCGAACGGCGTAATGCATCCAATACTGGTGAGTGGGGTGTATCAGCCCCACTGCTCATCTCCACTTTGAATTTGTCGGCCCATGCGACGAGGGGTCGCCAGAAGAGCAGGTCAAGTAGGATAATCAGCACAATCAGCGTCAACAGGCCGAGGATGATGGCACCGGTGTTGCCCGCGTTGGCGGCAGCCTGTAAATAGGAACCCAGGCCTGGTAATTGGAAGGATTGTTTGCCGAGTGTGAACTGTTCGGAGGCCATGAGAAAGAACCAGCCACCGGCCCAACTCATCATGCTGTTCCAGATGAGGCCAATCATCGAAGATGGCACTTCCAACGTCACAAAACGCCGCCAGGGTCGCAGGCGCGTGACGATGGCAACCTCTTTTAAATCAGCAGGTAGCGTGCGCACCGAGTGGTAGAAACTAAACGTCATATTCCAGGCCTGACTGGTGAAAATAAAGATCACGCTGGCGAGTTCAAGCCCAATATTCGAGTGTGGAAATGCCGCAACCAGTGCGAGAATGACCAGAGGCAAAAATGAGAGAATGGGGATACTTTGCAGAATATCCAGTATTGGTACCATCACTGTCTCGGCCCGGTGATTTGTGGCGGCAATATGTCCATACACGAGCGTAAAACTCAAAGAAAGCAGGTAGCCCAGGATCATGCGCAGCAGCGAATAACCCGCGTACAGTGGCAGCACAGTTGGTGAAAGATCAATTTTGACGGCGGGTGTGAGTGGAGCAGCCCAGCGAGCGGCGGCTGTTACCAGAAATGCGATAGCAGAGATGAGTGCGAGAAACACCAGCAGGTCAATAAAGCCGAAACGTCGTGGCGCATGTGCGCGACGACGCGAAGGAGGTGTTTCTTTAAACGTATCTCGAGGGCCAGTAGCTCCTTGCAATTGTTCGCGCTCGCGTGGGTTATCTGGCACGTAGACTTGAGCCATCCATCATCTCCTTGTCTTGTTGTTTCATAGTATAGCATAGCCGTGTTAAGCAAGTGTAAATCCTGCTCTCATCGCGGAGAAAATGACGAACCTCTCGATGTTGTGCTATGATAAATAAACTCATACAACATCCTCTGGTTTGTTGATCAAATAACACATACATGGAGCGGAATATGCGAAGTAAACTATGTGCGGGTAGTATCGCATCGTTGCTGGTAGTGGTT
>DATLSI010000327.1:0-10822 GCA_035534255.1 Ktedonobacteraceae bacterium | reverse complement strand
ACGATGAGTAAGAAGACACATGGTTCATAGACAGACCTTACGAACAAGAGGAGATACGAATATGATGTACGGATTTGGCATGTATAGCGGCTGGTGGATACTTGGAATGGGCATGATGGTGCTCTTCCTGATCGCCATTATTCTGCTGGTGATCTGGGTCATGCGCGGCATGTACCCGCAGCAGAAGCTTTCGGGGCACGACCAGGCGCTGGAGACCCTGCGGCAGCGCTATGCCGCCGGAGAGATCAACGCGGCTGAGTACGAACAGGCGCGAGCCAGGCTGGAAGAAATCCCGGTCGCGTAACGCTGGCGGGGTCGTCAGCCGCAATGCGCAAGGTGCCGCTTCCGCTGACAAGCGGAAGAGAGAGCACCTGGCATGAGGCAAAGAAAGTCTCAATCAAGTGAGAGGAAGAGAAAAAGCAAGGAAGCAGCCTGCTAAAGATAAAGAGATGAAGCAGGCTGCTTTTGAGTCCCTTCGTGCTCATTTCATTTCGGAGTTACGCTGGAATTCTCAGATTTGCTGCGAAAAGCAGGGGGCGCTACTTCTTCTTGCGCTTTTTCTTGTGTGCCAGCGTGATAGGGTGCGTCGGGGCAACGTAATTCCCCACGCCTGTGAGCCTGCCATCTTCCATTTCCAGGCGTATATCGGCCTCCCGCGCTATGCTCCGATCATGCGTCACTACAATCACGGTTTTTCCCTGCTCGGCCAGCTTTTTCAGCAGTTCGATGATTCTCTTGCTATTATAGGAATCCAGGTTGCCCGTCGGCTCATCCGCCAGGATCACCTTGGGATCATTTGCCAGCGCCCGCGCGATTGCCACACGCTGCTGCTGCCCGCCAGACAACTTGCCCGGCCTGTAGTTGTGGCGGTCTTCGCCCATCCCAACCTGGAACAGCAAATTGCGCGCACGCTCGCGCATTTCCTCCTGAGACTTGCCGCGCAGCATCTGCATAGGCAACATGACGTTCTCCAGCGCCGTCAGATTGGAGATCAAATGGTAGGATTGAAAAACAAAGCCTAGCTTTTCACGCCTGAAGCGATTCTCTTTTCGCCCGGAGAGGCGTCTCACATCCACGCCATCCACGAGCAACTCTCCGTCTGAAGCCTGGTCCAACCCACTCAGGATATACAGCAGCGTTGATTTTCCCGAACCGCTGGGACCGGTGATGGTGACAAACTGCTGCTCGTTAAACGTAAAATTCACCTTGTCCACAGCTTTGATGACCTTGCCCCGGTACTTGAAGTATTTGCTCAAGCCCTCGGCTGCAATCGTCACCGGCATTTCTTCCCAGGATTTCACAGCCGCTGCTCTTGTGAGGGAGTCTTGTGTGCCGACATACCTGGGCATGGGACTGAGCCTGCCATCTTTCATTTCCAGGCGCACATCCGCCACGCGCGCTATACCCCGGTCATGCGTCACCACAATCACAGTTTTTCCCTGCTCGGAGAGCCTTTTCAGCAGCTCGATGACGCGTATGCCGGTGCGCGCATCCAGGTTGCCCGTCGGCTCATCCGCCAGGATTACCCTGGGGTCGTTCGCCAGCGCCCGCGCGATTGCCACGCGCTGTTGCTGCCCGCCAGACAACTTGCCCGGCCTGTAGTTGTGGCGGTCTTCGCCCATCCCAACCTCCAGCAGCAGCGTGCGTGCTCGCTCATGCATCTGCGCCTGGGATTGCCCTCCCGTCAGTTGCATAGGCAGCATGACGTTCTCAAGAGCCGTCAGATTGGACAACAGGTGGAACGATTGAAAGACAAATCCCAACTTCTCGCGCCTGAATTGATGTTCCTGCTGCTCGGAGAGGCGTCTCACGTCCACGCCATCAATCAGCAGTTCTCCGCTTGTGGCCTGGTCCATCCCGCCCAGGAGATACAGCAGCGTCGATTTTCCCGAACCGCTGGGACCCATGATCGTGATAAACTGCCGTTCAGTAAAGGTAAAGCTGACTTCATCGACCGCCTTGATCTCGTCCCCTTTATGCGTGAAATATTTGCTCAACCCTTTGGCGACAATCGTGACGAGCTTCCCATCTTCAGCAACGGATTGAAGCGGCGTCGGCATTTCTCCAAATCCTTCGTCTTCTTGCTCGTCTATAAGGGTCAGGTCTGTATCCATGTGTATCCCTCCGCTTTTCTCTGACTCAATTATGCTCTGCGCAACACTTCAGCCGGTTTGATGCGCGCCACATACCAGGCCGGGATGATGCTCGTCAGCACAGCCAGCCCCATGCCCAGGCCAATGATGATGAGCAGAGCCTGCGCGTTCAACGTGGCGGAAGACAGGTGAACATTGAGATTGGCAGTCTGGGACGCGAACAGAGCGCGACCCGCGCCAAAGCCACCTCGTGTCGTCGTCGTCGTCGTCGTGGTTGGGGTAGAGACATTGAATGCCTGGGTAATCACCGAGCCCAGCGTTGCAAGCAGACCCACTGCGATCAGCGCCGCAACAACGCTGAGCGCCAGCACTTCTCCCCAGAACTGGCGAATCACCTGCCAGTGAGAGGCTCCAATCGCTTTGAGCGTGCCAATTTCTATCGTTCTTTCGCGTACAGTGATAAACACGGCAAAGATAATCACCAGTGTCGCGGTGACAATCGCCACGATCAGCGCCAGCTTGATACTATTCTGAGCAGTATTGAGCGCGTTAATCGTATTGGCATAGGTTGAAGCCTCGGTGACAACATCATAAGCATTACCCAGGGTAGTACGCATTTTGGCCGCCAGCGCATCAGCCTGCTCATAGGTCTGCGCGTAGACGGTAATCGAATCCACGCCGCTGACCGAGAAAACGCTCTGCATGGTTGCCAGTGGGATCACCAGCGAGTTATTGGCGAATTGCTGATCGGTGGTAAAGAGGCCAATGATGGTAAAGGTTTTGCCTTTCAAGGCAAAGGTTGAGCCTACCGACAGGTTGTTGTTGGTTGCCAGCGTCTGGCTCATCATGGCGACATCGGCATTGGCATCGCTCGCCTGGAAGCTGCGCCCCGACACGAGGGTGGGCGTGCTTCCTCCCGCCAGGGTAAAATGTGTCGCGCCAGTGGAAATACCGTTGACCGTAGGTGGGATCGAGATCGACCTCCCATAGGGAGTTTGAATGGTGCTGGTCTTGAACGTGCTATTCGTATCGGTGCGCCTCAAGCTCGCCTCGACGCTGCTGACACCTGGCAGATTTTTCACTTTTGAAATAGCGCTATTTGGGATAGGGGTAGTGGTTTGCTGAGAAAAGAAACCACCATTGCCGTTTGGTCCCTGCCCACCATTTGTTTGCCCTGTACTTCCTGTACCTGTACTTTGCCCGGCGCTCTGGCTAACGTTTGTGGCGTAATTGACCGTGATAGCTGTCCCCACCTCTTTATGCACGTTTGCCAGTTGCTGCTGCGCGCTGCTATTCAGACTGACCATGGCTGCCACAAGCATTAAACTTGCCCCCAGCAGGAACACCACCAGCAGCAATCGTACTGGATTGCGCAGCACATTTCTCATGCCGCGAATAACAGTATACATGGACTATGACTCCTTCTTACCCGGTATGAGATCACACTTCATAAGGTTTTTCATGAGTAACATTAAGAGAGGCTTCTGATTGTACAGCATAGAGGTCATTTATCAGAAATATATAACAGAGTTGTAAAATAAGTGTAAGAAAATGCGCAGCCACGCAGGAGCGCCAGCTTTTCAGAAGCTGCTTAGTGGGGATTTTGGGCGTGGAACTTACTTGACTTTCCTCGATGTCAGGATACAATCAGTACGTGACGACTCGACAGCCATACGCCTGAAGGCTGAGAGAAGCATATGACTCCACGAACCAACCAAACGACGAATGGCGAGTAAAACACAGTGATCAATGTGGATCACTGGAGGATTAGAAATGATACGCATAGATATTCCCCAACGAGGGATCATTGAACTACAACACGCGGTCTTTGATGTCAATGGGACACTGGCCGTTGACGGTAAACTGATTCCAGGCGTCGTGGATCGTCTGCGTGTTCTGGGAGAACAACTTACCCTCCACGCACTGACGGCGGGGACGCATGGAAATATCGCGGAGTTTGAGCGCGCATTGGGCTTCCCTATTCACATCATTAGCGGCGCAGATGAGAAGCGCCGCTATGTAGAGCAGCTTGGCCCGCAAAGCGTGATCGCTTTTGGCAATGGCATGAATGATGTAGGAATGCTGGGTCTGGCAGCGATTGGCGTGGCAATCGTGGCGGGAGAGGGTGTGGCGATTGGCGCGCTGCACGCTGCTGATGTGCTGGCTCTTGGCCCGCTTGATGCTATCGACCTGGCTCTACACCCCATACGGTTAATAGCCACCCTACGGGGCTAAGGTACAGGCTTATGCTTCAGCGCTTCGACACAAATGCGCTGGCAGCCGGGCGATAGGGACGAATCATCCACAATGGCCGGCGCAGACCATCCTCACGTTCTGTCTGGGGGCGCGTCATAGCCAGCCACTCTTCGCAAACCTGCTGCGCTTTGCGCCTATCAACAGAGACATCGCCGTAGCGGTCTTCTGGACGCGCGGGTTCCACCGTCACCTTCTGGTGCCAGCAGTGCATGCCACTGATGGGATCGGGATGGACAGGAAAAGTCAGATTTTGATGGACGCCTGCTTCGCGCCAGAAAATGCGAGCCGAGTCCGGGTCTTTGCTCGTATAAGGTTGCACACCCTGCACCTGGCGCATATGCCACACACCATTCTCTTCCCGTCCTAGCGTTACAAGCGCGGAAGTCCAACGATCTGACCCCTGACTGGTATCCAGGCGCCAGCGCCCCAGATGATGGGAACAGGCTACGACGCCGGGACGGATTCCGTCAGTAACCCAGGCGCGGTTAACGTAGTAGCCTATGTCGGTCGTAACGCGGATCAGGTCGCCCGATTCAACGCCAACGCGACTTGCATCGATGGGATGCATCCACACGGGGTTGGCATTGGAAATCTCATTGAGCCACTTCGAGTTGCCTGAGCGCGTATGGATCAACGTAGGCAAACGGAAGGTGGGAATAAGCAGGTACTCACCGCGTTCTGCGTCGATGTTGGAGGGATGGACGTGGCTGTGCGTGTAGCCCGGCGTGACATATTCCGGCCATCCCCATTCTTTCATGGTGGCCGAGTAGAACTCCAATTTGCGTGATGGTGTTGGGAAGCCTTCGAGCGCTTTTCCATCGACCATGACGCCGATCTTGAGGCCGTCGCGGGTGATTATGCCGTTGTGCTCATTGACCTGGCAACCTGGCAGGTCGGACGCTTTCAATTCACGCTCGTTGATGGTGAAGACGGGAGCTTTTTGCGCGGGAATTTCAAAGGAGCCGTATTTGCGCATGTATTCGAGCGGTGTCAGATTTTCGCTGGCGGCAGCTTCCGGCAGTCCGGGGACGCTGTTCTCAAAGATCCAGCGGTAGTATTCTTCGATGGTGAGCTTTGTGCCGGAACGGTAGGGCGACTCGAAATACTTGCGAATGCCCAGGCTGCCATCGGGATCGATGCGCCACGACAGCTCGATCCAGAACTCATCTTCTTCCCACACCTCGCCGGGATTGGCCTGGTAGGTATATTGCACAGGCTTACCATGCCGCTCTTGATAGACGCGCAGCACCGGCTGGCGGAAACCGATCCAGCGCGCGGCGTGTGTCTCCTGGCTCATCAAATCGTGGCGCTCGCTGCTGATACCCATGGGCAGCACGTAGTCAGCGTACCAGGCCGTCTCATTCCAGGTGGGAGTTAAGGCGGCGTGTAGCTCTATCTGCTGCTCGTTGGTCAGGGCTTCGATCCAGCCGGTGCCATCGGGGTTGGTCCACACGGGATTATAGACACGCGTAAAATAGGCCGCCAGCTTGCCGCGTCCCTGCTTCAGGAAATAGGGCAGCAGTATGCTCATCTCGTAGTTTGCCAGGGGATATTCCGGGGGGAAGAGCAATTCATTCCACACGTCGGTCAGGCCGGGTTTGAGAAAAGGCGCGGGTACGAATTTGTTCCAGCTATTGGGAGCCGTTCCACCAGGGGTGCCGATACTGCCGGTGAGGACGGAGAGGAACCACAGGGCGCGCGAGACCTGCCACCCGCCGAGGTTCCCGGCGGTGGCGGCGCGCCATGTGTGGGCGGCGAATGCTGTTCCGGCATGCCCGATCTGGCGGGCGATATCGACGATGGATTCCTCTGTCAACCCGCTTTCCGCGGCTGCAAAGGCCGGGGTGTACGCGGCATAGAGATCAACCAGCAATGCAATGAAACGCTCAAAGGTTTGCGGTTCGTGAGGATGTTCAGCCGCCATGTACTCCTGCCAGTTGACCCAGCGGCGCATATATTCAGCGTTATACAGCTTTTCAAGCAGGATAATGCGAGCCATCGCCAGCAGCACCGCGGCCTCAGAGCCAGGCCAGGTTGGAAGCCAGTAATCGGCCATGCTGGCGGTATTCGAGAGGCGCGGGTCCATGACTGCCAGTTTCGCGCCCTTCATCTTGCCCTCGATAATGCGCTGCGCCTGCGGATTGAAATAATGCCCCGTCTCCAGATGGGAACTGATGAGCAGGATGAAGCGCGCATTGGCATGATCGGGCGAGGGACGGTCAATGCCGCACCAGATATGGTAGCCGAATCTTCCCGATGATGAGCAGACGTTGGTGTGGCTATTGTGGCCGTCTACGCCCCACGCGCCCAGCACACGCTCCATATACCCATCGTGACCTGGTCTTCCAACGTGATACATGACCTCGTCGCGCCGATTTTCCACGATGGCGGCGCGAATCTTTGTAGCGAAGGTCTCCAGTACTTCGTCCCAGGTCGTGCGTTCCCACTTGCCCTCGCCACGTTTCCCGGCGCGTTTGAGGGGATAGAGAATGCGTTCAGGATCGTTGACCTGGTTGATGGTGGCCGGGCCTTTGGCACAATTGCGCCCGCGACTGCCAGGGTGATAGGGGTTGCCCTCGAAGCGTTTCACCTTCCCCGTTTCTTTGTCGATGTAGGCCATCAAGCCGCAGGCCGCCTCACAATTGAAGCAGATGGTCGGAATGATCTCGTAGTGCTTCTCGACCTTGCGCGGCCAGGCCTTCGCATCGTATTCAACCCAGTCGTGCCATTTCTCTGGCGGCGGACATGATGCCAGGTCGCGCACGGTCATTTGCTCTCCGCTCGGCGCGATATGCTGTTGCAAGGGAATCTCGGTCATGTATTTAACCTAACCTTTCTTTCTTAAGAATGGCAGCAGGGCGACCCATCCTTTTAGCTCAGTGGCACGATCTGACCGGCTACGACAAAACAGTGTTCGTAGGCAAAGAGGCCAGCCAGGGCGAATATGCCTGCGATGCCGGTCAGCGCGGGCTGAGCAGCGGGTACCACCAGGGCGATGCATAACATAAGCACAGGAAGCAGCGAGCCGGGCGCGAAAAATTGTCCCCAGAAAATGTCTTTTAACCCGCCCCTGCTCATATAGTGAGCCGCGGCAGCTACGTGGCTGTTGCTATGGGAGCCGAAAACTTCGAGCATTACCAGTAGCAGATGCAACACGATAGCCGCGAGTAATATAATTGTGAAGAAGCGGCTCAAGGCGCTTCCAGCGTTGAGTATCCAGGAGAACAGGCCGAGCGCCGCCGCGCCAGCGAGCGCCGCTTGCACGAGCAAGATTGGCAGCAGCAAGGGACTTTGCCAGAAGTCGCGTCCCTCGGCCTGCCCGAAGAGGAAAGCGGTGTAACCAGCCGAGGCCGCACCCAGGAGAGCAGCGGGAATGAGCAACACGCGCAGGACGATCGAAAAGCCCAGTACTGCCGCTATGAACCAGGCCGCCTCGATCAGCCCGAAAACGGCCAGAATGATGCCTCCCCAGACGAGCCACGAGGTCGGATTGGCCTTCGTGACCAGGAAAAGCGCGCGATCGGGGCGCTTCAAGTCCGCGATGAGCAGCACCAGCGTAATAGCGATGAAAAGGCCACCAATGACCGGGGCGGCAATACCGAGCAGCGCGTTCATCGCTCCACTAATGGGTGCGTTCAGGCCATACAACGCCAATGCCAGCGCGGCTACTATCATTGCGCCCGCGCCGAGCGATTTTGTGCCGAGGTAAGTAGAGACCTTCCAACCCCAGGGCGCGCTATTCTTAGGTGTGTCGTAGACGATATGCGCGTCTTTTGAGTTGCGCTGTGTTGGCGCGAGTGGTTGATAGGGTTTGAGAGGGTTGATGGTCGCCGGAAGTCTTGAAGATGAGGGAAGGCGCAATGACTTGCTCCCATCTATGCTATCCTCGTCCGTCGAATGGGAATTGAGCATGGTACCCCACATGGTCATATGGGGCAGCTCCATTGTTGCCACTTCGGGATTGATGGTGGCTTCATCCGCGCCCACATAATACACGTTGGGACGTGTTCCCTGTTCTGGCTTGCGCACGCGTACCGGCTCGCGCGCCATGATCTGCGCGATCTCGGTGCGCGGATTATGCATGTCACCCGCGATGATAGCATGGACTGGACAAACGACGACGCACGCGGGTTCGAGGCCGATTTCGGTGCGATGGGCGCAGTAGTTGCATTTGGCGGCGGTGTGACTGTTGGGGTCGATGTAGAGGGCGTCGTAGGGACAGGCCTGCATGCACGACTTGCAGCCAATACAGCGCGTGTTGTCGAAGTCGACAATGCCATCTGCCCGCTTGTAAAGGGCCTTCGTGGGGCAGATCGCGACGCAGGGAGCATCGTCACAGTGGTTGCAGCGGTTGACCAGGAAATAGCGGCGCGAGTTGGGGAACTCGCCCTTCTCGATATACTTTACCCATGTGCGGTACACCCCGATAGGCACATCATGTTCAGCTTTACACGCGACGGTGCAGGCGTGGCAACCGATGCATTTGCGCTGGTCAATAACAAATGCGTACTTCGTCATGAATACTTCCCTCTCATTCTCCAGGAAGAGTTTTGCAGACGGTCGCTTTTCCAGACCTCCAGGCATGGCTCTACCTTTTGAGACTAGTATATGCCCGCTTGTGGAATAACTCCAATACATGCTATATATAGATATAATAGCTTCAAGTTATGCCGAGGGCAAAGCGGAGGAAAAGGAACCCTGATGAACTTCAACCAGCTACTGATCTTTCACAAAGTGGCCGAGCTGCGGCATTTCACGCGCGCGGCGGAAGCGCTCTACATCAGCCAACCGGCAGTGTCTAAACAGGTGCAGCAGCTAGAGAAGGCCTTGAAACAGCCGTTGTTTACACAGATTGGGCAGAAGGTGTATTTAACCGAGGCGGGTAAGCTGCTCTATGAGTACGCCGACCGCATCTTTGCGCTCGCAGAGGAGGCTGAGTTCGCACTCGGCGAAATGCAGACCTTAGAACGCGGGCGTCTGACGCTTGGGGCGAGTACGACAATCGGGACGTACTTGCTACCAGAATTACTGGGGCGTTACAAAGCTCAGTATCCCGGCATCGACCTCGTCGTTGAGATCGCTAATACCGAGGATATCCAGCACAAGCTACTGGCGCACAAACTGGAGGTGGGACTGGTCGAGGGAAGTGTGATACACTCCGAACTTCTGGAAAGTGTCTGGCGGCAGGATGAACTGGTCCTCATCGCCTCGACACACTTCACACAACCGACAGAGGAGCCGCAGACGATCCAGCAGTTTCTGACAGGCCAGTCGCAGTTTATCTTACGGGAACAGGGTTCAGGAACGAGATCGGTGCTGGAAAAGGCTCTCGCCGACCAGGGTTTGAAACCCATCCACCCGCTTATGGAGTTGGGCAGCACCGAAGCGATCAAGCGCGTAGTGGCGGCGGGCCTGGGAGTAGCGTTCGTGTCGGCACATGCCATCCAGCAGGAAGTGGCCTCTGGACTCTTGAGGCAAGTTCCATTAATTGATTTTGTCGTCCAGAGACCGCTCTCCACTGTGCGCATCAAAGGAAAGCGGCTATCGAAGGCGGCGCTGGCCTTCCTTCAGCTCATGGAGACGATTAGCTGAGACGCGAATAGCGACAACAGAAATCACAGCGATGCCATCAGGACTTAGGCCGTTTGAGAATGAAAGCAAACGCGTGGGTGTCCGTTTTCATGAGGACCCCTTGCGTTCTTTCTATGGGGACAATGTTAATCAATTCCCATCCTTCCTCACCCAGTTTATTGAGGAGTTCCATCGATCCTTTCTCATTCAGCCTTTTATTCACCCACCCTTTGGCTTCCATGTTGAGTGTCAAATACTCCCACTTTTGCATAGCCTTCCTCCAATTTCATGTTGGTATGAAATACTTCTGTCATGCTAACCGAAACCAAACGGCTATGTCAATAGCCTATGGACTTACTGACGGTGGTGGGATGTTACTGCTGAGTTGATCTTTCGTTCTATTAAGTGGAACAATATGTTCCAGGATGTGTCACATTGACACATCCATATTTACAGTTGTATCAAGTAGGAATTCAAGAGAATCCAGAAAGGGATCACTCAATGAGTCAGTGGGAATACCGCTTTGTGGTTTTCCAAGTCCGGCATCACGGTGGCGAGCGCCACGTTGCCAAGGTAGACGAAAAGCTATTGGAGGGGTGGGAGACAGGTCAAACTCCCAACATAGCTGACTACTCGAGGACAGTAGGAGAAGAGGGGTGGGAACTCATCTTCTTTGACCAAACACAAGGCGTCTTCAAGCGACCCAAAAAGGCCGACGCAAACGTGTCAGTAGGCCGCTCCCATCGCGTCTACTAAGGGACGACGACTAAAAGTGGTAGTTCATCAGACTGGGAAGTGAGTGAAGCTTCCAGTGCGATGAGCTACCATATCTCGCTCAATGCCTATTGCTTTTATCATTCGATCATGTCTCTATGAGAAAGAAAAGTATTTTCATCCGAAAG
>DATLSI010000326.1:0-3836 GCA_035534255.1 Ktedonobacteraceae bacterium | reverse complement strand
CGCCCGCCTTCAACTCGGCCAGCGCGGTCGGATTGCCGCACCCAAGCGAGGCCAGCGCAGCCGCCACCGGCAGTGTACCCAGTTCCGCGTCGTTATAAAGGCCAACGCTCACCGGATCAGCCTGCGCCGGGCCGCAGCACTCCGCCCCGCAACAGGCGCTTGTATTAGTAGAAACTTTTACCTGTAAGGCCGCGCGCCCATAACGCTCGCGCACCGCGCCGCGCAACTGTTCGTCATTCTGAGGAACCGTATCCATATCATGTATCCTTTCTGTCTTTTTCACACTACGCATTATACAATACGTACTTGCTGACTTATAGACGGGAATGTGAGCAAATGGACGCAACGAGATACAAATCAGCGTGGCAACTCTTGAAGGAGCCATAAAAGAAGTGTCAACGATTATTAACCATACCCCATATGGTACACCGATTTTATAAACATAAACTACGGCTGGACGAAAACATGCAACCCAGGAAGTTCTTTCCCCGCCTGAATAGCTTTATGATTTCAAGCATATCAGCCTTGACCTCAAACAGCGCGATTACCCGATGAACATGACTATCAATTCGCCACAAAAACGAATCGTCTGCTTGTCACCTTCAATGGTGACGATTTCAAAGACCTGGCTCTTACCAGTGCTGAAACAGGAGTATGGTGGTCTATTCTCTACACCTTCCTCCACATTCATTTTAGATATTGAGAAAGAAACAATTGCCCTCGGCTGGCCGCTCTCACAATTCTAGGCCGAGAGTGAAATTTTACGAGTTATAGGCTACTTTCACCAGCCAAATACACCTCCGTACAGAGATCATCAAGCAGTAAAACGTAACTACTCGTAGGTGATGTTGGTATTTTATATTTAGCTTTTGCCATTTGGCAGTGTTGCAGTTTTACCCACAAGAAAAAAAGTACGCCACTCTAACACCGTTGATGCGCGCAACATTCACACCGAGGCTGGTAATCGATAATCCTGCCCGCGTGGTCAAACTCGAAATGGCAGCAATCGAGCAGCATTTGCCTTATCTTGCCCCTGGCTCGCTGCACGCGCGATTTCGCGCCCGAAAATGACAATCCCAGTTTTTCGCTCAGTTCCTTCTGGGACAGTCCCTCGTATTCGGTTAAGATGAGCGCGTCGCGGTAGTCGGTGGGTAGACTTTCGACCATATGTTTAACGCAGGGAGCTAGCTCCGCCACTACATCTTCAAATGGATCATCGGGCAGGTAAGTCATGTCTTGCGGCAGGAGCGCCACCTGTCGCGTGCGATAGAAATCATAAATGGTGTTGCGCGCGATCTGGTACACCCAGGCGGGCAGTCTTTCCTGGTCTCGCAAGCTATCGATACGGGCATGAATCTTCAAAAACACGTCCTGCAGCACGTCTTCCGCCTGCGTTTCATCGGGGATGCGTTTGAGAATAAATTGCTTGAGTCCACCACTGAACTCTTCCCACACTTTTTCAGTCGTCAACATCGTTTCGTCCTTCTCGCGCCAATCAATCGTTCACCTGCGTATATTGACGCATAGTTGCCCAAAAGGACGCAAGGCCCTTGTATTTTGCGCGCAGTTCGTGTACGATTATATCAAATCATATTGATACAAATAGGATTGGTGGAATATATGGAACAAGCTCTTTCAACTGTTCAATCACCGGCGTTCTTGAAACTGCTCGCGCATGATCTGCGCTGGCGCATGCTTGGGGCGCTGGTTCATAGTGACTATAGCGTGCAGGAGCTGGTGCGCCTGGTGGATGAGCCGCAAAACCTGGTATCCTACCACTTGCGGCGTTTACGTGAACTCGATGTCGTCACAGAACGGCGCAGTTCCGCCGACCGGCGCGATATCTACTACAGCCTTGACCTTGCTACATTTCAGGCGCTTTATAGCTCCGCGGTTCAGCCACTTCACCCGGCCCTCGCTAAAACAGGCACCGACCAACAAAGCGAAAGAACATTTTCACAAAGCCAGCCAGCCAGGGTATTATTCCTTTGCACAGCCAACAGCGCGCGTTCGCAAATGGCGGAAGCCTTGCTGCGCGACTTGAGTCATGGACAGGTTGAGGCTTTTAGCGCGGGAAGTCATCCCACCACGATCCATCCCTATGCTATACAGGTCATGGCCTCTGTAGGCATCGACATCAGCCAGCAGAGATCAAAACACTTTGACGAGTTTTCGGGACAATCCTTTGATCGAGTGATTACCGTCTGCGACCGCGTGCGTGAATCCTGTCCAACGTTTCCAGGCGATCCCGAACGCATCCACTGGAGCTTTCCCGATCCGGCAATTGTAGAGGGTTCAGAAGAACAAATATATCACGCATTTGAGCAAACCATGCTTCAACTCACCAACCGTATTCGTTTTCTCTTGATACTCATGGAGCGTGAGAAAGGCAGCAACACATGAAACAACGCGTGCTAATCCTCTGCACGGGCAATTCCGCCCGTTCGCAAATGGCGGAGGGGTTATTGCGGCAACTGGCAGGAGAGCGTATGGAAGTAATAAGCGCGGGTCTCTCACCATCGCGGGTCAATCCACTGGCCATCCAGGTGATGCATGAACGGGGCATCGATATCAGCCAGCAGCGCTCAAAGCACCTGAACGAGTATATCGAGCAGCCCTTTGATTATGTGATAACAGTATGTGATAATGCCGCCGAACAATGCCCCGTCTTCCCAGGACGGGCGCAGCGCCTCCACTGGAGTTTTCCCGATCCAGCCTCTGTTGAGGGAACCGATGAGCAGCGCCTCCAGGCCTTCAGGCAGACGCGAGACGCCCTCGAAACACAGCTACGCGCCTGGCTCCTGTAGGGACAGGGACGTGGGGTGGAGTGGACGCGGGGGCCTTGCGCCTGTCCCCGTTCCCGTTCCCATTGATGAGGAATGGTGAATGATGCGCGATGCAAACGGGGACAGGCTATTGAAGAGTAGTCCCTTACTTCACCGAGATCAACTGTACGTCAAAAATGATCACAGCGTTGGGTGGAATGGCAGGGGGACTGCCAGTTTTGCCGTAGCCGAGAGCCGCTGGGATGATCAGACGCCGGATACCGCCCTCTTTCATGCCCACAATTCCTTCATCGAAGCCTTTGATGACCTGTCCCTGGCCAAGTTGGAGGCTGAACGGGCTGCCGCCATGGTCATAGGAGCTATCAAACTTTTTGCCGTTGCTCTGCAGCCAGCCGGTGTATTCGACGTTAACAGTGCTGGTGCTTTGCGCGGCAGCACCGCAGCCCGTCTGCAAATCGATATATTGTAACCCGTCGGCCAATGTTACTGGTGTTGCGCTCGTGGCTGGCGGGTGCGCAGCTCCGGCTTTGGGCGTCGGCGCGAGGTGCAGGTTAGTCAGGCAGGCATTCGTTGCGGCGGTAGCGGCAACATTGGCGGCAGCCGTCGCGCTGGCACGCAGCTTCGCCGTGCTGGTAGCTGTAGCGTGAGCCTGCGCAAGCTGAGTGGCGGCCACGCTGGCGGTATAGCGTTGATATTGCACAAAACCCAGCCCAGCCAGGATCACTATAGCCACGCTCACTATGACGCTCAGCCAGATGCGCTGGCGGCGGCGGCGGCGCGCCTGGCGTTGCAAGCGGTCCTGCTGGCGCTGCCCTGGCTTGCGAAGTTTCTGCGAATTGCCTATATTGTTGTTCCCATTCACCGTTTGTGTCATAAGAATGCTCACTCCTAAGAAACGTGATCTTCAGGTAAAAAGAATAGCAGAAAGAGAGTACCATTACCGGCGTAATCTGGCAAGTGCTTTTAGGAGCAGGGCCTGCATACTTCCGGGTGATTTGTAGGGACGCGATAAATCGCGTCCGCGTGGGCGAGTGTCGGCGTGGGCGGACG
>DATLSI010000325.1:0-26543 GCA_035534255.1 Ktedonobacteraceae bacterium | reverse complement strand
AAATGTGCAGAAGTGATGAAAATGTATCAGACTGAAAGCACCTGCTCGGAGAAACGCACTCCTATATTCGCCAGCAACTTGTAGACGCGTAACAATTCAGCGGTGCTGAGCGCGGATGCAACATATGTATATGGGCGCAGTGGCCCATTGCCGTCATAAACGCTGCCAATCATGCCCAGCATGTCGGTTCGAAGTTGCTCGCGAAAAGTATCAAGAAGCTGGATGCCTTTGCGCCACACGCTTTCCCTGTATCTTTGTGTTTCTTGAATGCGCTTTTTTCTGTTTACTGGAGCGTGTCCCTCCACGCGTAGCAATGCATCTACATATGGTCCTATCAGCCAGGGCCACGCGCTTCCTTGATGTAAGTCGCTTTGCTGTTCCTCCAGTCGATCCTGTAACTGTCCCTCAGAGGCATTAGCCTGGGGCGAGAGGGTGCGCAAACCGCGCGGCGTAAGTAAGTGTTGGGTGATAACGTTCAACACTGAACGTTGATGGGTTTCGTCCAGCACAGCATAGCGCAGTGAGAGTGCGAAGAGCTGATTCGGGCGAATACGTGCATCGTCGCCGTCAGGCCCATCAATTACATCATACAGGTAGCCACCAAGATCATACCAGAAACGCTCATTGAAGCTGCGCCGACATTGCTGCCGCTGCTCCTCGTATCTTTCGGTCAGGTAATTGATGCGCCAGGTGCGATTGAGGTGTTCTGCCCACTCGTGCATGAGAGAGAGAGCGTGAAACCACAGCGCGTTGACCTCAACGGCTTTCCCCTGCCTGGGAATGGCCGGTTTATGCAGTGCCTCAGGCAACGTGGCGTTCATCCACGTCAAGGCGTTGCCCGGCTCACGCGCTTGCAATAATCCATCCTGCTCATCAACGCCGATGCCGTTCAAGGTTCCCCGCGTATGCCATTCGATACTTTCCGCAAGCTTATCGAAGAGGCTATCCAGCAAATCATAATCACGCGTCGCCTGGATGTAGTGATCGAGCGCGTAGAAGTACCACAGGGTCGTATCAATGCTGCCATAATCGCGGGTGTGTAGCGGCTCAGGCGGCGTGGGCAGGCGGTCGGGTAGCAGTCCCTGCTTGAAGTAGCGTCCCAGGTTGCTCAGCACGCGCCGCGCCTCCGCGTACCTGCGGGTAGATAGCAACAGACCAGGCAAAGCAATAAGCGTATCGCGGGTGGACTCACGCGCGCCATAGTAGCCGGGTATCACCACGGGTATATTCTGGATATCCGGGAAGAAGAGCGAATGAGCGGCCCCGGCATCATTGCGCGCGGCAGGACGTTCCGCCAGGAAGCGATTCGCCGCTTGCACAAGCAGGCGAAGAAATTCCTCGCCCTGTGGAAGATCATCGTTTCTTTCAGGAAAAGGCAGGAGCGCGTGCGTATAGGCCGTTACGCCGCCTTCACCGAAGTAGCGTTGGGTTTGTAGTATATTTCGCTGGTAATCAACGGCCTCATTGTAGGCGCGGTTGAGCTGTTTCGCGCTGAACGATTGCCTGGATAAATCCTCAGCCGTGATGATGATGGTGAAAGAGACATTTTCGCCGGGCCACAACCTGGTGCGGAAGACGCCGGGCAAGTAGAGATCTCCGTTGGCGGTTTTTCCCCCGGCACGGTTCTCGCGGTGCTGGAGATTCCAGTACCAGACGCCTGTGGGAAGAAAAGTAGTCTCACTTCCGGCATGGCCTACCGCGAAAATATGGTAAGGACGCGCTCCGTCCCAGGCGCGTATAGTGCAGCCCGCAATGCTCTCGTCATCTTCACTGCTCCTGTCATCTTGCCCTGTATGCTGCGTTTCAACCTGGAATTGCCAGTCGAGGTTTCCGTGCTGCTCTTCATTGCAGGCGCGGTAGGCCGCGAATGGGAGCAGAGTCAGTGATAGTACTCTCTGCTCATCATGAAAACGGGTATTGGCCGGGTGTAACGCGCGGTTGTTCCAGGGAGTGATATCTTGCTGGGGGTACGTGCGTAGCAAGCGATACTGTATATAGGTAGTATTCAACCCCTGCGGCATCCAGATGCGCTTCTCCAGCATAATGCCGTCGATGCCACCCAGGTGATAGGTGAATACCGGGAAGCCCTCTTCAAGCCGGAAGGTTTCAAGATGAACGAAGCCCGCCGGGTTCAGCGTGCCATCTTTATATTCATTCGTGCCAAGATAATAGGTGCGCTGGTCAAAGACAATTTCTTCATCCATTTTTGCTACAAGGAGTTGCGGCATTGTGCTCTCCTGCGGCGATGCTACGAGCAGCCCCTGCTCCAGGCGTGTCAGCGTGCCTGCAACGGTACCCGCTGCGTATCCTCCCAGTCCGTTGGCCACAAGCCACTCGCGCGAAATGGTTTCATTCAAATCACAACAGACACTGCGGTCAAATGTGATGGGCATATGCTACCCCCGACCCTCAAATGTAAGGACTCTATTCATTGCGCCCGGTAACTACAGGTGGACAGTATCGAAGTATTCTCTCCTCTTCGTCTTTAGTGTATCATAACCTGCGCTCGATTGGGTATATTTTTCACGTTTTTTCATACAATGTCTCATAATTGTGACTCTACTTGATTTGGGTGAATGTTCATAGGTGTGATACATTTGTTACATGCGTCTGACAATTGCCACCATTATCTCTAATACCCGCGTACTACCGGGTGTCCATCTACTCGAATTGCACGCGCCGCAACTGGCTCAAGCTGCCCGGCCCGGCCAATACTGCATGGTGCGCTGCTGCGATGCACTGGCGACCGATCCTTTGCTGCGACGCCCGCTTTTTATACATACCGTGCAGCGCGCGCGCGCTCAGTGCAGCTTGCTGGTGGCGGAACGTGGACGTGGCAGCGCGTGGCTGGCTCGACAACCAGAACGCGCCTCGCTGGACGTGCTGGGGCCGCTTGGTCATGGCTGGGAAGTGCGGCCGGATGTGCGCAACCTGCTTCTTATTGCAGATGGGGCATTCATCAGCTCGCTGACCCTGCTGGCGCAAATGGCTATCGAACAAGAACTGGCGGTGACGCTGCTTTGCCAGTTCGCCAGCGCTACTGAAATCTATCCTCCTACTTTGCTCTCGCCTGAAATTGAATATCACGTGACCACATCTGAAAGTGGAGCAACGCCATTAGTAGAGCTGGTCGGCGGCTATCTCTCCTGGGCGGATGCCGTCTATTGCAGCGTGTCCCTTGAAACAGCGCGTGAACTGTACCATCGCTATGAACCGCTGCGCCAGAGACATACCGCGCAAAGCATTATTACGCGCCCCCTCGTTTGCGCCAGTGGTGTGTGTTTGACCTGCGCCGTGGAAACACAATCCGGGTCGAAGTTGATTTGCCGCGATGGGCCGGTCTTCGCGCTGGAAGATATTGTCTAAAGGTCCCCATTAGCTCACCGGGTATGAAGAGCGCCTATCAGCGTTGCGCTCGCGGGGGCGCGTTTACTCGCGTCATGTGGAAGCGCGGGTGGTGGCGTACTATTACGCTGTGGAATGGTGAAGTTTGGATATTCATCAAGCAAATCCAGAAAAGCCCGCACGACCATAGGGTCAAAACTGGCGGCTGAACCCAGCAGCAGCCGCTCGCGCGCAGCATCCATCGATAGCGCTACTTTGTATGGGCGCTGCGAGGTCAACACATCGAAGACATCAGCGACCGTCAAAATGCGCGCGCTCAGTGGAATCTCTTCACCCTTTAATCCTGTGGGATAGCCGCGACCGTCCCAGGCCTCGTGATGATAGAGCACCGTTTCCACGAAAAACGGGTGAACGTCACAGCCAATCAGAATACGCGCGCCGATGATAGGATGACGCTCCATCTTGCGGCGTTCCTCGTCTGACAGTTTATCTGATTTCAGTAGGATATCGTTGCCGATCCATGTCTTTCCCAGGTCATGCACCAGGCCCGCCAGCGCCAGGTCGCGCGCCTCGCGGCGGCTCCAACCCAGATAGCGCGCCAGCCGTTGCGCATAAGTCGCTACCCTACGAGAGTGATCGTAGGTCACAACATCGCGTTCCTGGATACTTCTGGCGAAAGAAAGCAATACCTGCTTATGCTCGCGGTCTTTATCGTATCGTACTATTCCCACCACTCTGCTCCGCTCTCCCTACGTGAGTAACTCTCTTGACGATTCTTGCGGTCGTCATTACCCTGATGGGTCGCGCGTCATTCATTCGTATAGGCTAGGGGCGACCGCGAAGGTCGTCCTGGTACAGTTTACAGCATTACAACATATCTAATTTGTTTATATCGAACATAGTGCCCATCGATTACTGCGTGTATAGCTAAGTATATGGATTTTGGCTATGTGGGTCAAATTTCAGGACTTCTGGGAGTGCGATCACTATGTCAGCCGACCCTCTATTATCTTATATACTATTACTGTTGTGACGCACCTTTCTTCTCAATTTTCTATCAGGCTGGTACTTTTGTATCTGCATGCCTGTTCCCGACCCGTTAACAATTTTGCCATTGAGAACTGCTAACAAAGCTACCAAATAGTCCTTTTTTACGCGTCAGTCATGTTGTATCAACGTTATTTGTGTTAGACTCCTTTTGATGGAAAATAGTAATTGTAGGGGCGCCATGTATCGCTTCCATGGAGGCGAATAATCCATGTAGGGACGCGTACTATTGCGTTCAGGTCTGGAATAGCAAATGGACGAGCAAAGCGCGCTTGAGCAGCAAGAGCAAAATAATACCGTGATCACAATCGTGCTGACCGCTGATAATCACCTGGGCTATACCGTTCCCGGCCAGCATCCTCGCAAGCGCGAGGAACTGCGCCAGCGCCAGCGTCACGCGTTTCAGCAGGCAGCGGATTTCGCCATAGGCCAGGCTGTTGATCTGTTTATACAGGCCGGTGATCTCTTCGATACCCCGCACCCGGATGAACAGGACCGCAGTTTCGTGGCGACGCGCCTGGCGCAATTGAAGCAGGCGGGTATTCGCGTGTTCGCGCTTGGTGGTGTGCATGATACCCCGGCGGAAACATATTCCAGGCTGGGCGAGGCTGCGACACCAGTACTCTCGCCTCAATTGAGCTACGCGAGCCTGGGCGCACTGCACTATTTCGCTCCGAACCAGCCAGTAGGGACGCCCCTGGTGGGTGTCCTCGACGACAGTGGCTCACATGCTAACGGACACCCAACGGGAGGAGGACACCCACCAGGGGTGTCCCTACTGACTCCGCAGCATGTTTTGCAGCCGGTGATGCTTGATGTCCGCGGAACGCTGGTGGGCATTTGCGGCCTGGGAGTGGTATCCGGTCAACAGGGCGATCCACTCGCGCAGGCGCGTATAGATAACGACATCGAGCGCGCGGCAATTCCTCTGCTGCTTTTGCACGCGCCGATTGAAGGCGTGACGAGCGGGACAACAGCGCTGGACACCCAGGCGCAGGTGAGTCGCGCCAGCATCGCGGAGCAGTCCGCTTTTCGCTACATTTTGTCCGGCTATCACCATGTATTCACGCGCCTCTCTATCGGCCAATCCGAAGTAATTGTGGCTGGCTCAACACAACATACCGGTAGGGACGCGATTTATCGCGTCCGTGGCAATGATAATCGCTTCCCAGATGCTAATCGCGACCGTGCTGACGACAATCGCGAGCACACTGATGAACCGGGCTTTGTATTCCTGGGCATAGCGGCAGACGGAGTGCGCTGGTGCAGGCATATTACCGTCGATGCCGTGCAAATGCGCCGCCTGGTGATCTCAGTCGCCGAACTCTGGCCTGAAGATACGCGCGCGGAGGAGGCCCAGGCTATTGCGTCCGACGAGACCCCCACCAAGACCCCCACCAAGACCCCCACCGGGCGCATACTCGATCAACTGCGCCCGTTGTGTTCAGCAGACGTGATGGTGCAACTGCGACTCGAAGGCGAACTTACACATCAGCAGTATCACCAGCTTGATCTCAACCAGTTGCGGCTGTATGGCGAGGAACATACTTTCGCCCTCACCATCGATGATAGTGCGCTCGTATTTTTACCTGATACACCGGGCAATGGTGGGCATCTTACGCTGTCTCGCGTACAATCAACTTCCTTTGCCACTTCAGAGATAGAGGAGCGTCTTTCCCCACGCGACGAGCTTATTCGGCTGGCCGACGAGTGGATCGCCGCGGCTGAAGATGAGCAGGAACAGCAGGCGTTGGTGGCTACAAAAGAGGAACTTCTGGCAGCCTTTTGGAAACTGTAGAGGACGAATGCATGATAATCCTGAAACATTTGAAAATTGAGCAATTCCGGCTCTTACGCGACGTAGACCTACATTTTCCGCAGCGTGGGAGTATTCTCATTGCGGGTCCAAATGAAGCCGGTAAATCTACAGTTGTCGAAAGCATCTATTTCGCGCTGTATGGCGATCCTCTGGTTTCCGCCAATGGAAAACGCTCTGCCCCCGACCTCAATAAACTGATACACTACGGCGAGCAGCGGGCTAGTGTCAGCCTGACGCTGGCGATTGGCGCGAAAGAAGTATCTATCACACGCGTCATCGAGCGCGACATGGGCCAGTCCATCACACTGGACGTGCGCAAACTGGGCATGCCGCCAGAAAAAACCATCACCGCTCTCGACGCTGCTAATCAGCGTATTGTGGCCGAACTGGGACATATCGACGGCAAAACCCTGCGTCACTCCTGTTTGATCGAGCAGAAGGGGCTGAATCGCCTGGAGAATTTGAGCGGGCGCGAGCGCGAACTCGTCTTGCGCAATATGCTTGGATTGGAGAAGCTGTCGCGCCTGGCTGAGCACTTCCGACTCACGATTGAAGATGAACGCCAGCTTGAGCAATGCGCTGAACGCCTGAAACTGGCAGAAGTGCAAGCGCGCATTCCAGAGTTGAGCCAGAAACTGGGCGAGTTGGAAGCCGCGCTCGACGCCGTAACAATCTCTGAAGACCTGGTCAGCATCGGCCAGCAAGAAGCTGAGATCGCCGAACAGCATCTCGAGATTGAGCTGGTCGCCGTCAATCGCGTAGAATTGAAAAGCCGCCAGCATCGTATCGCGCAACTGAAAAAAGCGAGCGCTACCCTTGACCAGATCATTAACGCTTATGACCAGATCGCCGATGCACAGCGCGAACTACCTGAGCTTGAACACCAGATAGCCGAGTTGGAGCGCCGCGAAAAAGAAGAATTGCCCGTCCTTGAACGGCGTGTGCGCGATCTTACGGACCTCACGCGCTCGTTTGGTACGCTTGAGCGCATGGCTACCGATTTGCTGAATGCTGTTAATACCATTAAGGAACTGGAACAGAGCCTCAAGCAACAGGAGCACCTGCAAGAGTTGCTGGCGGACCTGGACGGGCAAATTGCCCATACACGCCAGCTTATCGAGGAAGCGCAGCAGTCGCAGTTTGAACTTAAAGAGCAGCACCGCTCAGGGCGACCACAACTTGAGACGCGCCTGAAGCGTTTGCAGAGCCTGTCAGACAGGCTGAACAACTTGCGGCAGGCGGAGGAGGCTCGTATACGTCGCGTGGGACAACGCCAGCAAGCTGACGAAAACGCCCGGCAAATTGACCAGTTGCGTCAGGAATTAAAGGAAAACGAACTGGAACTGGCGCTGGTTGAAAATGAGGCGCAGCAGACACAGGCCAGAGCCGATGCTACTGAAAAACGCTGGCGGCAACTCAGCGTGCGCCGCCAGCTTAAAGAATGGCAGCGCTTGAAAGGGCTGGCCGAGGGTATCTCGGAAGCGCAGCAGCATGTTGAGGCAGCAGATCAGCAGCGCGCCTTATTGAATGCCGGGCTGCTCGCCACTCAGCGCACCGCGCGGACGCAACTGGGAATCGTAGCAGGTGGAATCGCTCTGGCCGTCTTCTGCGCCATTATTGTGATAGTGCTGGCTCTGCATCATTCCCCTCTCTTTGCCAGCCTGGCGGGTATCGCGGCGCTGGTGCTGCTCGCGGTAAGCGGCGTCAACCTGCAAAATTATAGTAAAACGCGCGAAAAGGAACGCGAAGCGAATCGCCTGTTACAGGAAGCCATCAACCGCGTTGGCATGATGGTCGCGGCGCGTGAAACCGCTATACGCATGAACGGCAACCAGCAGGAGGTTGACAAGATTGAGCATGAAATTCGCTCTCTGGGGGCTACTGTCCCACGCTCGATAGAAGAAGCCCAGTACCAGATCAACCAGTTGCCGGAAAAAGGAGAAAGCCTGGCCGATGTCCAGCAGCAAATGACAGAGAGTCGCGACCAGTTAGCTGCCGCGCGTAACCAGTTGAATGTCACGATGGAGGCGGTTGCCGCGCTGCGCAAGGAGAAGGCTCGCGTGCAAGAACTACGCAAGCAAGAAGGTTGGGACGACCTGGAAAGCATGCTGCGCGCCGACCAGCAGGTTATCGAGCAACTTCATAACGAAATAATGCTCGCGGCTGGCCAGGAGGGTCTGCCCGTGCCTGCCTATGCTGCTGTAGAACCCGCGTCCCCCATATCGCCCGACGCCGAACTAAAAACAGCCCTCGCGGAAACCATCAAAACAACGGAATATGAAATAGCCTTGCTCGAAGGCAAAATGGGAGCCATGCCCGATATCTCCGCGAAGGTCAAGATTCACCAGGATGCCCTGGATGTCTTGCTGGCGCGCCGGCAAAGCGTCAAGGAGCGGCACGAGCAATTCGAGGCCAACAACCCTATGCGCCAGATTGAGCGCGCCCGCCAGCAGCAGATCACGCTGCGCGAGGGACTGCGCAGCTTGCAGGACTCGCTGCGCCAGCGCGTGCAGCCTCTTGGCGTTAACTTCGGTCAAACAGCCATCAGCACGGCTGAAGTGGCGGCACGCAAGCAGCTTGACTCGTTGCAGGTCGCGCTTGGTCAAAAAGAAGAGCTACAGACCCGTTATGCATCTAAGTCCACTGTACTACAAGAGTGCCAGGCGTCCCTCTCTGATTATTACCGCCGCCTTTCCAGGTTCAGTAGCTCCCTGGGAAGCTGGATTGTGCCTCTTAATCCTTTCGCCGAAGCGCTCGCAGCCTTGCGCAAACGCTGCGAGCGTTCCTTGCAAGAAGCCAATGAGGACGGCATCTTGCAAGGAACGGAGAACCTGAATAATCAGGAAGGCGCGTCTAAAGCCAAAATAGAACTGTGCCAGCACGAGATTGAGGAGGCTTGCGAGCGCATCGCCACTATGCTGGCGCAGCACAGCCGTCCGCCCGCCAAAGGCTACACCATCGCTGAAATTGGAGCCGTGTGGCCGCTTGTCAGCGAGTATTCACCCCAGGACCGCGCTCGCGTGCAAGATGAGATCGCCGCCGTTGACCGGGAGTTGCACGAACTGGAACAGCAAGATCTGCTTCTCAGCGAACAACTGGAAACAGGCCGCAATACGCTTGACCTGGAGCAAACGCGCAAACATATGGCGCAGCAAGAGCGCAGTTTTCAGACGAAAGAGCGCGCAGGCTTACTCATCGCGGCCACTTTTGATCGCCTGATGCGCGTCATGCTCCCGCGCACCGAGTACTACATGCAGCAGTTGCTTCCCCTGCTCACGCGCGGGCGTTATCACGATGCGCGCCTGACGACCGAGCCGGAAGAGAATATTTCCAGCGGTGGCCCATTACAGGTTAGCCTGTGGGAGCCTGCCGCGAACGCCTATATCCCTCTGCCTGCCCTCTCAGGCGGCGTCGCTGACCAGATTTCGCTGGCTTTGCGCCTGGCATTCGCCATTGCCGCGCTTCCAGAAGAGCTGAATGCCGCGCCTGGCTTCTTCTTGCTCGACGAGCCGTTGAGCTTCGCTAGTCGTGACCGCGCGCAAGGTCTGGTGGAGATCGTTACTGGCGAAACGCTGGGGCAGCACTTCGAGCAAGTATTCTTCGTCTCGCATGATGCCGTCTTCGATACCTCCAGCTTCCCTTATCATATTTACATTGATAGCGGCCTCGTCGTCGAAACAAACCTACCCGTGGGTACGCGCAAGCTATACGACTCACCGGTGCAACTTGAAAACGATGCCTATCAGCCCTCTGAAGCTGACCCGGCGACCGGCAAACAGGAAGTGGTATCGCTCGAAAAAGTATCAAACAGGCCGTAGTGGTGGGCATACTAGCCACGCTTGCCGGTGCTGTGCGCGGCTTTCCCACGCGTAAAGGTGTATTGGAAGCCACAATGCCTATTACTATTGCGTTTTCATGCCTGGAAGCTTATACTTGATGTTGAAATAGTACATCATCTGTAGGGTTATCTTGTCGTAGCATACACCCTTTATCCAGTAGTGGGATGGTCAGATATGACAATGGAGGATACTTCGGAAAGTAATGAGGCCGAAGCGCCCGGGGGACTGGAGAAAGAGGAGAGGCAGTCAGTGCAAGGATATATTGCTATTAAAGGGACTCGCAATGGTCTGCTTTTAACCCTGGAACCAGAGACACCTTTCAGCGATTTGCTTACCGCGCTTTCCGAACGTCTGTCTGAGGCACCGGGCTTCTTTCGTGGCGCGTCGCTGGTAGTTGACACGACGCGCCGCTCCTTGCTACGCGGCGAACGCACCCAGCTTGAAGCTCTGCTTGCCTACTATAATATGTCAGTCGCTACACCGGAACTACCCGATTTCTCTAAAACAATACGTGCCAATTCACAGGGCAATGGACGCACCGAATCAGGCTCTTCTATTTCAAATTTAACGGAGTTGCCTGCCTCGCGCATAATAGATCAGCAGGCGCAAAATGGACAGCCAGACACTCGCGAAGCTCGCGAAACGGATGATACACTCTTCATCCGGCGCACGGTGCGTTCCGGGCAGGCGCTTCACCACGCCAGCAATGTCGTCGTGCTGGGTGATGTCAACCCCGGCGCGGAGATTGTAGCCGGTGGGGATATCATCGTATGGGGGGTACTGCGCGGCATGGTTCACGCGGGCTATCCCGATAACGAGCAAGCCCTGGTGTGTTCTCTTTTACTGGCCCCTGTGCAGTTGCGCATCGCTCACCTGCTCTCGCGTCCCCCGGAGGGATTCGAGGCGCAGCCGCGCCCGGAGGTCGCCACTATTCGCAACGGCCAGATCGTAGTAGAAGCCTGGGTCAACGGACGCGCGCCGCGCAAATAAATTTCGTCACCGGCGGTGTGTAGAGACACTGGTGGGGGTGTCGGGTAGAGGGGAACCTTGTGTGTGTCCGGGGTAGGAAACTATTTGTATCGTTACCGTAGTTGCTTTCATGGAGACGCAAATGGATAGTCGGGTAATTACCATCACATCTGGGAAGGGCGGTGTTGGCAAGACCACGACCACGGCGAATCTGGGGACAGCCCTGGCGATGATGGGCAAAAAGGTGGCGGTTGTCGATTCTGATATCGGCCTGCGCAACCTGGATGCCGTTCTGGGATTGGAGAATCGCATTGTCTACGATCTTGTCGATGTGGTCGAAGGACAGTGCCGTTTGCGCCAGGCGCTCATTAAAGATAAGCGACAGCCTGAACTCTATCTCCTGCCAGCCGCCCAGACACGCGACAAGAATGCCGTGAATAGCGTCCAGATGGAGCAACTCTGCCAGCAATTGCGGCCAGAGTTTGATTATATCATCATCGACTCGCCCGCCGGTATCGAGCAGGGTTTTCGCAATGCGATTGTCGGCGCGGATGAGATCATCATTGTGGCAAATCCAGAAATGGCCTCGGTGCGCGACGCCGACCGCATCATCGGCCTTGTCGAAGCGGCGGGCAAGCCGGAGCCGCGCCTGATCCTCAACCGGCTCCGTCCTGAAATGGTGAGACGCGGTGATATGATGGACGTGGCCGACGTGCTGGAAGTGCTGGGCATCGATTTACTCGGCATTATCCCTGAGGATGAAACAATTATTGTTGCCATCAACAAAGGCGAACCTATCGTCTATGACAAACGTACCAAAGCGGGACGCGCTTACCTCAATGCTGCTCAGCGCATCTTGGGCGAGGAAGTTCCACTCGAAGAGGTAACTGAAACGTCAACACTTATGGAACGCCTGCGGCGATTGATGGGGTTTGGCCCCGCGTTAACTGAGAGGCGTGTTCGTTCATAGCCATCCTGATTGACGGAGGCGAAAGCTATGGGTGTGTTTGAATTTATGATTGGTCGCAAAAAGCCCACTCCCGGTGAGGTGGCAAAGGAACGCTTGAAAGTAGCTCTGGCCTACGATCGTGTTAAAGTGAACCCTGAGCTAATCGAGCTTATCAAGCATGACCTGCTCAAAGCCATCTCGCAGCGCATGGAGGTTGATGAGCAGCACGTGCAAGTCAATATGGCCCGCGAGGGTGGATTCGATAAAATACTGGCCGACGTGCCCGTTAAACGCCAGAGAGTCGCCTTTGAGTGGGACCCTCCAGCCTACACCCCGGCGGCAAAGGCTCTCAAAGGCGGCCCGTTACACGTGGAAGTCGAACGCATCAAGGATGAATAGGGCAATGTAATAACCTTAGTTGACCACGACTTTATACGACAGCCGCATGATATATAAGGGACACATCTGGCCTTTTTGACAGATGGCTTTGCCGTAAAAGTTCAATGCAGTCGTACCCGCGCTCTGTGCCGTAAATCTCCATACACAAACTTTAGAAGCAGTCAGCGCGTACCCCGCCGGCGCTTGCAGTTGCAGCGTACCCTGCGACGTAGTCGGACCAGACCAGACCTGTCCGAAAGGCAGGTCAACCTCGACCACATTACCCACGCGTGCTGTGACGGTAACACTGCTATCAGATTGTTTCAACACAACATTCGCCGGCGCTGGCGATGTAGTCATTACTGTACCAGGACAGCCATAGGCGCTTACAACCGGGGCTGTCGTGGGAGCCGTCGCTTTCGATGAACCCGTTGTAGTTGATCCCGGTACCCCGTTGGTTCCACACGCGGCCAACGCAACAACCATTATGCTCAAAAACACACCAACCGCGATCCACGCGCGTCGCCGGATAGTTTGATCGCTACGCATAATATTCGCTCCTTACTCATAACGCTCCATTACTTCAAACATGACGAGACCCGGTGAGACCTTCTAATTGCAGGACGCTGCAGTATTGTGAAAAGTTCCCTGCAACCCCACAGAAATTCGAGGGCGACTATATTAACGTATCGTTAATGATAAGTTTCGCAATTCAGTACAGCCTTTTCCAGATATCATGCGCGAACTCGTCCACATCTTACGTTTATCTGGTCAGGATTTTAATGCTCTGAAAGTAGGATATAAAAGCAGTGAAAGACACATTAGGGGCATTTTCTCGCTGTTAGCGGCGTATTTGTGGGTTAGTTATCGTATGTGCGATCCCTGGGGGTCGTTTGGGTGGCCCAAAAGTCACCCTGGCGGAGTGTGTAGTATGCAACGAAATGTAGCGCGAAATATCTTGTTTATCGTGACGTCTCTCCTTTTGATTGGTGGGAGTTTGCTGGCAATGCGCGTGGCGGCACGCGCCGACCAGAACCAGCCCGCGGTTTTAAGCGGGCAGGTCGCGCCGCTCATTCAGCAGGCGCAGTTGTTACAGGCCGCCAGCCCCTATCAGCAATTGAGCCTTTCGCTCGGCCTGCAACCGCGCAACGCCCCCCAGTTGGACGCTTTGCTCAGCGCCATCTATGATCCACAATCGTCGCAATATCAACAATATCTAACATCCGCCCAGTTCGAGTCGCTCTTCGCGCCCACGCCCGACCAGGCGCAGCAAGTTGTATCCTATTTGCAGAGCCAGGGCATGACGGTGACGAGCATCGCCCCCAACAATTTGCTCATTGACGCGACCGGTACCGTCGCACAGGTAGAGCAGGCATTCAGCACGACCATCAACAATTACCAGCTTGGCAGCCAGCTCTTCTATGCCAACGCCGCGCCGCCCGTTGTGCCTGCCGCCATCAGCTCGTTGATTACCTCTATCGGCGGTCTCGATAATAGCGTGCAGTACCAGCCACTATACCAGCATTTGCTGCATAGCGGGCGCGTTACAACGCTTGCCAACGGACCAATCACCGGCTTCGGGCCGAAAGATCTGACAGGAGCTTACGACGCGACTCCCCTGCAAAGTTCGGGCATCCTGGGAGATAACCAGACCGTCGCGCTTTTTGAACTGGACGGCTACCAGCCATCGGATGTCACGCAATATTTTTCCAACTATGGCATCGCAACTCCCAATATCAGCAATGTGCTGGTCGATAACTACAGCGGCGCGGCGGGACAGGGAGCCATCGAGGTTGAATTGGACATCGAGGTGCTTGGCGCGATGGCTCCGCACGCGAATCAGGTCGTATACGAGGGACCAAATACTACTCAGGGCTTGAACGATACCTATAACCAGATTGTACATGACCACAAAGCGCAAATTGTCAGTATTAGTTGGGGTCTGTGCGAGTCCAGCACCGGCCCGGCGGAATTGCAGACGCTCGACAACATCTTCAAGCAGGGCGCGGCGGAGGGCATATCTTTCTTTGCTGCCTCCGGCGATTCTGGCGCGTATGATTGCGGCGACAGCAACCTGGCGGTTGACTCGCCCGCGAGCGACCCTTATGTGACGGGCGTGGGCGGCACTAACCTGCAACTGAATGCTGGAGCCTATGGCAGCGAATCGGTCTGGTCGAATCCCAATGACACGCAGCGCAGCCCCAAAGGTGCGGGCGACGGCGGCGGCGTCAGCAGCACCTATCTCATGCAGTCCTGGCAGACAGGCCAGGATGTTATTAATCAAAATAGCAGCGGCGCGCCCTGTAACGCGCCCGGCGGGAAATATTGTCGCGAAGTACCCGATGTCTCGGCGGATGCTGATCCCGCGAGCGGCTATGCCGTCTATTGCACCGTCACCAATGCCGGTTGCTCGGCGGCGGGCTGGCTAAACGTGGGTGGAACCAGCGCAGCCGCGCCCCTGTGGGCGGGCAGTATGGCCCTGATTAACCAATACGTGCAATCGAAAGGCAAAGCGGTGGTTGGTTTCGCCAACCCCGCGCTGTACGGCCTGTTCAACGCGCAGCAGTCGCTTTCGGCCTTTCACGATGTGACCAGCGGAAACAACCTGTATTACCCGGCGGCCACTGGCTACGATATGGCCAGTGGCCTGGGATCGCCCGACATCAACAACCTGGCTCAGGACCTGGCCCTCGGCAGTTCCGGCGGTCCCACACCCACCCCTTCGCCGACCAATACGCCCTCGCCAACCGTGACATCGACGCCCTCGCCTTCGCCGACAAGTCCCACGCCGACTACTACGCCCAGCCCTACACCAGCACCGGCGTCTATCATTCAGAACGGCGGTTTCGAGAACGGGCAGACGCCCTGGCAGGAATCATCGTCGGGCGGCTACCAGATTATCCAGAACCTGAACGCTCATTCCGGCTCTAATAGCGCCTACCTGTGCGGCTACTCAAACTGCGATGATCGTATCTACCAGACCTTCACAGTTCCGGCAAGCTATACGAAGCTCACCATTAGCTACTGGTGGTACTCGGATACCAATAAGAACACGCGCCAATGCCAGGATACCTTCAACAGCCGCCTGCAAACCAGCGGCGGCGCGCTTATTCGCAACTTGCAGCAGAGTTGCAATACCAACGTCACCAACAACTGGGTGCTGGAAAGCTTCGACGTATCTGGCTCCCTCAACTCCTACAAGGGCAAACAGGTGGTGCTCTTCTTCAGGGGAACCAATAACAACCAGTATCAACCAACAGACTTCTTCGTGGATGACGTGGCGATCACCGCGCAGTAAACAGACAACACCTCGTGTGATATACTAAATACATAACGGTGTGCTGCCTCTTTCACCATCAATAGATCATATTTCACGCTGGAAGAGCAAGGGCAGCATCAGACCAGGGATGGGTCTCGACATCGCGCCTTTCCCACATCAACTCCACGAGGGTATTGACAATGATTGAACAGGATGGAGCCATTTCGCCCCAAAATACGCTCTTCGTCATCATGTGTTTTGAAGGCCCCGATATTTATTCGACGGCGGGCGGCCTGGGAACGCGTGTGACCGAACTGAGCGAGGCGCTGGCGACGCAAGGCTATACAACGCATCTTATATTTATCGGCGATCCCACCAGACCTGCCATCGAAACCCGCGTCGATGGTCATCTCATACTCAAACGCTGGTCGCAGTGGGTCAGCAAATATTATTTGAACGGCGTCTATGACGGTGAGGAACAAAAACTTTACGATTTTAATGAAAGCGTCCCTTACCATATTTACAATGAAATCGTGCGCCCGGCTGTTGCCGAGGGGAAAACGGTGGTCATCATGGGCGAGGACTGGCATACCGCCGAGGCCATGTGCCGTACCTCCGACCTGCTGAACTGGTATGGCGTGCGCCAGAAGGCCCTCATGCTGTGGAACCTCAACAGCCTGATGTCGCTGCACCGCATTAACTGGGGTCGCCTGAACTACGTTACCACCATTTGCACCGTCAGCAAATACATGAAGCACCGTATGTGGGCATATGGCGTCAATCCGCTGGTCATTCCCAACGGCATCCCCCGGCGACACCTTGACCCCATCGACACAGATATGGCTGAACGCCTGCGCGATATTGCGCGCCAGGGCGACCCGCGCCGCATGTTTCTCTTCAAGATCGGGCGTTTCGACCCCGATAAACGCTGGATGATGGCTATCGAGGCTGTCGCGCGCCTCAAACACAGCGGTCACCCGGTTACGTTGTTCGTGCGCGGGGGCATCGAGCCGCACGGCGCGGATGTGCTACGCCATGCCTACCATATCGGCCTGAGCATCAAGGACGTGGTGGCGCAGCGACCCAACATGGAGCAGTGTCTCCAGGCTATAGCAAACGCTGGCCCGGCTGATATCTATAATCTACGCTTCTTCCTGCCCGAAGAATTCGTGCGCACAACTTACCATGCCGCCGACGCCACACTGGCCAATAGCGGTCACGAGCCGTTCGGGCTGGTAGCGCTTG
The DNA here is from genome assembly GCA_035534255.1 of Ktedonobacteraceae bacterium. GTDB lineage: Bacteria > Chloroflexota > Ktedonobacteria > Ktedonobacterales > Ktedonobacteraceae > CF-113. The sequence continues at coordinate 9,693 of DATLSI010000325.1, read as the reverse complement.
AAGTCATGGCAGCCGAGGGTATCGCCGTCACCGGCTCTACCGGCGAAGACTACGCTATCTCCTTCGAGAACGCCATCGTCACAGAGACCGATGATCCCGATGAGATTGTGGGCTACCTGATCTACCTGCGCCGCCATCCAGCAGAGCAGGAGCGCATTCGCAAGGCTGGCTGTAGTACCGCCGAACAATTCCTGTGGGACCGGGTAATTGAAAACCTTGCCAGCAAACTAGAATTTCTGGCGCGCAAACAGGACATTGTTTTCGCCTGATTTTAAGTTGGCCGTCAGGAGAGGTTCGAGGGCGACCGCAAGGGTCTCCACCCATCCACGCACCGCCCCCGCCCTTACAATGAACGGCCCATATTCCCCCGTCGTAGTCATTGTATGGGCGGGGGTAGTTGTGCAGAGTGGTGGGGACCCTTGCGGTCGCCCTTCATCTGCATAGAGGACCCATCACATGGTTGCAGACCTGGCCATATACACAGTGATTCACCAGCCGCGCCGCCTGAAACTTCCGGCGCAGCCCATTCCACGCCGCGCATCGATACAGGATATCTATCATTGCCTGTTTGACGAGCGCATGAATGAACACTACTTCCGCAAGGTGGCGCAGACCTGTTATTATCCTGCCGCGCGTATGTTTCTCGAACTGGCGCGGCAGGGCACGCGCCTCTCGCTCGGCTTCTCGCTCTCCTTTGTGCGCCAGGCTGAGCAGTGGGACCCGGCGCTGCTCGACCTTTTTCGCGAGCTGGTGGCTGAAGATAACGTGGAGTTGATCGGCGTCGAGCCGTATCATAGTTTCCTCTTCCTGCTGGATATCTCCACCTTCGTACTGCGTATGCGCTGGATGGCGGACGAGATGGAGCGCGTCTTCGGCAAGCGTCCCACCATCACCGATACCACCGAGATGAGCATGTCATCAGTGCTTTACAACGCGCTGGATACGGCGGGGTTTCGCGGCGCGCTGCTGGATGGCCGCGAGTGGGTGCTGGAATGGCGCGAAAGCACGCACCTGTATCGCTACAGCGACGAGGAACCCTATCCGCCGACCATTAAGAAAACAGTACCCGCCCCCGTTGGCAGGCGTTTCCCTCGACGCCTGGTAGCCGGTAACGAGCGCGAAAGCGCGCCCTATTTGTTTGCCCGCCACCTCAAGTTGAGCGACGATGTTGGCTATCGCTTCACCGATCGCAACTGGTCAAACTACCCACTCTACGCTGATACCTATGCGGAGTGGATCGCGGAGACACAGGGTGATTTTGTTTTCCTGGGGTGGGATTTCGAGACCTTTGGCGAACATCATCGCCAGGATAGTGGTATATTTGACTTCATGCGCTCTTTGCCCGGCGCGCTGGCTCGGCGCAATGTCACCACGCAAACGCCCACCACGCTGATTGAGCGCTACAGCCTGCCAGGACATTTGCATCACCTTCCTTTGCCCGTCTATCCCAGCACGTGGGCGGGCAACGGCGGCATGGAGTTCTTCACGGGTAACGGCGCGCAGCAGAATATCTTCCAGTTGATGGGATATGTCTACAGCATGGCGAAGTTGACGGAGAATCCCGATCTGCTCGAACTGGCAACCTGGCTTACCCAGTCCGACAACTTGCACCTGATCCAGTGGTTTGGGCGCAGCGGATCCGAAGCCGACGTGTCCAAATATTTCACCCCCACTGAATGGTGGTCACTGGGCGAGCAGGGCATCATCGAGGAGCAGCGACAGGTTTACCTCAACGCTCTGAACGCCATGGAACCATATCTCCCGGCTCGCTTGATTCGCCAGGCCCGGCGCAAGAACGCTACACGCGTGCCGAGGCGACGAGCCATTCCGACTACACCGGATAATAGCTTTGTAGCGCGTAAAGGATAGTATGCAGCGTATCGACATTCACCAGCACTTCCTGCCTCCCGCGTACCTGGCGGCCCTGGCCCAACGAGCCATCAGCGCGGGCGGTGGACGTCCTTTTCCTGAATGGGACGCGCAGAGTACGCTTGAACTGTTGGATCGGCATGATATCGCCACCGCCCTACTTTCTATCTCGGAGCCGGGCGTCTCTTTTGGCGACCACGCCTTCGCGAGCGACCTGGCGCGCGGATGCAACGAATATGCCGCGCAGTTAGTGCGCGACCATCCTTCGCGATTTGGCGCGTTTGCCATCCTGCCCTTGCCCGACATTGACCTCGCGCTGCGTGAATTAGAATACGCGCTGGATACGCTGCGGCTGGATGGCGTGGTATTGCTCTCTAATTGCGATGGCCATTATCCGGGGGACGCGCTGTTTGATGAACTCTTCGCCGAACTGAACCGGCGCAAGGCGGTGGTATTTATACATCCCACTGTTCCGGCCATCAATCGCCACTTGCAGTTAGACCTGCCACCGTTCCTGGTAGAGTTTGTCTTCGACACCACGCGCGCCGTGGTAAACATGCTTTATAGTGGCACGCTGGATCGCTGCCCTGATATACGCTTCATCCTGGCGCACGCGGGTGGGACAATCCCCTACCTGGCACAGCGTATCGCTATGGGGCAAATCATGCTGCCGGGCGCGCCGCAGGGAACGCTCACCTACCTCAAACAATTGTATTACGATACTGCCCTCTCAGCATCATCCTTTGTCCTGCGCTCGCTGCACGAACTGGTCGATGCCTCGCGCATCCTTTTTGGCAGCGACTACCCCTTCGCGCCCGAACTCATGATCGGCTTTACACTACGCGGCATCGAGGCTTATGATGGATTTGATGACGCGGGACGGGCGCTGATCGAAGGTGAAAACGCGCTGGCATTGTTCCCGCGCTTGCGAGACATAATTTGAACTCGCCATCTGGCCTACTATAATGTACTGTCTCAAGCTACGAGAAAAGTTGCTCGACGATTTTTTCGATGTTCACGCGCTCTTCTGCTGTCGCTTCGCGATGATTGAGAGAGATAGCCGAAGTTATCTGCGACAAAGCCAGGTGTAGGGCGTTAGTTGGATTATACGATGGAATACCAATGTATTCTGTGATATGTGTTGCGATCTGGGTATCAACTGCATACCCGGTGACAAATGCTCGCACAGCAGGCGAATTGAGGAACCCGCAGAGATAGTAAGCCTCTTCAGCTGAGGTGCATGGAACGAAATAGAGCTTATGATCTGGAATAACCGGCACTTCTCCAAGCAACACATCCGTTTTTGGCCCTATGTAACTGGCAAAAAACTTCTCAGGGTTCTGAACCTCACGCCATGCTACTTTATGGCGCGCAAAAGTGTATGGGCCAACATTCCAGAGAGAATAGTACGGGCCAAGCTCTACTCCGCTACGCGCAAGATGATAACGTCGATAAGAAGATCGCGTTTCTAACTGCGCTTTATAGCTTCGAAAATAATCAAGAGCAAGATGATAAGACCTGTACATCGTTGATTCAGGATAACCACGCATACCATCTTGAGGAACAATTACGTAAATTTGAGAGTCCTCAGCATAGAATGGCTTTGTATCGCGCCCTCTTAATAAAGGGAAAACAATGCTACGTTCGATAAGGCCTTCAAACGAAGTAACAGTGTGTTTGCCGACCGTGTGAAGATTACGAAAAATGAGTTTGTCTTCTCCACGTTGACCAATGATTTCAATCCAGTAAATTCCATTCAGGTCAGTTGTGATACCTTTGCGCGCTACAAACTTAGATGTGCCTATCATATGCTGTATAGCTGGTAGTAGTGCCGGTGTAACAGTCAGCCAGGGACCACCGTCGGGATAAATGGGAGATGCCGCCAGCTCTCTTTGTCGCGTGATCGCCTGTACTTCAGGGAGAGTTAAATCCTGCCGCAGTTTGACTCTTTGCGTTTTTTCCCAGACAAAATACGGGATAGGATAGATGGTCTCGTTTCCTTTGCGTAAAAACAAGGCCGCAGTTTTATTGGCTACATTTTCAAACGGTTTTAAATCTACTAGATCGTGTACCTCGATCACCTGTAGCTTGGTGCCATCAGGCAGTTGAAATTTGCGAAAGCCCTCCGAGGACATACTCTTGAATACGGTCTGTGTAATGAGAAAGCCCAGGATGGCATCCTTCTTCAGCCATTTTTCGATAGAGGAATACGTAAGAATGGTAGAAATATCCGTTTCAATTCCACCAACATACGTGTCCTGGGAGAACAATCCATAGGCCAGACAATAGTCCTTTATCGTCTCTCGATAACTGGCAGGTAGTCGTGTCCAACGAAGCCAGGGTGGATTGCCCGCAATTATGTCGAATGTGCCAACAGAGGCAGAAGCGTAGTAATTTTTGATAACCTTTGTCCAGATGCGGTTCCAGTTCTGCAATTCCAGCATTCTAATCTGGCGAAAAAGCGTTTTGATATAATCACCGTAACGCTCAATTTCTTCTTCTGTGAAGCCTAAGCGCTGTGCTACACGACTAAGGCATTCATCCTCGCTGGCATCTTCTTTTAATACGGCTATCTCAACCTCGGCTAAGAGGCTAGATAACTGGTTTTGTTCAATAAGCTCTACAGGGATATCAATGGTAATATTCCCTTTTTGGGTAGAAATAGTATAGGAGCAAACAGATCCGGCTAATGTATCTCGGCGCGTTGGAGAAAAGATACTATCAGTCAGAAAAATAGGAATTACTACAGGATCAGTTTGTGCCTTTAACAGGTCTCCAAGCGCGAGAATATAGTTGGTTCTGGCGGCAACAACTGCCAGTGGATTCAGGTCAAAGCCAACAATATTCCTGGTAATAGCCTGTAAGGTCTCATCATCGCTCAGGTTGCTCTCTCTGGCTTTATCACGCGCTCGATTAATGGCAAGTATCAGAAAAGTACCTGTTCCACAGGATGGATCGAGGAGACGCACTTCTAGTGTCCCATCATAACCCACTTTATCCAGGAGCCACTGCGCAAGCCAATCAGGAGTATAGAATTCACCCAGATCATGCCGTAAGCTAGCCGGGATGAGGTGTTGGTAGAGACGTTTCAAGAGGTCTTTGACCCGTTCTGGCGCGAGGATGGCCGTACCTGGTTCGTAAGTTTGTAGAGTGAGCAGTATTCGATGAATAGCTTCGCTTATGCCAGTATTCCATTGTTCCAGATACCAGCTAAAAAAATCACCCTCCAACAAATTTTCAATCTGGAGATTACGAAAGGTGCCTCCATCTTCCATTGCTTCAAGGGCATTCTTCAACTCATAAGTGTTCAAAATGCTCATCTTTTCAAGAAACGAATCCTCAATGCCTCGACGAACCAGCGTTAGTATTTCCGCTGCCAACAATTTGATGAGAAACGCATAATAGGTATGTATCGTAAACAAAAAAAGCGGCATGTCATGATTGGCATTCAGTCCATATTCTCTTTCCATCTCAAGCATTTCAGGTAGTTGCGCCGATTTATATCCTGAAATTTGCCCGAACAATTGCTTCCATTCCTGGTATAGCATGTCTGTCTTAGGGGACGGAATCTGTAAAGCATTCCAAAAAGCGATAATTGCTGCGCGCGCTATTTCCGATTGCGGCCCGAAATCGTTGCTAAGCTGTTGGGGATCAAGAGGCTTACGTGAGAGACCGCGTAAATATTCTAAAGCCAGGCCAATCGTTTGCGCGTGGATTGGTTCCGGGCCAATTATAGACCAGCTATCTTCTAGATGTCGGATAAATCCAATGTTTTTCCCATCAATTAGTATGCCCGCGTAACGATCAAGAGATATTCCTGTTCGTACCGCCTCATCTTCCAGGTACCCTTTAAGTTGCTCCGTTGCTTCCTGCCACTGTGCAGGAGTAGCCAGGCGGTTTGGACGCTTGTATTCGATAATTACAGTGCCAAAAAGAGCATCCGTGCGCCTGCCGGTAGTAATGGTACGACGTTCGTGAACCGACTCATAGGATATACCAATAGATGCTAGATAATTGCTCAGGATATGTTCAACCCGAATCCTCAACGTCGCCTCGGATATATTCTCGCGTCCCGCGCGTAAAATAGCCTCGGCAAGCGCCTGCATATCTGTTGACATTACTATTATTGCTCCGATTTATTTCATAACATTCCCACCATAAACTGCTGATCTTATTTATCTCACGATAAAATCGCTTAACAGCCTTGATGTTACCGTCATTATAAGGGAAAGAGTAATCAAAGCGATAGGGGGCAGTGGGCTAATTTCTAAAGGGTCTATGACCCTTGCCCAATCCCCTTCGAACGTGCTATACTTCAGGCAGGAAATAAATTTTGTGTTAACCCGCAGTTGGCATTGCGCGCCGGGCAAGGTTGTAGATGTTCATTAGAGCATCACCACCGGTACTCGCAACAACTGGACGGGCAAAGGAGGTGAGGGTCATGGACGCTGGCCCCAGTCATAGTAGGCGTGTGCTTTTCGCGTGCCTGCTCGTGGGACTGTTCTTCTCCTCATCGAGCATCGTCACTGGAGATAGGTAGTATATTATTGATTGATTGATCTTACCGGTTGATCTCTTCTGACCTGGAAAGCGGGCGTCAAGCCCCTACCCCCGGTTTCTACCCTCTTCTCGCCTGGCTCGATGAGTCCACATCTTTCTCCATCAATGGATTCGATGTCGAGCTAGAATTTTCTCACCTGCCAGCTCAAACTACGGGAGTTCTTGCCAGAACATCCCGAATCAGGGACTCGATTTATCGTGTCCACCCCCTGTTTATAAAGACACTCTTGCATGGAATGCGAAGTCTGATTTATGAGTCGGATGCGATTTATCGCGTCCTTACACATCTACTCAGCAAGCATATCCATCCTGTATGTTTTGCGTCGTAGCTTTTGTTACGTCAGCGGGGGTTCACACATATCCACAGTATTGTGGCTATGTGCGCAGCTTTTTCTATTCCGAATAAGAGAGGCGGTGATTCCATTGATTTTTTTAAGCACACTGCTCCACCAGAGCATCTTTGATATCGAAGGACATCGGCTGGGCGTGCTCAAAGACATTTCTGTCTCACTCCGTGAAACGTTTCCGGCGGTCACGGCACTGGTTGTCGCGTCGTCCAGCCTGAGTATCGGGAATATTGGCAATAGCGATATCGTCATCCCCTGGTCTCAGGTCGAGAACCTGGAAGCCGAGCGCATCCACCTGACAGTTGGACAGGCGCGCGTGGCATCTTATACGCCAGACCAGGATGAACTATTACTGGGACGAGACCTGCTGGATAAGCAGATTGTCGATACCCAGGGCTTTCGCGTCGTCAAAGTCAACGACTTGAAGCTGGCGCAAATCAAGGGAACCGCCCGCCTGATCGGCGCGGATATCAGCTTCAGCGGCCTGCTGCGCCGCCTGGGCATCCTTACCCCCATCGAGTGGGTGAGCAGGGTCTTTCCCTTTCGCCTCTCAGAGCGCACTATCACCTGGAACTATATCGAGCCAATTCAAATCGTCAAAGTAGGCACAACCCGGCTCGCGCCAGCCATGGCCGGAGTCGCCGGAACCACCACCGGCGGAGTAGTGCCGCAGGTGCAACTGAACGTCAGCCATACCAAGCTGGCCGACCTGCATCCGGCAGATATCGCCGATATCCTTGAACAACTCGATGTTGAAGAGGCCGGCGCTGTGTTGGGGCAGCTGGATACCGAAACTGCTGCCGACATTCTGAACGAAGTCGAGTCAAAGCGCCAGTATGAAATTCTGAGCGGCCTCGATCCCGAGCGCGCCAGCGATATGCTGGAGTTGCTCGCGCCAGATGACGCCGCCGATATCCTGGCCGATATTCCGCAGGAAGAGGCCGAACGCCTGCTGAGTCTGATGCCCGCCAACGAAGCGCAGCCCATTCGCGACCTGCTGCGCTATGGCGCTGAAACGGCGGGCGGCATCATGACGACCGAGGTGTTGTCGCTGGCCCAGAATTTAACCGTTGAAGAAGCGCTGGCATACCTGCGACAGAACTCGGCCCACCTGGAAATGATCTATTACCTCTACATTGTGGATGATGAACGGCGGCTGGTTGGCGTAGTTTCACTGCGCGAACTGGTGGTAGCCGAACCCGGCACACAGCTACAGGCCTTGATGGACGATGACATTATCAGCGTAACGACCGGTACCGACCAGGAAGAAGTGGCGCGTATCATCGCCAGGTATGATCTGCTGGGCGTGCCTGTCGTCGATGCGCAAAATCACCTGGTGGGGCTTGTGACCGTCGATGATGTCATCGACGTGATACACGAGGAGCAGGCGGAAGATTTTTCCGAACTGGCCGGAGCCAGCGTCGAGGAGTTTGAGGAGGAAGAACATTTTTCACTGGGTGCTGCACTTAGCCGCGTAAGCTGGCTGGGTGTCAATATCGTGGCTGGCTTTGCGCTGGCCCTCCTGCTCTACAGGCTCTTCGGCCCGGCTATCGTTGCCAGCACTACGCGCATCCAGGCAGTGGGCTTCATGGCCGGGCTGCGCTCACCCGTTGCCCTGAACGGCCTCATCTGCCTGATGCCCATGTTGTTGCTCACCAGTGGCAGCGTAGGCACACAGGCGCTGGGCGTGGCTGGTTGGCAATTGCGCTCGGCGGATGGCTCGGATTTCTGGCGCGGCATCTATCGCGAATTGCGCCTGGGTACCATCGGCGGCGTTCTATCCAGTGTGATCGTGGGCGTCCTGGCGTGGTTGCTGTTCCACTCCTGGCTGCTGGGCATCGCTGTCGGACTCGGACTGGGCATCAGCTTGCTGATCGCTGCCGTCTGCGGACTGGCCTTGCCTACCCTGCTCCGACGCCTGCGCCTGCGCGGCAGCCTGGTCAGCGCGCCTTTGCTCGATCCCATTATCGCGGCAATCAGCCTGACCATTTTCCTGCTGGTCGCGCTGTGGTTGATCGATGTGCTACACGTGTGAGCAATGGTGCATCAGCATGCTGCATCCACATCGAGGACTTCTTACAGGAAACATTGCTCCTCTGGCGGAATATCCGCCGCGAACAAAATGAGACAGGCGAACAGACGCCTATCAACACGATTGAGTAACGTGCGTCCGGGACGCTCTTACGCTAGCTCGCTTCTTCCCTATCGATGTATGGGGGATAGGTGATGTGGGCTGCGATGTACGGACATTCCCATCTCTTCAGGGTTACTTGCGCGTGGGATTGATCTGGTACGCGCTTCCTGGCTTTCCTTTCTACGTCCTCATCGTCTCTAGCGTAAATCATAAAAAGCTCTATGGCCTGGGACTTCCCACGATCCACCGTGAGGGTATAGAGATAGTGCCTCATGCGTTCCTCTTTCTTTGCCGATTACCCTTTTCAGGAAATCAAAGTATCGATAGTATAGTACTGAGAGTATCATATGGAAAGCAAAATTACAATACCCAGGCGTCAGAAGTTCAACTACAATAGCGGCTATGTATAGATTGCGCATCAGAGAAGAAGCAGAGAAGCGCGGGTTTAATCAATCGAGTTTATCTCGTGCCTCTGATATTTCGTATGTCACCATTAAGAAGATATGGCGCAACCCCGCCTATGAAATCAATATCGTGACACTGCATAAAATCGCTCAGACGTTAGGAGTAACAACCTCTGAGTTGATAGAGGATGTACCAGATACCCGCGTCTAGCTCTACGCTCATCAATCCCGACAACCCCTTTAATATTGTTGCACATTGTGATATAACTGTTACAGATGATTGCTATTCATTGCAGAAAGGTTACATGTTATGGAGCAATGGGTTACTATGCGGGACGCTGCTACATCTCTTCACAAGTCAACTGCTACGATCAGCAGA
>DATLSI010000324.1:0-3260 GCA_035534255.1 Ktedonobacteraceae bacterium | reverse complement strand
CGCATGCCTTCGAGCGCCGCGCCGATCGCGGCGCCAATGAAGGCCGTCTCGGAAATGGGGGTATCACGAACGCGGTCTTCGCCAAATTGGTCGAGCAGCCCCTGTGTGGCGCCAAAGATGCCGCCATACCTGGCGATGTCTTCCCCCATCACAAAGACACGTGGGTCACGTGTCATCTCCTGGGCGATCGCCTCTGAAATAGCGCGAGCCGTGGTAATTTCACGCATATGCACAGCCATGAGCATTTCCTCCTGATCAGCTTTGGTCAACCAACGGGGACAAATACGTCTTCAAGCGCTTCCTCCGGCGCGGGGAATGGGCTCTGGCGGGCAAACTCGATGGCCTCGTCCACCGTTGCTTTTGCCGTCCGCTGTATCTCCGCGTCCTGTTCGGGCGCGAGCCATCCCTGCTCCAGCAGTTGCTTGCGTAACCGCACAATGGGATCGTGTTGCTTGAGGTGTGGCACCTCCTGGGGGTCGCGATAGAGTTCTGGGTCGCCCTGGAAATGCCCAAAGTAACGGTCAGTATGCACTTCCAGGAGCGACGGGCCATCCCCGCGACGCGCGCGACTCACCGCTTCGCCCGCAGCCTCGTAAACGGCGATGACGTCATTCTCGTTCACTGAGATGCCTGGGATGCCGTAGCTTTGGGCGCGATCGGCATTCCGCGCGATGGCGGTAGACTGCCCCTTAGGCACCGAGATCGCGTAGCTATTGTCCTCGCAGACGAAGACAACGGGAAGCTTCCAGAGAGCGGCGAGATTGAGTGACTCATGGAAAGCACCTTGATTGGCCGCGCCTTCCCCAAAGAAGGATACTGCGATGTCATCGCGATGCTGCATCTTGGCGGCGAGGGCGGAGCCAACGGCGGCCGGCATGCCTGCGGCGATGATACCGGAACAGCCAAATTTTACCGCCGGATCGAAGAGATGCATGTGGCCGCCCTTGCCTTTGCCCAGGCCTGTCTCTTTGCCAAAGATCTCCGCCGCCATCTTCTTCAGGTCAACGCCTTTGGCAATGGCGATGTGATGGGCGCGATGCGGGCCGGTTGCGGCGTCGGAAGAGCGCAGGTGGGCACATACGCCAACGGCCACGGGCTCCTGGCCGGCGGCCAGGTGCATCTCCCCAGGCACCGTGCCCCCGCCAATGTCGAAAACGGGTGTTTTGCCTTCCATATACACCTGCGCCATGGTCTCTTCAAAGTCACGAATCACCAGCATCTGCTGGTATAGCGAGAGAGCCGTCTTTTGATCTACCGCCATAGCTGATCTCCTCCTTGGGGTCACTCTAGTATTTGGCTTGACAAAATCACACGTGCAGCCGCTACATTTTCTCGGCCAATCCTCTACCGCTCCATCAAATGTTGTGTGAACCACTCCACGGCCGGAGGAGCAGTCTGCGAGAAACCAGGCTCCGTATAGGCCGAAAAGTGCGGCCCTTTCGCAATGACAAGGGATTTCGGTTCGAGCGCCCGTTCGTAAGCCGCAAGAGCAAGGTCGACCGGCGTTAACGTATCGTTGCGGGCTACCACCATCAGCAGAGGCGTGGGTGCAATCAGGTGGATGTTGGCAGCAGGGTTATACTCCAGGAACTTTTCCATGGACTCCAGGGAAACCTGGTTGCGCCAATTGGGAGCCCTGGTCGCACCGGTCTGGGTGAACCATTCATACGAATCGGGGGTTGGCAGCGCTGAGGGCTGGCCCTCTGGAGCGACGACAGGCACATAGTTGACCGCTCCCCCGGTGTACCGTTGGACACGATCCTGAGCCAGAACCTCTACAAACCCGGCAAAGACATCTGCACGCATGAGCCGTTGCGCATTCTGCCACCCATTGATTAACGGCACCTGTGCTACCGCGGCCTTGATGCGCCTGTCAAACGCGGCCAGGTGCAGCACATGCGCGCCGCTATAGGAGGAACCCCACACGCCAATGCGCGAAGAGTCGACTTCTGGTCGGAGGGAGACCCAGGTGATGGCGTTGCGATAGTCCTCATGTTGTTCGGCGGGAATGATCCGTCCTTGAGGTTCCCCTTCGGAAGCTCCCTGGTAGCGATAGTCGAAGACCAGGGTGACAAAGCCCGCAGCGACAAACCGTTCAGCGAATGCATCAAGGTACATCTCTTTGACAGCGCTAAAACCGTGCGCCATGACGATAGCAGGTCGCCGCTCGCCGCTCTTCAAGTCATCTGGAAGATAGAGCCAACCGGCGCAGCGCAACTCCTGACTGAGAAACGTCACATCATGTCTCATCGCGACACCTCCTGAGTGAACAACCGAGAAGCCAGTTCCCGGTTCTTAGAAATACGTTCCTATTAGTGTTCCTGTCTACAAAAGGAAGACAGGCCAGGCCGCTGGGCTACACTTTCGAAACGAGAGTGTAGCGTACCGTCTGAATCTGGATCAGCCCATTCGCAAAGATAACGGTATCCACACCATCAGATATGCTAGCAAGCCTGGAGTCGGCAGCCCATTCGAGGAACAGGATATTTTCGACATAGGTCGTCTTGACATTCCATTGCGCTTGAGGAAGCGCCTGAAACACGCCGGCGAAGAAGGCGCGTATGGCAGGCTTTCCCTGTAGAACACCCGACGAGGTGATAAGAGAAGCAGAATCAGCATAGTCCAACTCGGTCGCGTCGAGGTCTTCGGCTCCCAATGCCTGGGCATGATGCGCAAAGATCTCTTCCGGCGTGCGTTTCGAAAGTTCCGCAGATTGTGTCATCACTGTAACTCCTTTACTCGGCGATCTGAGGTTGAGAAATGCGCTGTCCTTACAATTGAGTGGAAATAAACGAGTACCGCTACTATAGCAAGTATAGCTTGCAGTTTAGGAAAATACAAGAAATCCTAAAGCACAGCACCAAACACGTCTTCCATACCCCGCTTGCCACAGAGCCTCCTTTATCAGAAGGAACCGCCACTCTCCAAAATGGAGAGTGGCCGCTACAAACATGTGGTTGTAGCACATGTACCAGTAGTGTTAACTTCTTGGACCTACTGGCAGCGTGAAGGGGAAATTCACCGCACTGAGAAGCATGGACAGTGCGGTGTACCAGGCAGCTATCGCTGTCGCGACGCCAAGATAGCCACCAAGCGTATGCGCTCCCGTACTAGATCCTAGATATCCATAGGTCAGGAGAATAAGGGTCACGAACAGCAGCGCAAATGTGATGATCAAGGCATTGTTGAGCCTGAACGTGCAGAGGAGCAGCATACCTGTAAAAATCGTCCAGGCCAGCAGAAAGAGCCCGAGTGCCTGG
>DATLSI010000323.1:0-2099 GCA_035534255.1 Ktedonobacteraceae bacterium | reverse complement strand
CGGGAGCAATTCAGCTACCAATGCTTTGAGGGTTCGATTTTCTTCCCGCAGGGCTTGCAGTTCTTCTTCTTTCGTCATAGGTGTACTTTAATTGATTTCCTCTCCTTTGGCAAGTCTATAGGAGACCTGAGTAGTTACTGTTTATCAAGCTGAAAATGCGTAGTGCATGTTGTGAGTCGATAATACATCTGGAAACTTGGAAACTAACAAGTACCAGTTTGACCCAAACAAAGGAGAGAGAATATGTCAACGCTAACATCACTGGTGAAAAGCGGCAAGCGCAAGATCATCAAAACGAAGGCAGATCAGCCATCAACAGAACGCAAAGGCGCTGCTATTAAAGCGCAGCAGAAGCCACAGGGGACCTCTAACTCCGGTGGTTCAACCCGGGGCGTTCTGGGGCGTCCCGATGAGGGAATCTCGCCGGACGTTACCCGGCCTCAGCAGGGTACGCTGAACGGAGTTCTGGGGCGTCCCGATGAGGGAATCTCGCCGGACGTTACCCGGCCTCAGCAGGGTACGCTGAACGGAGTTCTGGGGCGTCCCGATGAAGGAATCTCGCCGGACGTTACCAGACCTCAACAGGATGCCCGGACCGGAGTTTAAGCGAACAGAGCTTTAAGATGCTCCCCCCTCTGACGCCCACAAGGGGCGTTACTAATGAATTGTGATAACCAAAACCGGGAATGCCGCGAACTGGCCGCTACAGGACGGGGGGACGCTTGCGTCCCAACCAATGCGCATCATTCCCCTATTTGGTTGGTAAAATTCATCAGAAGAGGCACGATCGGTTTTCCGCCATTATCGGTTTTGGTTGTCACAATTCATCAGAACTGAGGCCGATGTTTCCAATCATTCATCAGAACTGAGGCCGATGTTTCCAATCATTCCTCGCTTAGAGCAGCGCTGTCTCTATTGCTCCGGCCATCGCCGGATAGCGATCTGCGAATGCGCGCAGCAGGCCAAAGCACCCGGCCAGCATCATATCTCCATGCGGAGTGGCCTCATATGGTTTGAGGGTTGAGCCGCGCAGCATCTCACGGCGGGGGCCTGTCACGGCCAGGAATGGGAAAGGTGCGCCATTGGGTCTGCCGTCGCTGAGGATCAAGGCCCCATGTCCGCTCGTGTCGAAAACCTCCGCATTTGTAAGCGTTCCACTGGCCAGCTTGACCAGCATTTGCTCCAGTCTGAAGCGGTCAATTTCTCCGCTGTGATGCTCGAAGATGCCCACAATCTGCCCCTGCACGAGGTGGAATGCCAGCGTGTGGAAGTTGCCGATATTGCACAGCACGCTTTCTTGCTGTGCTCTTACCAGTGGGTCTTCCAGCGCGCCCAGCACGGCTGCCGAGCCGGTATCCATCAGCAGCAGGGGTGCATCGAGCGATGAATCGCTCAATTGCAGGTAGCGCGCGCTGCTCTGCGCGATGGAACGCAGGCGTGTCAGCGCGGCGGGTGTGTCCTGAGCGGCGTAGGCGAAGGCGCTGGGGAAAGGCTGCCTGCGCACCGTCTCCTCGATAAAGTCGAAGCGGAAACGGCGGTCGCTGACTCCCGGCGGCGCGGCTCCATGATCGAAGGCGGCAATAGCCAGTCCATCGACGGATGGGTCGATGTCAAATGCGCGCAGCGCGCTGATAATGGCGTGGGCGTTGAAATCCTGTAGTTCGATATGCTGCCATGTTATATCCTGCGCGCGCCGTGCCGCTTCATCTTCGTTGATGATCTCGAAGCCCATTTGCTCTACCATCGTCAAATCATCATCAAAGGTGCGTCCAGCTTCAGGCGTGACAGCGACCCTGTTACCGGCCAGCGCGTGATCGCGTGCCGCCCAGTGAGAGGGGCCGCCGCCCATCGTGACGCCCGTCAGTAGGATTGGTTGCCCGTGTTCTGTCGCGCGCTTGATACGTTCCGCGACGATAACGGTGGGCGATGGCATGACCATCTTGAAATTGTTCTCTATCGTTTTGCCGCTCTCGAAGAGCAGGATGTCCTGTGTGCCTGTGCCGACATCGACGGCTAAGATACGCGTAGGTAATGACATAGATAAGCTCCTGAAGACCAGACTTTCTATTATTATTGGGAGTATACCACTCCGGTGAACC
>DATLSI010000322.1:0-12425 GCA_035534255.1 Ktedonobacteraceae bacterium | reverse complement strand
GGACGCGATTAATCGCGTCCCTACAATGCGTCCCTACAATGCGTCCCTCCACACAAAGACTCGCTATGCCTACACGCCGTACCCCATGCTGCCATCAGCGCCGCTTACACCGTTGGCATTGTAGAGCAGAGTATGCTCTACAGTTATTGGTACGGCTGCATAAATTGCTATACCGATGGATTTGTTAGCGCCGACATCGCTCGCCACGTTGATGGTCATGCGCGTGTTGGCAGCCAGTGTATACGACTTGATCACTGGCGCGCTCTGAGACTGGTAGTACACCACCTGCACAAGCGTAGACAACGCGCCCGGGTTGGCAAGCGCCAGCGATTCGATATCGCCGCCGTTTGTATCGCCCTGCGCGATGTACCAGCTCGTGTAGGTATTGCTGGCTCCCATCACAGTGGTACTGCCCATGATCGAGTTGACGTTGTTGTAGAAATCCTGGCGTTCCGCCACAATCGGCCCATTGGCAGTTACCACCGTGGCATGTGTCGCCTGCTTGACGACAGCATTTACATTAATGGCGACACGGCTCTGCCCCGCGATGCCAACGCTCTGCGCGATTACCTGCCCGTTCGTGGTCAGGTAATGCACCTGCGCCGTGACCCAGCTCGCGTTGGGATTCGCCAGCACCAGGCTTTCGGTGACACCGCTCGCTGTGTTACCCGCGCCGAAGTACCAGCGAGTTTGCGGAGATGTGGCCCCCACCACGGAACTTCCACCGCGCATGGCGCTTGCCACCAGGTATTCTGGTCGCTCGATCATGACAGCAGTGCTGGCGCTGATCGACATGCCAAATTGCTGATTCGGCATAGCCTGGTTAAGCACAATCGTACCTCGCGAACGCGCTGCCACTGTGAAGACCTGGCTGCGCGGCACGACACCGCTGCGACTGCGCGCGCTCAGCAGGTAGGTCACCTGGATGGTCGCCGTCTGCGTCGAGGGATTCAGCACCGAGAGCAGCGTATTCCAGCCAAAAGTCGTATTACCCTCGGCAAAGTACCACGTACTGCTCAACTGGGACGAGCCGATGCTGTCGCTGGCAGCCGCTAATGCTCCTTTCTGCACATACATACTGCGTTCGGCCACGAATGGCTGATTGCCCTGCACAATCATGCTCACCGTCTGATTTGAGCCAACTACCGTGTTGATATCCAGTACCGTATGCGACTGCGCGGGTACCGTATAGGTCTTCGTGCGCGCGGCTGCATTATCAAACAGGTAGGTGATGCTGATGCTGGCAGCCGATGCCGACGGGTTGGTGAGCGACAGGTATTCGGTGGTACCTGTCCCCGTGTAGCCTTCGGCGAAGTAGTAACTTCTGGGCAAATTGGGTGTAATCGTGACATTCATCGTCAGCGGCGTCGCTCCCTGTGAGGAGAATGTCACTCCTTGTTGCTGGAAATCATAGACAAGTTTGTATGTCCCGGCCAGCACGGGCGTATTCAGCGTGATAGGGACGGAGACGCTGCCACCAGGGGGCACATCCGCAGGGAGTAGTCCCTGCGCGGCTGGCGCAACCAGCCCTGAGCTTACAGGATTGCCCGCGCTATCCAGCCAGTGATAGCCAAGCGTGACCTGCGCGCTGCCCGTCGAGGACCAGGGCAGCGCGCCCCGGTTCTGCGCCCCAACATTCAACTGTACCGTCGCGCCAGGGGTTAGCATGCTCGGAAGTGCCGCCGGACCAAAGGCTTCGGCATAGCGCGCCACGACCACCTGGTCACTTTTTACCTGCGCTCCCATATGCGAGAAGACGGTCGATCCCTGCTGCATGTCCCATTGCAGCGTGTACGTGCCTGCCTGGGCAGGCGCAACCACCGGCACCGCTACATTCACAGAGGCATTGACGGCCACATCCTGCGGCAGCCCAACACCATTTCCGCTAGCAACCACCTGGTTCTGCGCGTTCAACCAGCGATAGATCACCTGCACCGCATTCGCGCCCGACGCGCTCCAGGCAAAGTTGCTGCCGTTGACCAGCGTGAGATTCACCGTCGTCGTGCTTCCCGGTACTAACGCGGTTGGCGTGCTATCATTTGAAACGCTGAAAGCGTAGGAATTTGTTGTAGGAGTAGGCTGCACCGACACCGGCACGAATTCCATACCATCGGCGGAAAGCTGCGGCCCATTCTCTCCGGTGGCATTACTGACCGCCACGCGTCCCGCCATAGAAGCGCTGAAGTAATAGGTTCCCAGGCTGATCCACTGCGCGCCCGTATTCTCCCAGCCATACGGCCCCTGGAACGATCCGATATGCGTCTCATCCACGTATACAACGTGACTCACCATATTGTTCGGGTTGTTGGGATCGGCGCTATAGACGGTGTATGGTGCCCAACTGCTGCTGGCATGGTTGTCATCGACAAACACTCCTACCTCGTAGTAGCCACTGGCCCGCAGTTGTGGCTGCCAGTTTGCCATGGCCGTCGCGGAACTGCTGGTGGTAGGTGTCCAGTGCAAATTTCCATTGATATCGGTACTGGACGTCGCGGTATTCCAGTTACCCGTGCTGCTCCAACCCGGCCCACCATCGTCCACCAGCGTTGCGCCAGGATAGGTTGCGTTGCCGTTGCTGCTCAGCACAGGAATAGTGTTCGTGGTGCCAGGATTGTCTACCCAGAGGTAGTAGTCAGGCACAACGTTGGGATCGGGGTAATTACCTGTCCAACCAAACGGATCGGTCGCCTGCCAGTTGGGAGCGTAATACGTCGCCATGTGCAGATGCGGACCCGTCGAAGAACCGCTGGTCCCGCTGGTGCCAAGCTGCCACTGTACGCCAACTTGCTCGCCGACAGAAACAGTCAACGCGCTCAGGTGTCCGTAGGCCGTATAGTAGCCATTGTGGTGATCCACGGCGGCCCACAGGCCCAGCGCGCTCTGGTGATTCAGCGGATCGTACCAGCCCGCGCGAATGACTGTACCAGCCGCAACGCTCAGTACAGGCTCATACCACAGGTTCAAATCATAGCCGTTATGACCATCGTAACAGTTAACTCCACCTGTGCATGAACCGATTGACACATTCGTCCACTTCGTCCCATCGTAGCGCACAAATATCCCATCATTGACATACCAGGGCTTATCGTGATCGACAAATGAGGTTGTACGCTGCGCAACAGTCTTACTGCCATAGTAGGGACGATGCATGAAAGGCGTCGGTACGGCTGCCTGGCTCTTGCTCTGGACCACGCTCGCGCTGGATGTTGTCTGCGATTGGAGCGCGGCAGCATGCGTGAGAGCTACCGGGCCAACTACCGTGGCAGCCAGAGACATCACCAGCAAGAACAAGCCTATCAAATTGAAGCTACGCCATCGCCAATGAGATTCGTTCTGCATGGAATTGTACCTTCCAGATTTGGGAAACGTCATTATGATCAATTTAATTTTAGGGGCGACCCTTGCGGTCGCCCTGGCCCCTCACTACGCACCTATAGCAACCACGTGAGATAACACCGGGGTTAACGGGACCAGCGGGGTGTGTGTTACCTGTAACCCCACTTGCGCCGACCAGTAGCGCGGCGCGCCGCCCAGCACAAGGTTAAACGGGTTGTACGCGGTGAAGGTAAGCGTAGTGCCACCCGCGATCCACGTGGGGTTATCGTTGATCTGCAGGCCCGTTTGTGTTGGAGAGGCAACCAACCACGAACGCCCGCTGCTGACATTTACTACTGCAATAGCGCTCTGCAAAGATTGAGCGGAAAAATCCGCCGAGCGGCTGCCCGTATTTGTGCGCATCACGTAGGCTATTCGACTACCATCAGGCGACCAGGAGAGTGTGAATCCATGGCCGCCATCGGTATCGGCCAGGTAACGCGGCTGCCTGCCACTCGCGTTCATCAGCCACAAACCGGCTGGTAAAAAGGGCGTGGGACTATCCGTCAATCGTTCATAGGCTATCGTCAAGCCATCGGGCGACCACGCGAACATCCCTGCGATCGAGCGCGCTCCGCCCGGCATGCTGAAAAGATGGGTTATGTTGCTGCCGTCGCTGTTCATCATCCAGGTATCACTGCCCATGCCCAGGCCCAAAGAGGTGGAATACACGATACGCGTGCCATCAGGTGACGGCGCTGCATCAACCAGGAAAGCGGATGACGTAGCAATGTCGATGTTGGTAATCGCGCCCGTTGCCGCGTCCACCTTCCACAATCCAGGATTCCAGCCATTGCTATCCATAGGCGCGTCAGGCCCCAGTGGCAGCACGGGCCGGTATAAAAATGTATGGCTCGTGGCCCCTGGAAGCCAGTGCAGGAAATTCCCCATCACGTTAGCTGGCGTGAGTGTAAGTAGATTCTGCTGTATATTGTAGACCCACACCTCTTCTCCATGATCGCCCGTACCATCAATGGCAAGAAAGCGACCATCAGGCGAAAGCTGCATGGATAAGACGGCATCTGACTCCAATTGGCCGAAGCCATTTCCAAATTTCGCTACAGTCTGCGGTAGTCCAAGTGGCTGACCATTGCTACCTTTCGCGGCGCGCGCCAGCACAAAGGCTCCCGACTGCTTCAGCGTATAATAGAGATAACTTCCCCCATCCACTTGCGCTTGCTGGTGCGTCGCCTGATCGTTCTGCCTCGACGCTCCCAACGCCTGCGCGCCCTGTCTTACAAAAAAAACTGCCACGCCTGCCAACAACACGAGCAGCACCAGCATAAGAGCCAGGCTCATCTTCCCCGCGCCAGGCATGAACCGACCACCAGAACGAGCCTGACGATGCTTGCCCCTACTATATGGTACACCCTTCCGTTGTCGCATGATATCCTCCATTCTGTTTATTCCGCCTTGTTCCTTCTTTATCTATCGGAAAGTGCAGTGAAACAAAACAGTGGAGAGCAGCAGAGATTCTTGATTTTCTTGACTACATTCTGAGCCAGGTGCATCTTTTCTGGTACTTTTCAGCTTATGCGTTGCCAGTTGGGTAGAAGCTCCGCGCGAGGCGCACCGCCAGGGGATGAAAAACGTACTCGTAGCTGCCGGCAAAGCGTACAACTCGCCCGCCCCAACCACTTTTGAAGCGATAGACGCCGGCCATGGCTTCTCCGGCATCATCAGTCTGCGGGATACCCCAGAAATCATATGAGGTCGCGCCCTGCATTCTGGCCCGGCGTATAGCCTCCCATTGCAGCAGGTAATTAGGCATGAGGTTGCGGTGTTCGTTGCCCGACGCCCCGTAGAGGTAGTTGGCTTGCCGCGCCATGCAGCTAACGAAAATACCGGCCAGCGCCTGCCCTTCGTACTCCGCGAGCAATAACTGCGCTTGCTGGCGCGGTGCGAAAAGCTGCCACGCCTGCCGGTAATAAGCAAAATCGTGGATGCCAAAACCGTCACGCTGGCTTGTGATTTGCAGCAGAGAGTACCATGCCCGCACATCCTCCAACGTACTCGCGGCTCTCACCTCGACACCCTTGCGCGCGGCCAGACGAATGTTATAGCGCCATTTCTCCTTCATTCCCGCCAGCAAGCTCTCCTCGTCCGGCATCAGGTCAAGCACAATTGTGCGCAAGGGTTGCGCTGCTTGTACGGAGTGAAATCGCAGAGCAGTCAAAACATCGCTCGCCAGTTTACTCTCCGCCTCATGAGTCTCAAGGGGCAGTTCTATCTGCAGCGCGATTGCTCCCTGCCCGCGTAGATAGGGCAACAATTGCGCGAAAAATACCGCGCTGATCTCTTCAGGGTCAGCTCCTTGCAGGCGCGACCAGTCAAGTACCGGCCCCCTGGGGATATAGGCCAGGTGTCCCATACGCGGCGGGATATGCGCCATTGTGCGGCGCAGTATTTGCGCCCCGGCTACTATCTGTTCGCTCTGTCTATCCCACAATGCCAGGCGTAAAGGATGCCAGCCCGCGCCAGCTTTAAGCGTTCCCCAATCCCAGCTTTGCAGGAAATTCCCACGCCTGTGTGCGCCCACAAAGTTTTCCCAGAGCGCGCGCTGGCGAGTATCCACAACACGCAGCGTGTAACGATGCGACATGAATCGCTCAACTCCTATCAATTTCCATATCTACTAGATCATAGATGGGGTGAACTGTAGGGACGCGATTGATCGCGTCCACTCACGTCGACACTCGCCAACGTGGACGCGATTGATCGCGTCCACTCACGTCGACACTCGCCAACGTGGACGCGATCAATCGCGTCCCTACAATCTACCGCTTCAATCACCCGGAAGGATATAGTCCTTCTCTTTAAGTCGCTGCAACTCCCTTACAACCGTGATACAATACCACTGGATAAAATGAAGTGACAGGAACACAGGCTGGTTATGCCTGTAACCCTGTACCCAATCCTCTCTTTCACCAGGAGGCAACCCGTGAAGATAGTAATACTTGGATGTGGGCGCGTTGGCGCAGCTCTGGCCGGCATGCTGGACAAGGCGGGAAATAACGTCTCGGTTATCGACCAGAGCAGCGACTCTTTTCTGCGTCTTAGCCTGGACTTTCAAGGCACTTCCATCATCGGAAATGGCGTTGACGAGGATGTTCTCATCCGCGCAGGCATTCGCGAAGCTGACGCCTTCGCCGCCGTCACCAATGGCGATAACCGCAACATCATGGCCAGTCAGATCGCCAGAGAGATTTTTAAAGTGAAAAAGGTCGTTTGCAGAATCTACGACCCCATTCGTGAAGAAACCTACCGCGAACTTGGGCTTGAAACGTTTTGTCCAACAGTTACCGGGTCCAAGTTTCTCTTTGATTCTATCACAGAGAAGAAGCAGAAATAGAGGTGTTCCTATGTATATCATTATCGGCGGCGGTGGCGACATCGGCTACTACCTCACCAAAAACCTGCTCAGCCACGGGCATGAAGTGCTTTTGCTTGAAAAAGGCGCGTCGCGCTATCAGACCCTGAGTGATGAATTCGGCCCCGCGGTTTTTCGCGGTGATGCGTGTGAGGCCCGCACAATGGAAGAGGTAGGCGCGAATCGCGCGGATGTCGTTATCGCCGTGACCGGCGATGACGAGGACAACCTGGTAATCTGCCAGGTCGCAAAAAAACGCTACAAAGTTAACCGCACCATTGCCCGCCTGAACAATCCCAAACACACCGATATTTTTTACAAACTTGGTATTGATGTCACGGTCAGCCCGACAAAATCTATTCTCTCGCTGATCGAGGCTGAACTTCCCAGTTCCCGCTTCGTGCAACTCATGACGCTCAAAAGCGCGGGGCTGGAAATCGTTGAGGTGCGCGTCGCGCCCGATTCTCCAATGGTCGGCAAAGCCTTACGCGACATCAACCTGTCCCGCAATAGCAATATTGTGCTGCTCATCCGCGATCAACAACATATTTTCCCCACTGCGGAAACCCAGATTCTCTCAGGTGACGATATCTACGCCCTGGTCAATCGCGAGGGAGAAGAAGAGTTGCGCAAGGCGTTCGGTACCCTCGAGTAGAGACGAGCTGTCCCTACTTACCGGTGTTGCGATCCCGGTAGACATCGCGGTTTGGCACCAGTCGCAGAGCATCGATGGGTTCAACTACACCGCGAGCTTGTAGTTCCTGCGCTTGTATGGGTATGGAAGCACTTGACGAGTTTATATCAGCCGGGGAGACATCTTGTGCCCCTGCTTCCCCGGCTCGATCTTTCTTCTGAGAATCATTACTTTGCGCGGGTGTACCTGGTTGCTTGCCAAGTCGAATCCAGGGTGATCGCTTTTTCTCCAGCAGAGTATCAGCAGGCTTGCCCCGCAGCGAGTTATACAAACTGGCGATAACCACCCATATTGCGGCTACCACCGGCGTAGCCAGCAGCGCGCCGAATGGTCCGAACAATTGCGCCCCAACGAGTAACGCCAGGATAGAGGCGACAGGGTGCAAACCGACAGCGTGACCCAGGATACGCGGCCCCAGCACATTGCTTTCAATCATCTGCACAGCCACGAAGTAGACCGCGATCCAGTACGAACGTGGGAATGGATCGGGCAAGAGCAGCGAGATCAGAATAGCCGGGATCGAGGCCAGGGCAGGGCCTACCATCGGGATTGTCTCGAAGAGGAAAGCCAGCATACCTATAATCAGCGCAAACTGGTTGATACCGAGGAAGAATGTCCCCACTCCGGCCAGTATCCCTATAATGGCTGCCAGCGTCAATTGCCCCCGGATATAGTTGCCGACCACCTTGTTCAGTGAGTCCTCAAACAAAAGAACATGCGGCTTTAACCGTTCAGAGAACAGGTTAACGATACTATCACGGATACGTTTACCATCGACAGTCAGATAGAAGCTTAATACAGTTACCAGCAGCACATTGACTACCACTTCGGTCACAATCAACACGATGCTTACCAGATTAGTCGCAAGAGAAACGGCCAGCGCGTTCGCCTGGTCTGAAATAGTCGCCAGCGCCTTATCTATCGATGGCTGCGGTACACCCTGCTTAATTAGCCAGATTTGAAAATTGGCATACGTGGTGGGTAAGTTCTGCACGTAACCGGGCAAGTTGTTGGAAAAGTAGGTAACTTGTTGAATGAGCGAAAAAACCAGGGCATAGAATAACGCGCTCAGGGCGGCCAACACGATGATGTAAACCAGCAGCGTTGCTAACACGCGCGGCATGTATTTGTTGAGAAGGTTCACCAGGGGCGTCAACAGAAATGCTACCGCCATAGCAAGCAACAGCAAAATGATGGCATGCACGAACATACCCAGTATTGAGAGCGTTCCCCACATCAAGATACCGACGCAGATCACCACTATTAATACATCGCGTGTCAGGGTCCATTTGATTCGTTGCATTAAACATGCCTCGCGCTTTTACATCTCCACATCAATGCTGTCTTATCGCGTCCCAATCTCTATCCATTGTGTCAGGTTTCCCCAAAAAGAACAAGGGCGCAACCCTTGAAACTCCTACAGGTTCTCCTACGATAGAAAACGGACTTCACTCAGGGGAATAGAGCATGTCTTGTAACTTTTTTCGCCCCGCCATCGTTTACATGAGGGAAGTGGCAACACGCAATATGCTTCCATCCAATAAAAGAAATGCTAATCAATCGGGGGATACAGTTAATTTCGTCTATTTTCTTCGTCATTATAATAATGACAAACCATTCATCTTATCAAATTATCAAACGTTAAAATAGAGGATGTGCCCGTGGATATTTCTGCCCTGTCAACACCAACACAAATGATCCTGGCCTTGACACTCCTTGGCAGCTTGCTCGCCTGGCTGGTGATATTCGCGACTCTGGCCTTTCGCTCATACCATGTAGAACAAAAAGACTGGGAAGACCAGCCAACACCCGCGGGATCTTTCCCCGCTGTGAATGTACAGGTCATGCGCCCGGCGAGTACATTTGTACCGGTGAGCGTACACACTTCTATCGCGCATGCCACACCGGTCAGCTCCCATTCAGGCCTGGCGCTGCAACAAACTGACCATTCTGATTGAGAAACACGAAATGCGAACCCTGTACATTCACGATCATATCTAATTTCCCATCGCCATTAACATCCTTGAACGTCAGCGTCACCGGAGTCAAATCCTGACCAGGACCTATCAATATTGGCCCCGTGTATATCTTCGCCTTTGCAGCATCGCCGCCCGGTAACTCAATAATCAATATGTGGCGATTCAAATTCTCGGCTATGAAGTGACTCGGATTGGCCTGCGAGTCATTATGACCAACAACCATATCAACCTGATATGTGCGTGGTCTACCATAGTGCCAGTCATCCTGCGTAACCTGCCACCAGTTACTCAACGCGCTAAAAGCCACCCAGCCAATTATCATGACGAACATCGCCGCCCCGATAAATACCAGCCAGTGTAAACGCGGCCTTCTCCTTGCCATCAGCAATCCACTCGCGCGGCGTGGGTCTTCGTCCTCGTGGTAGGGCGCGCGCCCTCGGCTTCCCCTGACGATGGGTATATCGTTCTGAGTAGCGCTGCTCCTGAGCGGAACGCTCTGACGCCCGGTGCTTGATCGTTTCTGCCCATAAGAGGCGTCAGCCTGCTTGCGCCCGCTTTCAGACCGTATATCTGCTATTGGCTGGTAACGACGCGAACTGGATGGCAGGCGATCTGGCCACGGCTCATCGTATTCGCCCTCGTTCAGCATGTCGTCTTCGGTAACTCGCACCTGATTCGCTCGCCTGGCCCTCTGGCGCAAACGTATTTCATCCATGAGGGATCACCGCCTTCCCTGAGCACAAATCGAAGAACATATGTTCGCAACGCAATTTTACATGATTTTAGAACGTTTGTCAACAATTTATTTGAATTTCCGTTCTATTTCCTTCAATTGCGTTACAATTTTCAGGGTGGAAGCGCACTCAAGAATATCCTGTAAAACGAAGCATACAACGCGATCTCCCCTCATCACGTATATACTCTTGAGAGTGCAAGCACCGGACACACGTCATTGGAGCGCTCACAATAGAGAAAATTTGTTGCACAATAGAGTATTATGAGGAGAAAAGAAGAAAAATGTCTGGAAATCGTGGTTGTATATTCAATACGTTCCTCTTCCTGGTGATAGTTTTTGTGCCTATCCTGGGACATATCATCGCTACTGTCATGGTCTTTGAGGACAATCACTCGTTCGCCGGCACAATACTGTGGTTGGCATTGATCTGGCTTGTGCCATTCCTGGGCTGTTTCCTCTACCTGGTCTTCGGGCAACGCCGCCGCCGCGTCATGTTCGGCCAACCAAACTACAATACCTACCCGAATCAATACCCGCACTAGACACAGAGGCCATAAAGTTTATATTGCCGCGATCAGGGCGGGTATCAGTTTTTCAGCGTCGGGTGATCCCAGGCCGGTGACGGGGTCCCAGCCCTGCGCAGCAGAATAGCCCGTTACGATTACGCCATTCACGTTTTGCGTATTATTCCCCTGGGTGATATCGTGGAAATCCTGCGTATAGGTGCTGGATGTCGCCAGTTTGTAAAGCGCGCTATTGATATAGCCAAGCGCGTGTCCGGCCATTTGATCGGCGATAGCCATAATAGCGGCCCATAACGGAGCGCTGGCGCTTGTTCCGCCTATCAACTGCCAGCCACCCAGATAAATAGATATGGCGGTGGATGGATCGGCATTCGCCGAAACATCAGGCACACCGCGCCTGTTATGCAGTTCTTGTTTGACGCTCGCGGGCAATAACTGCTGAAATGACGGGGTCGAGAAGAATGAACTGAAGCCGCCGCCGCTATTGCTCCAGGCCATCTCATTGAATGTTGTTGTTCCTACACGATCCAGGGCCGTGCCGCCTGTGCTCGTCACCCACGGATCATCGGTCGGGAAACTGGTCGTGGGGTTTGTCGAAAGAACTGTAGCGTTCAGGTCGCGATAGTCGGTAGCCCCATTATCGCCCGACGAGCCAAAGAAGGTAATGCCTTGCTGCGTCGTTGCGTGCTTGTAGAATGCATCCCATTGTTGTATCTCCTGCTGCCCTGCGCTGTTATTGAGCGTCACCTCGGATGCGCCCCAGCTCTGCGAGATAATAGAGCCAAGATGGTTGTTGATGGCATATTGCTCCAGTTGTAAGAACTGTGGCAGCCCCGATGTACCCTCTACTTCATCAACGGGGCTGGTCAGCACCACGATCTTCGCGCCAGGAGCAATGGCATGAATGATCTGCACATCCAGTTCCGTTTCTCCCGCCCAGCCTGCCATATCTTTATTGCCCGCGTTAAAGGGTACCGTGCCAATGGGTGACAACACTTGAATAGTAATAGGCGGCAAATAATACTGCCGGTCGAAGGTGTCCATATCTTGCTGCAAAGTCGGGCTACCGTAGGACACAATATCGACTACGGTTTGGCCCGCTCCCGTGTAGCCGCGCTGCATCAGTGACTCGACACCGTAGGCCATACGCAGGGAACGAGGCGTCTGGCAGTTGGCATTGCTCGCCAGCGCAGCCGGACAAATCGAAGGTGAGTTGTCAACTGTAAGGGGCGTTGATGGGCTGCCAGTGGCTGCCGGTGTCGTCGCCGTTACCTTTGGCGTAACAGACGCGGTGGGCGTAGTCGTGCTGGCATTGCTACCACCCGGCGTAGTACAGGCTGCGAGAAACACGCACATCACAACAATTGGTAGAACGCGGCGTACTGGTTGCATATCTATTTACTATCCTTCTACTTGCACTTTTGTTTATTATAAGGTAAGTTACCACAGGCAATCACATCGGAGTAATATGGCCAACCGCCGGCATAAGAAAGGCCTTTGTTATGATACAACAAAATTTATCAGTAGATTATGATTCCTCTCTGCACATTTCTGATGTATCGCTCATCGACAGGCTGGAAAATAGCGTGCTCGTTGGTAACTGGTTTGCCTTCCTCAAACCCGACTGGCTGCAACGTTCGAGCTTCGAGCCGCTGCTCACCGCCTCCGGCATAACAACAACTTCCATCAAACCGGTCATCCTTTTTCGAGGCAAAGATGAATTAACGCTGCCGGGCGCAACCATATC
>DATLSI010000321.1:0-7757 GCA_035534255.1 Ktedonobacteraceae bacterium | reverse complement strand
TGTGATGCTCACGGGGACAGGCGCAAGGCCCCCTCGTCCGCCCATCTCCGCGTCCCTGTCCCTACGCACGACGGGGACGCACGCGTCCCAACGGACACAATTACCCTATCAGAACCCCTAACTGCACATGCCCGTTGGCCCAACCAGTGGCGAAGTCAGTTGATTGGGACTGGTCACCTGAATCCCTCCTGGCTCAGGGTAGGTATGATCGACAGGCAGTGCGCCACTCCACGTAAAGGTGTACGTTTTAATGGTCTGCCCCGGGCCGAAGTTGAGGCTGGCCATGTTTTGTCCACGCCCATTGTTGACCGTGTAGCTGAACTGGACGGTGCCACCCGGGCTGTTGGGTGCGACGTGAATCGTTGCCGTATAAGTGACAACGAGGGAAGTACCACAGGCCAGTCCTTGAATGGATGTGGGACTCACCGTCATATCAATTTTCGTGACGTGAAACGCCGCGGCAGGCGTACACTGGCCCGTTGGCCCAACCAGTGGAGAAAGCAGTTGATTGGGACTGGTCACCTGAATCCCTCCTGCTTCAGGATAGGTATGATCGACAGGCAGCGCGCCACTCCACGTAAAGGCATACGTTTTAGTGGTCACCCCGGGGCCGAAGTTGAGGCTGGCCATGTTTTGTCCACGCCCATTGTTGACCGTGTAGCCGAACTTGACGGTACCACCTGCGCTGTCAGGTACAACGTGAATCGTTGCTGTATAGGTCACGGTCAAGTTCGTACCGCAGGTTGTGCCCGCGATTGATTGGGGCGTGACTGCCATTTCGACAGAAGTGACTTTCAATGGCACAGGAGCCGTTTTTGGCGTCGATGTCAGAGCTGGTGTCGGGTGAGGGGAGGCAGTACCTCCATTGGTATGACGAACCGCGTAGAAAACAATCGCCAGGCTGCCAACCAGGGCTACCAGGATGACAACCGCCGCCAGCATACCGAGCCGCTGTACCAGCGACCGTGGGCGCTGCGGACCCTGTGGGCCATTACTACTGTTTGGAGTTTGCATATATATCACTTTCTCTTTCTCTTGTTCATATTGTTCGGAAGGAGCTGCATGCGTAATGCGGGTCCAGATACGATCTAGCGTCTCCTGCTGCTGCCGGGTATCCGTCAGGTAAAAGCTGCGCAGATACGCTAATGCCTCGGCATCTGTTCGATCGTCTTCCTTGAGTTGGCTCGCACGTTCAATTTGCGTGTCTACTTCTTCAGGTGTGAAAAACTCATCCTGGTAGGCCATGCTCCTGCTCCTCCTCTCTGTGTTGATAGATTTTCCGCAAAAGATTTAAACTGCGTGAAAGTGTGACGCGCACCCCATTTTCCTGCTTTCCTAACGCGGTCGCGATCTCACTACAGGATAAACCCTGACCAAAGCGCAAGCGTAGAATCTCCTGCTGCTGTGCGGGCAAGCTTTGGAGATACGCGTACAAATCTATGTAATCTTCCTGTCGCAAGGCGTTATATTCGGGGCCGAACATCTCATCTTCAAAAAGGCCTTCAGCCACGTGATCGAGGGTCACACTTTGACGAGTTTTCGCTCGCCGGTAGGCATCAATCACTTTGTTACGGGTAACTCGCCAGAGCCATAATTGTTTCGCTTTCTCCGATAGCGCGGTAAAATTTGCATTCTCGATAGCCGCCAGGAATACTTCCACCACCAGGTCTTCCGCATCTTCTGGTGAGGGAACGCGCATACGGACATAGGTAAGCATACCTGGCGCGTATTTCCTGTACAGGAGAGCCATTTCCTGCTCTACCTGCGCAATATGTCTTTTGGCTTGCATGATTTCCCTCGTGTTGTTTGAGTACTCATCTTAACTATCGTTTGGCATCGCGAAATATTACAATTTCACGCATGTATTTCCTCTTGCGCGAGCCGGGGAAAATGGGAGGGAAAAATTTCATTAGCGTGGGGCGATGGCGCGTACCTGGAACTGGTAGGTGGCCAGGTTGCCGATGCGGATAGAATCGCGCTGCTTGAGGGCGTAAGCGCGGCCAGGAGCGAGCCGCGTTTCGTTGATGAAGGTGCCATTTTTACTATCGAGGTCACGCAGCAGATAGACGCCGTTTATGCAGCTAATCTCGGCATGGTGGCGCGAAATGGAGTAGTGGTTGATAACCAGGGTAGCAGTGGCTTCGCGCCCAATGGTAGTAGATGCAGACGCGCTGAGAGCCGTATGCGTCGATTCTGGCGCGGCGGCCAGGTCGGTGCCTTGTGGGTCGAGTATAAGGGTTGGAGCGCGGTCGGGACCTTCACCAGTGGTGAGCGTTAGCGCAATTCTGGCGGGCAGGACGGGCGCGAGGAAAGCAGCGGTGGGGATACTGGCATGCGCGTACTCATGCGCGCCTGGAAACCTGCTGGCGTCGCTCTCGCGACCGGCGGGACGCGCAGCCGCAATGACCGGCAGCGTATATGGATTGTCATGCGGGCGAGAAAGGGCGGGCGCGAACTGGTTTTTCATACTGCTCGCGGGAGACACTGCTGGCAGCGCGCCGGTCTTGCGCACGGCCAGCACGGGCGCGGGCACTTTTTGCGCGTCCAGCCAGGTTGCGAACTTGAATTCACGGTCGAACAGGCACGATATCACGGCAGTGACATCAACCGCGTGATCGATGGCGCGTTTGAACGCCAGCATATCGCGCTGGCCATCGAAAGAGAGCATGCCCACCGGCACGCCATTTCTGAGCAGCGCCTTGCTGTAGATATGCGTGCGCGGGTCGGCCACAACTTCCTGGTAATTGGGCGCGGCTACACTGGTTAATCCAATGGCGGCAATATCGAAGCCGAAGAGCGCATAGGTGCTGATGGGGCGCAAATAGGCGTTGCTATAAGATGCGGCATGGCGCAGGCGCAGCGCGTCGAGCATGTCCAGCATGCTGTAGGCGGCGGCGCGGCCCTGCTGCATGGCGGGATACCACTGGCCTGCGATGCGCGTTTGACCCGTGAGCGGGTCGAGCGTTTCCGCGACATCACCCGCGGCGAACACGTCGGCGGCGCTGGTGCGCATAGCATGATCTACCAGTATCCCTCGCTGGCAGGCAATCTCACCTGTCCTGGTATAATCGAGCACCGGCTCAGCGCCAATCGCCATGACCAGCATATCGCAGGGGATACGCGCTCCGCTGCCGGTGATGAGACCAACCACCTGCCCCTGCTTCCCGATGATCTCGGTAATCTCCTCTTCCAGGCGCACATCCACCCCGGCCTCCTTTTCCTGGTGCAGGAGAAGTTCGGACGCGGTTCTATCCAGGGTATTCGCCCATAGCCCACGGCGGCGCAGCAAATGTGTTACCTGCAAACCGCGCTGGCGCAGCATGTCCACCGTCTCCAGGGCTAACGGGCCACCGCCGCAAACCACGACGCGGCGGGCAGTCTCCAGAAAGCGCAGGGCGAGAGTGTAATCCGCCCACACGCGCAGCGTCAGCACGCCTGCCAGCTCGCTGCCGGGACAGCTCAGGCGACGCGCCCGCGCTCCCGTCGCCAGCAGCAAGCGATCATAAGCGAGAGTCTGCCCGCTGCTCAGCAGAAGCCGGTGTTGATCGACGGCGATTTGCGCCACGCGATCAGCCAGGAAGCGCATGTTCTTCTCAGCATAATAGCCGGGGCGACGCGCAAACAACGTCTCCTCGGAAACGCGCCCCACCAGGTAATCTTTGAGAGCCGGTCGATAGCAGGCCGGAGCAGGTGTCTCCGCGACGATGGTGATCTCCGCCGAGGGCTGCTCCTGGCGCAAAGTCTCAGCAGCAGTTATCCCGGCTATTCCATTTCCGACAATGGCATACGAACGGCGTTCAGCCATATTTCACCCCTGCTCCTTCTAGCATGCTTCAATCTACATCGATGTACTTCATTTTAATCAATCAGCTATTAAAATAGCATGAAAAGAGGGCAAAAGAGTACCGATTACCTATAGCTGTATGGAAAGAGAGGCCAAGATAAGGTCTTGTCTTAGAGCGCCTGTCATGCTATAGTGAGTGCGATTTCAGGACGAACCAGGACGATCCTCGGTTTCGCGACGAACCAGGGCGACCGCGAGGGTCGCCCCTACCCTGCTACGAAGTGATGCGCGAAGCCGTATATGGTAGGGGCGACCCTCGCGGTCGCCCTGGGAGCGATTCGGAAAAATGTAACTGTAGATGTAGGCGGGAATTAACGTGTCACAGCCTGTTCAAGCTCAACTGCTCGGAGCCTCGCACCAGAATCAACGGCTCTTCTCCGATTACTACCTCGATCATATCCTGCCCGGTCACTGGTCTTCCCTGGAAGATGAGGCCGGCGAGGTCATGGCCCGCTTGCAGCACATCTACAACACGTTTACCCCCAATGCCAGCAGCGAATCGCAGACCGAAGATGACTGCATCAAGCCCGTTTTGCGCGCGCTGGGACACACTTTTGAGGTGCAGGTTCCCCTCAAAGTCCCCGATGGCACGCAGCGGCCCGATTATATTTTCTATCGCGACAACGCCGCGCTGGTCGCCAATAAGAACAAAACCGCGCAGCCTGCTACCCTGCAAAATGCCTATGCCATTGGCGACGCCAAATCGTGGGAGCGTCCACTGGATCAGACGCTCAAAAGCAGCAGCAAAAACGCTGACCCTTTCACTAATAAAAACCCTTCGTGGCAGATTTTCTTTTACATGCTGCACAGCGGGTTGCCCTGGGGCATACTCACCAACGGGCGGCAGTGGCGGCTCTATCACGCGCAGAGCGCGCACAGGTTGGAGGTATTCTATGAAGTAGACTTGCCCGCGCTGCTGAAATCCGACCTCAAGGCATTTATGTACTTCTATACCTTCTTCCGGCGCGCCGCCTTTGACCCCGGCCCGCTTTCGCTTGACGCCATTCTTAGCGATAGCACAGATTACGCGCGCGGGGTGAGCGAAAGCCTGCGCGAGCAGGTGTACGACGCGCTGCGCTACGTGGCACAGGGTTTTCTCGATTATCCGCAAAACCGCCTGACGCCATCGCCCGAAACTAATAAGCAGATTTACGACAACTCGCTGATCCTGCTCTATCGCCTGCTTTTCATTCTCTACGCCGAGGCACGCGATTTGCTGCCCCTGCATGACAACGCGCCCTATCGCAGCCAGTACAGCCTGGATGCCATCAAGCGCGAGGTGGTCAAACAACCCTGGATATTGTCTACAAGCGGCGTGATATGGGCGCGTCTGAAAGAACTCTTCAACATCATCAACCTGGGCAGCCCGCCGCTGACCGTGACCACATTCAATGGCGGCCTCTTTGACCCGCAGCGTCACCCATTTCTTGAAAAGCATGTTGTAGGTGATCTGAGCCTGTGCCGCGCCATCGAAAAACTGGCGCGTGTCAAACTCCAGTTCGTCGATTATCGCGACCTGGCCGAGCGGCACCTGGGAACCATCTACGAAGGTCTGCTGGAATATACGCTGCGCGTGGCAACAGAACCTCTAGTCGAGCTGCGATCGAGCAGCAAGATTGTGGCGGCGCAGGGCGCGCCCAAACGCGATATCGCGCGCGAATTCGCGCCGGGCGAGGTCTATCTTGTGACCGACCGCGGCGAGCGCAAGATCACCGGCAGCTATTATACACCCGATTACATCGTCAAATACATGGTGGATGAAGCGGTGAAACCCGCGCTGGACGAGGCCGTCAGGCACGCGCAGAGCGACGAGGAACGCATCCAGGCCGCGCTCTCCATCAACGTGCTCGATCCCTCGATGGGCAGCGGCCATTTCCCGGTCGAGGTGACGGAATACATCGCGCGTTACCTGGTAGAACTGGGCGTGCAGCCTGAAACGGCGGATGGCACGAGCAAAACAAGCAAAACTGCCGCTTCACAAGAGGCGGACCTGACCTACTGGAAACGCCGTGTCGCGCAGCAATGTATCTACGGCGTCGATCTCAATCCGTTAGCGGTGGAACTTGCCAAGCTCTCGCTCTGGCTCATCACCGCCGCCAAAGACCGCCCGTTAAGCTTTCTCGATCATCATTTGCGCAGTGGCAACGCCCTGATCGGCTCGTGGCTGCAAGACATAGCCGCCGACCAGCATCCCGGCGCGAAAGAGGCACAGAAACGCGCGCAGCAGGCCAGGGTGCAACAGCAGCAGGCGGGCCAGCTCGCGCTTACCATCTTCGACGACGATTTTCGCCACATCACGCGGGACGCGCTGGCATCGATAGCGGC
Organism: Ktedonobacteraceae bacterium; assembly: GCA_035534255.1. Classification (GTDB taxonomy): domain Bacteria; phylum Chloroflexota; class Ktedonobacteria; order Ktedonobacterales; family Ktedonobacteraceae; genus CF-113. The sequence continues at coordinate 1,588 of DATLSI010000321.1, read as the reverse complement.
CATCGAACTCAATCCGGGCGTCACCCTCAAAGATGTCAAAGCGCAGGAAGCCGCCTATGAAGCTCTGCGCCAGCATTTCAGCGAAAAGTACCAGCGCCTGGCAAACCTGGGAGCCGCGCTCTACTACAACGTTGAGGTTGGAGAAAACGATTGGCGTCCGCTGGCTGATTACGCGCTGGGCAAGGCTAACGAGCAAGGGCAGACTCAACCGCAGCAATTTGAAAACTGGCTCGACGCCGCAAACGCGCTGGCCACGCGCAAGCAATTCTTGCACTGGGAACTGGAATTTCCCAACATCTTCTTCGATAGCCAGGGCCAGCCATTGGGCGAACGCGCCGGTTTCGACGTAGTAATCGGCAATCCGCCCTACGTGCGCCAGGAACAACTGAGCGCGGACAAACCATTCTTCCAGGATAGGTACGACGTGTATCACGGCGTAGCGGACCTGTTCGTCTACTTCTTCGCGCAAGGCTTGCGCTTGCTGCGCAATGGTGGCAGGCTGGCATATATCAGCAGCAATATGTGGCTGCGTACTAATTATGCTACATCTCTTCGCCACCACTTGCGGACGCAAACAACTATCGATTCCATTGTCGATTTAGGAAATACTCGTGTTTTTGCTGATGCTCCCGATCTTAGCCCATCGATACAGATAGTACACAAAACCGTACCCACAGACAGTTATACCGCAAAGGTGGCTATTTTTGGGCGCACTGACCACATTAAGTCTTTCAGAGAACAGCTTGAGGGAAAATTATTCCCAGTGTCCATCCTCGATCAACATGACGAGGGTTGGCATCTAACAAGTGACGCTTCTCGCGCACTCTTTAATAGACTACTGGCAATGGGTAAACCTTTAGGAGATGTAGTTGAAAGACATATGTATAGAGGTATACTGACTGGTCTAAATGAAGCGTTTATAATCGACCAGACCGCGAGAGATCGACTGGTCAAAGATGATCCTACATGTTCCAGTATTATCAAACCTTTGCTACGTGGTGAAGATCTACGACCCTGGTATCAAGAAAACGAAGGGCGCTGGTTAGTCTGCTTCCCTAATGGCTGGACGATACAAAATTTTCCAGGTCTTAAACGAATTGATGAAACACAAGCCTGGGAAAAGCTGGCCGCGTGCCATCAAGGAATAGCCACTTACTTACAACCCTTCGCTGATGCAGCGCGTAAACGCCTGGATAAAGGTCAATTCTGGTGGGAATTACGTCCGTGTGATTATTATGATGCTTTTGAGAAAGCTAAAATCTTCTGGCCTGATATTGCCCGGTTCCCTCGATTTTCATGGGATGAACAAGGGCAATTTATAAATAATAAAGGTTATATATTGCCAACAACGGATAAATCGCTATTAGGTATTCTCCAGTCGCGTGTTAGCTGGTTCTGTATTAGCCGCCTCTGTGCGCCATTAGGCGAACGTGCAGGATTAATGATTTATCAGCATTTCACTCAATTCATGGAACGTCTCCCCATCCCATCCCTCACTGACGAGCAGAGCGAATGCATAGGTATGCTGGCACGACAATTGACCGATACGGCGCGGGAACGCTACGAGGCGCGGCGCAGGACGACGCAC
>DATLSI010000320.1:0-14740 GCA_035534255.1 Ktedonobacteraceae bacterium | reverse complement strand
GCCTGGAGACGCGAAAAAAACGGATGGCTTGCGAAAATCTATTTATGCCCGGTGTTTTGCGACTCATGTGTGTGTGAATACCTTTCCAATGCTCTCTACTAGCATATCATGTACGTTCCAGAGCATGCTGAGGTTTGATGTCAGGCCAGTAGGAACACCCACGAGATACATTGGTACCAGAAAGCAAGCAACCTGACACTCAAACGTCAGTAGAGTATAATAAGATATACACATTGGAATAAAATGATATAGTGCAACGAAGCGCCCATTTTTGGCGTCCTATATTCTAGGAGGAGAAGCTATGCTCGTCCTGAATGTCAGGCTGTGAGAGCGCAGACACTTTACTATAACTATTCACTGCATAAATGAATGATGGAGGTGTGCTTTGTCCGGTGTTCAGGTTAACCATTCTCCGGCAGTAGCTACACGCATGCAAGATATCTCCTCGTGGAAAGATGAGAACACTTCCTTACTGAACGCGAGAGAGAAAAAACGCTATTATAGACGTAAATTAGCTGTTAAAGCGTATTTCACGAGCGTAGACCCGCTGGACCAGATCGCTATGCGCTACCAAATCCCCCCCAAAATGGTGGGGAAGCTGGCGAGACGCTGCCTCGTTCTACACGAAGATGGCACGCCCTGGGGTTTTCGCGCCCTCTATCCAGGAGCGCAGGTGTTCGCCACTACTACACCCACGCCAGCGCAAGCAACGGTCGACGAACAACCAGATGCTACACGAGATGACGAGGAAGAGGATACCGCCAAACGCCGCGCAATCATCATTTCCCAGGAGACTCCAGCATCCCAGGAAGTTCTGCCTGAAAGGGTTGAGGCCGAAGAGCACGCCCCCATCGAGGAAGACATTCCAACGGAGCTACAGCCGCCGTCTGAAGATAAACCAACGTTCTCTATCCTTGAACTGCCGCACGGGGATGATTTCAGTCTTATTGTGCGCGGGCAGTTGTTACCGGCTCCTGTCGAGAAAAGGTTCATCCCACTCACTCGTAAGACCGTTATTGCGCAACGCTCGATACGCAGGCACTGGGTGCGCAGCGGTGAGCGCGCGCGCAAGCGCAGCGTTCATCGTATGGTTGGACTTGTGGTGGTGGCTGTGATATTACTGTCCCTGCTGATTCCGATCGGCATGGGCATCGCGGCTTACAGCGCCTACACCTCGATCAAAGGCGTCGCATTGGACGGCGTGGATCAGTTGATGAATGTGAAGACCCTGCTGCCCGTCTCGAAAAGCGATCCGCTGGCTGCGCTCGACCCGAATAAATTACAGCAGGCCGACCTTGAATTGAGCCGGGCGCAAGGTGACTTCTTGAAACTGCAACAGCTGGTTGATCGCCCGGATATCCAGAATGCTATCCAGCAATACGCGCCGCAGTTTGGTAGCAAGCTAGGTATGGCGCGGCACCTGGTACAGGTGGGCATAGATGTTACGCGTATGGGCAACGAGTTAATCGGAGTGGCCATGCTGGGAGCAGGTATCCTGCATAGTTCGCCGCTTGCCACAGGCTCGACCAGGCCGCTCATCACCGCCAATGACATCTCCAACATAGAGGGGGCTATGCTGCACACCCTCTACTATATTAATGACATTAAAACGCAGATGAGCCAGGTTTCACTGAACCAATTGCCCATCAGTACATCCCAGCAAAAGTTGATTGCATCGGCTATGACACTGCTACCTAAAGTGCAAAGCTACATCGAACAGGGGCAGGGACTGATCGGCATCGTGTCCTGGTTGCTGGGTATCGGGCAGGGACGCCATTTCCTGATCCAGACGATGGATAGCGCGGAACTACGACCGGGCGGCGGCTTCACGGGTCAATACGGCGTCATGTCCATCCAAAATGGGCGTCTGTCGCCATTCACGTTACAAGATGTGACTGAACTTGACTACAACGGAAACGGCTACGAGCTAGGCCGCCAGGCTCCTCCACAATATCTTAGTTGGATGAATTTTGGGAGCTTTGGACTGCGCGACTCCAACCTGTCAGCTGACTTTCCCACGACCGCGCAGCTTGCAATGCAGGTCTTCCAGCAAGAAGGCGGCGGGCCGGTCGATGGAGATATTGCCTTCACTCCCCTGGTTATTGAGCACGTACTGGGTATTACAGGCCCAATCAAAGTGCAAGAGTATAACGAGATCATTACAGCACAGAACCTGCAAGACAAGCTGCATTATTACCAGCAAAATCCTGTCGCTATCGCGCTGCAACGCCAGAAAACAGGGACCAATAACGCTGCCACACGCAAATCATTCACTTCGCTGCTGGGCACGCTGCTGCTGGCTAAGCTGCGCTCGCTGCCCGTCAAGACGCTTCTGAAGATCGTACAGAACGCCGAGAAAGATATTCAATCACGCGACCTGGAGATTTACTTCGCCAATCCGCAAGCCGAGGCATGGTTGGTGCAGCACAACTTTAGTGGCGCCATGAGTACATTCAGCAATGAAGACGGCTTTATGGTGGTACAGTCAAATATCAGCATCAGCAAAGCCAGCCAGTATGTCCAGACGACAGAGCAGGACAATATCGTATTGGACGCGCAAGGCGGAGCCACTCATAACCTGACCATCACGCTTAACTACCAGCAAAAAGGGCCGGTCTATGGCTACAATACCTACGCCGATTATATTCGAGTCTACGCTCCGGCCAATGCCCAGTTGTTAGGCGGTGATGGCTTTGATACGGGACAGGCGTTGTGTGTGCCTACCAGTACCGGTAGTGGGAACAACAGCGCGCCACAATCAGGATGCGGGCAGTATGCAAATTCTTCTCCCAGCAATGCTCGTTATTGTCCCAATGGAGACTACAATCTTGGGCAGCGCGGTTGGGTATCAGGCAAAGGTTTCATCAACTGGCCTGTTGACAGCCTGGGCGCACCTACCGAACTGAGCAGCGACCTGCCAGGGCGCGCCATGTGGGGAGGACTGACCGAGACGCCCAAGAACTGCATTTCCTACATCTCGCTTTCGTGGTATGTGCCAAACGCGGTGAAAAACGTAGCAGGTCAGCCACACTATGCTCTCCTGGTGCAAAAGCAGGGCGGTTACATGCCGATAGTGCAGATCAGCATTGATACCAGTGCGCTGAAAGGCGTCAAGCCCTATAATTTCCAGGGCGATATCTCCGCCGACAGATTATTCTCCCTGCCGGTTGTCAAAAAATAAAAATTTTACAACTTCTTGATGGTTTTCTGATCTTTTTGCAGTACCGTGTACTTTAATGGTAATGATAAGATGCTGCGTTCGCACGCGTGGAGGCGAACGCCGACAGGTTCATCTATGAGACTACTGGTCATCGAAGACGAACTGGATATTGCTCACGCGCTCGTCAGAGGATTGAAGCGCGAAGGGTACGCCGTGGACGTGGCCTATGATGGGAAACAGGGCTGGAGGCTGGCCGAAATCAACGAGTACGACCTTTTAATACTCGACCTTCATCTCCCTGAGATGGACGGGCTTGAAGTCTGTCGCCGCCTGCGTGCCAACCAGCACCTACACGAACCCGATAAATCGAGTCCCTATATTTTGATGCTCACGGCGCGCAGTCAGCCTCATGAGCGTGTGATTGGACTCGATTATGGAGCAGACGATTACCTGGTGAAGCCTTTCCATTTTGCTGAATTATGCGCCCGTATTCGCGCCCTGCTGAGGCGTGATCTGCGCGCGCGCGCGCCGCTATTGCAGTATCAAGACCTGAAACTTGATCCTACCGCGCGCATTATCTGGAAAAACAACCGGCACCTGGAGTTAACGAGCAAAGAGTACGGCATCCTTGAATACCTGCTACGTCACCAGGGCGAGGTTATCAGCCAGGAGACCCTGTTAGAACACGTATGGGATATGCAGGTCAATCCGCTCACCAACACCGTGCGCGTGCATATCAACTCACTGCGGCGCAAGTTGCAAGATACCACGTACATTGAAACCGTCATCAATCAGGGCTACCGCCTGGGCATTGCGCCTCTGCCAGGTTGCGTGGAGGAGGTTGCAACGTGAACTGGCCAGGAAAACCCTTTATCTGGCTGTGGCAACAACTGAAGAGACGGTTCACATTGCGCATGCGCCTGGCATTGTGTTCAGCCGGCCTGGCTTTGATTGTGAGCTTCGCGCTGGTGCTCTTTATCAACACCATCGCGCTGAGCACATTTCCCAGGATTATCCGCGTCACTCCCACATTTCTGGTCAGATTAGAGCAGCATCCTCAAAGCATCAGTGTCTCAAAAAATGGTACATACCTGCTTTCCACCAACCCGCTGGAACGGGCGCTACTGTTTGAGTTGCGCCGCTTATCGCTGATGGGTTTCTTCTTTGTAGCCATCATAACTGGCGTGGGCGCGTACTGGCTGGCGGGCGTCTCCTTGCGCCCGGTGCGACGTGTCAGCGAAGCCGCGCAGCGCATCAGCGCCAGCACGCTCGATACACGCCTTAGCCTGGCCGGGCCGCGCGATGAAATCAAGGAGCTGGCCGATACCTTCGATGCCATGCTAGAACGCTTGCAACTCACATTCGATCAGCAAGGGCGTTTCGTTGCCGATGCCGCGCATGAGTTGCGCACTCCGCTGGCCTCACTGCGTACCAATCTGGAAGTAGTCACCGCCGATCCTGACGCTACAATACAGGATTATCAGGCTATGGCAGCCACGCAGGAACGCGCCCTGACACGCCTGGAACGTCTCGTCGCCGATATGCTCATACTGGCGAAGAGCGAACAGCCGCCCGAACCCGGCAGCATCGCCCTTGGTCCACTGCTGGAAGAGGTATGCGACGATTTGCAGCCAACCGCCGCTGCGCGCCAGATCACGATACGCCTCTGTAGCGATTGCGATATCGTCGTAGAGGGAGACAGCACGCTGCTCTCGCGTCTATTCTACAACCTGGTTGAGAATGGCATCTACTATAATCGTCCCGGTGGTGAGGTAGTCATCATCCTCGATCAAAAGGAAAGCTGGGCCATCGTCAAGGTCTCAGATACCGGAGCGGGCATCGCCCCTGAGCAACAGGCGCACATCTTTGAGCGCTTCTACCGGATCGACAATGCGCGTGGGCGACACAAAGGTGGCACTGGACTAGGCTTATCCATCGTCGCCGCCATCGCCCAACAGCATGGTGGCCATGTGCAAGTCGAAAGCACCCCCGGCACCGGTAGCGTTTTTACCGCCCTACTCCCCCTGACAACTTAACAGCCACTTTATATTCCCTTTGCTAGACTATGTGATAGCAGGCCGTAATACCATATGCCTGTTTTACATGCGACTATGCATGCATACAAGATTTGAGGAACTGAAAAATATGATGTTTAAGCAGCGTAGCATGAGGACGCCCACCCGTAAGGGCGCGATAAATCGCGCCCACAAAGGAGACATACAATGTCAGATATAGTACAAACAAATCCAGATCAATCTGATTTGGATGTTGATTCATTCAGTTTGCAGCCGCTCTTCCAGGATGAAGACGACGATAGTACACTCGCTCCTCCCCGGCGGAGGCGTACCTGGTTGGTCGTCGTAAGCGTCTTGCTGCTGGTAATCTTGATCGGGGGCGGCGCGCTTATTTACATGCGTCGCAACAGCGTTACTCCAGTGCAGTATACTACCGTTCCGGTATCCACTGGCAACCTCACCCAGACGGTTTCAGCCAGCGGCCCCTTGCAGGCTAAGGCCGAGTATGACATGAACTTCAGCACATCGGGACAGATTAGTGAGATCGATGTGAAGGTTGGTCAGCAGGTCAAAGCCGGGCAGGTGCTAGCAAAACTGAATGCGCCTGGTCTGGAGATCGCCGTGCAACAGGCACAACTCAGCGTCGATAATGCCCAGCAAACCTATAATACGGCGGTCAGCAACGGGGACGCGCAAAATACGTTGAATACCGATAATAACAACCTGCAAAGCGCCCAATTGCAGCTACAGACGGCTCAGGATAACCTGGCAGCGGCTACAATGACGGCTCCTTCCAACGCTGTTGTCGCGGCTATCAATGGCATTGTTGGACAAACAGCCAGTGGGAACAGTAGCAGTTCTTCGTCGTCGTTCATGGTGCTACTCGATACCAGCGGCTTCACCATCACTGCGACGGTCAACGAAGCCGATATCGCCAACGTGCAGGTCAACCAGCCAGCGCGTTTCACCCTCACTTCATACCCGTCACAGACCTTCCGCGCCGCCGTGACGAGTATCAGCATCGTTGGTTCGACCACTTCAGGCGTCGTGACCTACCCCGTCACCTTGACGGTCAATATGAACAGCATTGGCAACGCGCACCTCTATCCGGGTATGACTGCCACCGTCAGCATAACTACCGCGCAGCGCACCGGCGTACTGCTTGTCAGTAACAGCGCGTTCACCTTTCCCACTACCGCAGTGCAGGCTGGTGTCATCAGTCGCGGCTCCCTCATTCAGGGGCTGAGGGGAACAGGCACAAGTACAGGGATAAACAGCACGCAGAGCACTGGCAGCCGTCACGTTGTACTGGTGCTGCATAATGGTAAATTAACGCCAGTGCTGATTATGACGGGTTTAACTGACGGCACCTACTCAGAAGTGCTCTCAGGCCTGAATCAAGGCGACCAGGTAGTGGTGAGCGCGACGGGCGGCACGTTCGCTACAATTACTACAACGAGCACGAATTCCTCTGGCAGTAGCCTCTTCAGGACGGGCGGCGGCAGTGGCCTGGGTGGTAGTGGACTTGGCGGCGGTGGAACCCGGTCCGGCCGATCCGGCTCTGGAGGTTAATCATGCAACACGACCTGCAATCGAACGGGTTGAACGGCAAAAGACCTATTCCACCGGTGATTCGCGTTGAGCAACTCACCAAGAACTATTATATGGGACGCACAGTGGTAGCCGCGCTGCGCGGGGTCAATCTGCAAGTGCAACGGGGAGAATTTGTAGCTCTTATGGGACCATCCGGCTCCGGCAAGTCCACTTTCATGAACTTGCTGGGCTGCCTGGATCGCCCTACCAGCGGCGTCTACTTGCTCGATGGTCTGCCCGTGAGTAAAATGAACGCCAATCAACTCGCCGATATCCGCAATCAGAAGATTGGCTTCGTCTTCCAGAGTTTTAACCTGCTCTCCTGGATGACCGCGCTGGACAATGTGGAGTTGCCTCTGGTCTACTCCGGTTTGTCGAGAGCGGAGCGGCAGCGCAAGGCACAGTTGGCTCTGTCTATCGTCGGCTTAAAATCCAGGGCGCACCACCGCCCGGTGGAGTTGTCCGGTGGCCAACAGCAGCGCGTAGCCATTGCGCGCGCGCTGGTCACCTCCCCATCGCTGTTCCTGGCAGATGAGCCTACCGGCAACCTGGATAGCCAGACCAGCATGCAGATCATCGCCATCCTGCAAGAGTTGAATGCGCGGGGGCTGACTGTCGTGCTCGTGACCCACGAACCCGACATCGCCGCTTACGCCAAACGCCAGGTAAAGTTCCGTGACGGGCGTGTTCTCGAAGATATGCCTAATCCCCTGCCCATTGTCGCGCGCCTGAACTTCGGTCATAGCGCGCAGCTTTCCGAAGAAAAACAGGTGACTTTATGAACACAATCAAAGATGAAGGCGAACGCGAGTTGCTACAAGACCCGCCTCGCCATGCATCAAAACCTATCGCCAGGCGCAAACCTCAGAAGTATCGCCGCGCGCGCGGATTTCAAGGTCTCTATCAAAGCACAGGCAGCGCCCTACAGGCTCTCCGCTCCAACAAACTGCGCTCTCTTCTCACTTCGCTCGGCATCATTATAGGTGTCGGCGCGGTGATCATCATGATAGCCATTAGTGAGGGCAATACCGCTACCATTAACCAGCGACTCTCGACGCTCAATCCGCTCCAACTGACCATTCGTTCAGGCAGTACCAGCACTGGCGGAGTGAGAGGAGGCACGGGTACCCTGCAAACGCTCACACAGGCCGACGCTGATGCGCTGGGCCAGATGAAAAATGTAACTGCTGTCAGCCCGACTCTCAACACCAACGGCCAGATCGTCTTTAGTAGCCAGAACTGGCAATCAAGCGTTCAGGGCGTCTATCCCAGCTACCAGCAAATAGGCAGCTGGCAGATGCAGGAGGGCAACTTCTTCACGCAGGCAGACGAGCAAAGCGGCGCTACGGTCGCCGTGCTGGGGCAAACCGTCGTTGACAACCTTTTCACGCCGCTCGGCATTGACCCTATCGGGCAGCAGATACGCATCGGCAACGTGACATTCACGGTAGTCGGCACCCTTACCTCCAAAGGTTCAACCGGTCCTGGTACCAACGCCGATGATGTAGTCTACGTCCCATTCAGCACAGCCCAGCAGCGCCTGAGTGGCAGCCAGTACGTTAGCAGTATTGTGCTGACGGCTGATAATAGCAGCGACGTGAACAGCGTCCAGAGCGCGGCCCAGGCCTTGCTCGAACAACGGCACAATATCTCCAACCCTGCCAATGACGACTTCACCATCCAGAACGCCTCTCAGGTGCTCTCGACGGTACAGGCAACCGCTCAGTCCCTGACCATCCTGCTGGTAGGTGTAGCCGCAGTCTCGCTCATCGTAGGTGGCATCGGCATCATGAACATTATGCTCGTCTCCGTCACGGAACGCACCCGCGAAATCGGCATACGCATCGCCATCGGGGCGCGCCAGCGCGATGTGCTGGCGCAGTTCCTCATCGAAGCCTTCGTCTTGAGCGTGCTGGGCGGCATCGTTGGCCTGATAATTGGCCCCATTGGCGCGTTCGCCATCGCCACTACCAATAAGTTCCCTTTCGTGATTGACCCGGTTTCCATCCTCATCGCCTTCGGCGTTTCCGCCCTGGTCGGCGTTGTTTTCGGCTTCTATCCCGCCCAACGCGCTGCGCGCATGGACCCCATTGTAGCCTTACGCACCGATTAGGTCAATTCATCACGAGATGGGATGTAGAAACTGTGTTTCTACATCCCATCTCGTGATTCCACCCCTTGACAAATCGCATACTTCTTGTGTACGCTATGATTCCCAGGGTGATGTTATGTTATGTAGAGTTATTCCTCGCATGGAAAAGGTGCTGTAACGCTTTCTACCCGTTTGCTCATGTAATGATGCTATGCGGCAAGATATTCACCTCTAAGGAGCTACGGCATGTCATCGCGATTCACACTTGGTATCGAAGAAGAATTTCAAATGGTGGACCGTCACACAGGCCAGTTGTCCTCGCATATTCTCACCATGCTGGAGAAAGGGGCGGCCCTCTTCGGTGATAAGATCAAAGCTGAAATGCTTCAATCGACGGTCGAAATTGTCACAGACGTTTGCCCCAACATTCTTTCCGCGCGCCTGGAACTGCAACGCCTGCGCTCAATGCTGTTGCAACTGGCCGAGCAGGAAGGATTGACACTCATCAGCGCGGGTACTCACCCGACTGGTATGTGGACGGAACAGCTTTCGATGCCCAATGAACGCTATATGGAGCTGGAAGAGGAACTCCAGGACATCGCGCGTTCGATCTTGATTTTCGGGCTGCACATTCATGTGGGCGTGGCAAACCATGAACTCGCCGTTAACCTGATGAATCAGCTGCGAGGCTGGCTCCCTCACCTGCTGGCCCTTTCGAGCAATTCTCCATTCTGGGGCGGGCGATTTACCGGCATCAAGTCGTACCGCTCTGTTGTCTGGAAGCCGTTCCCTCGCAGCGGCGTGCCTGATGTATACAACTCCTGGGCGGATTTTGATCACTACGTGCAATCGCTAATCCAGGCAGGTGTCATCGACAACGGCAAAAAAATCTGGTGGGACATTCGCCCGCATACGTTCTTCGATACAATCGAGTTTCGCATCTTCGATATGCCCGCCACCATCGAGGATACGCTCGCGCTGGCCGCGCTGTGCCAGGCGCTGGTGGCAAAGCTGACCTGGCTGCACGAGCATGGCATGAGCATGCATGTGCTGCCTCGCAATTACATCGAAGAGAACAAGTGGCGCGCCATGCGCTACGGCCTGGATGCCGAATTTGTTGATTTCGTGCAGGGGCGGCGCGTGCGCATGCGCGACTCCATCGGCGAGATGCTGGATTTTGTTGATGATGTGCTTGACGACCTGGGCAGCAGGCTCGAAATCAATTACCTGCGCATCTTGCTCGATGACCCGCGCGGCACCGGCGCGGACCGTCAGATCGCCATGTATGAGCAAACGGGCAGTTTGGACGCTGTTATCCATCACTTGATCCAGCAAACCGCGCAGGGCGTGCAAGGAGGTATGAATGCCAGCCCGATTTACGATCGGCATTGAAGAGGAGTTTCAACTTGTAGATCGACAGACCGGGGAACTGGCTCCCGCTTTTCATCGTATTTTTGAAACAGGTCATTCCATTCTTGGCGAACACTTGAAGCCTGAGATTCAGCAGGTAGTCGCGGAACTCGTGTCGGATATTTATCCTAACGTGGCGACCGCGCGAGTCGAGACGCGCAAACTACGCGCGCAACTGGTAGATGCCGTGACGAGCATGTTGATAAGGCATACGGTTGAGGGGATAGCGATCGATGCACTTCACCCCATGTCACGCTCCCAGAGTGTGGGTGGTGAGCGATAATGCAGGACTTTTAAATCGGCCTGGCGACAATGGGCAAAGAGTTAACCTATACTGCCCGATTGTGCTATATTTTAGCCATGCGGACAAAAAATAAATCATGAATGCGTAAAAGGGGACGTGTCTGCTCTTATCGTGGAAATACCAATAACGCCAATGTATAATCGGCGAACGACCGGCATCATGGCTCACTTTTCAAGTACTCGCCTTGTACCCCTACCTGTCGAGCTGGCCCGCAGTGCAGGAGTCCACGCGTATTGGGCGTGGCGCTCACTCTGGAAATTTACGGGTTGGCGACGGTTTCCGCTTTAACGGGTGGCGCTATATCCAGCAGGGGCTGTGTCTGCTGCTGGAGGATTTCGTTCTCGAAGATGCGGCGCAGGATGGCTACCGCATTCGCGTAGGTCGAGTCCATACCAAAGTAGGAGAGGCTGCCCGCGCCCAGGTTTTTGCCGCGTGTATAGGGTGTATCCGAGGCGTAGTGCAAGATGCCCAGTTCATAGGGCAGGCGCGCGAAGTTGATGTTTTCTCCCACCGGGTAGCGCGTCAGGTACTGGTCTTCGTAGACCGCGTTCAGGTAGGGGCCGCTTTCCATCTCGATGACCGTATAATTGGCGCGATAGTAGAAATCGTAGTACTGGCGGTTTTGCAGGTATGTTCCTTTGCCTGAAACCGCTTTCTGGTTATCCAGCACCGAGCCGTAAATCAGGTAGGGCTGCACATCCTGCGCCGTAAAGCTGTTGTCCAGCCAGTAGGTGTTCTGGCTATGCTCGTCAAGCACCACGTTGGAGATCATCACATCGCCTATGCTGCCGTTGAGCGTGGCCGCTTTGCCGAGTACATAAATGCCGCGCATACCCGGCATATTCTCCATAAGCTCGCGCATCATGCGGTAGGCTGCCATGCCGAGCGGGTAGTCAATGTTCAGGATAATGGCTTTGCTTCGCGCCAGCTTATCCATGCCGGACATGCGACAGCGCGGGTCTACATCCATAGGACGCAGCCGCGCGAGTTCAAAGACCTGCGCGTCGATCTCCAGGCCATGCCGCGCATTGATATACCAGATGCCGTGCTCCTCTTCTTCATGCATGCGCTGGCGCGCGAACTCTTTGCCCGCCGGAGTGCGCATCCACTCGCGAGCGACAAAGTAAAGGAAGTTTTGCCAGTTTCCTGGCACGGTACCCTCCTGCAACTTGCGACATTCATCGGTCAGGTAGGGGTCTTCACCGCTCAGAGCAAATTTCGTCAACTCATTGTCGCGACGTAGCAGCGAACCTGACATGAGATTGACGAGGCTGTGCGTGTTGCTGGAAACGAAGTAGATGGGGCGATCCTGTAAGCCCAGGGTGTTGAGCAGGTTCTCCACGGGAGACCACCACTGGCGCGTGGCGCGCACATAACCCACGTGCGAGCCGCCCAGGAAGCGCAGCGCGAAACTTTTGCGCTGCCTGCCGATGGTGAGCAGGTTTTCCCACAGGCGATCACCCCAGATGACTTCCAGGCGTTCCCAGTCATCGATGGCGATATGCAATCGCTCGCGCAGCACCTTGCGAATCTCGGCAAACACCGGCGACGAGCGATCCAGGCGCGTCTCTAATATCTGCATAGTGGTGGGGTCGGCATTGAGCAAGTAATACATCTTGTTCCATTCGATCTGAAAGGCGACCAGGATGGGAACAATATCATCGGTATCGCTCACGCTGGCTACATAGGCCGCCAGGATGTTTTTGCCATCATAGAACCACTTGCGCCGCCGCGCCGAGGCTGTCACTGCTTCCCAACTATCCACCTGGAAACCCTGTTGCAGGAACACATCTTCGGATTGGCCCAGCAGCACCAGGTTGCAATGTACAATAGAGGCTGGCAGGCGCAGCACGCTATAAATGAAAGCCGACATGTCGGGATATGGTGATCTGGCATCAGGGTGCAGGCTCGAATCAATATTGTAGTGCGCCTGCACCAGCGCCTTCAGGCTGATCTCACCCGAACTGCGCATGAGTGTATTGTAGGTGCGGATATATAATTCGACATCGCGTTTACCGGCCTCGTGATGACGCTCGCCATCATTGAACGCGCTGTAGGAACTCGATTTATCAATTCCATCTGCGTATTCGGATAAATTTGTAGCGGAGTCTTCCGCTTCGCCCTGGACTTTTTCAGCATCATGGACTCTTGCCTGGTACTGATCGTCGAACGGGTCGGGGGTATGGTTCCCTGTTATTTTATGTTTGCGTGGCATATACTTTATCCCTCTTCTCCTTTGATGGGGGGTACTTTCTCCTGGTCTAACCAGTAGGGACGCCCCTTTGTGGGTGTCCGATTCTCTCATCTCTTTGTTTTCTCGTTATTATACTCGCTGAATTGCCGGGTTGGTAGGGCAAATTGTATTGTGCGGATTTTTCTCTTTTTTTTGCCACTAAAGTTATGTATAGAACGTTCCTACCTTTATGAGACGTTACTAAAACGTTGGGCATCCCCATACCCGCGTTTCCCCCTAGTAACGCCTCTTTTTGTCCTGCCACAGCAAGATATCTTCGTTACCAGGGACGCGCTGGCTATCGCTGGTTGCACCACCGCCTGGCTGCCGCCACTCACAGCGCACCTCGCCAGCCTGCAACAAATGACAGATGACATCATCGTAATCGCGCAGCATCCATTGTCCGAAACGCTCTACCAACAATTGTTGGCGCAGGTCTGGCCAGCGACGGGGAGCGCGCGCCCGGCCCTCGCGCAGCGTATCCGCGCGCAATTGTTGCAGAGCCTGGGTATCGCGCGCGGCTTGCTGCGCGACAAACCAGGTCTCGTTCAAGAGGCCCCGGCGGCTCTCTTCCTCGCTGCGCCTGCGATAGCCACACACAGCATCGTTCATATACACCAGGCTGTCCTGGCGGCGCGTGGCAAAAAGCAGGGCGCACGGGGCATCTTCTACGGTGGCCGGGCCAATCACCATGGGGAAGGCTATACGTTGAACAAACAGGAAATGTGGTTGCAGGGCAGCCTGCAAGAGGTCTATCGCCCTGTCAACCCGCGCCATCGCCGGCGTGTCTTCGCTTTCCAGTGCCAGCAGCGCTTTCCAGCGATCGCTGCGCAGTAACGCGGTGAAGGCGGCAGCTCCGGCAGTCGTGCGCAACGCCGGGAGTAAAATCGTCTCCACCTGTCGATGCATCAAAAGCAGGCACAACTCCGTTGGCGCGCTTCGCTGAAAGAGTGGCGCGAAATCATCGCCGGTCAAAAACGGGATTTCGTTCCCTTGAGACGAAGACAATTTTGCAACCGCGCAAAGGTTGAGCAGAAAGATCGCGGCGGCTTGCTCAATAGCGGGCAGAAGCGAGGGCGCAGCCTCACGCCAACCTGCGTTTATGACACTGCTCTCTTTCGGCAAAACGAAGGCATCAGGGGATGAGGCGACGGACGCGATAAATCGCGTCCCTACATGTTTGCCGTTATCAAGTGCGATGCCTTGCAGGGTGATGGGCCTGCTTTCTCGCGCCAAATCGCCGGCCAGCGTAGCTACAGCTTGCAGCGCGGGTGGCAGTATTTCTGCGCGATCTTTCTGCGCCGCTTTGCGTGTTCCACCCACTGCATCAATCCAGAAACAGCGGCGGAAGATGCGGGTGGCTGCCAGCGAGCGACAGTAGGGCGCGACGTATTCAGCAAGCAACCAGGCGCGTAAGGCAGGTAATAGCGCCTGTTCCGTGGGGGAACGGCGCGCCGTTCCCGGCTTTGCCGTCTGCCCCACGGGCGCGCTGGCTAATTCCTTGTTGTCAGACTCTGCCCACAGGTTCATAGTGGGAATATTTTACCATATTACAGACCGAGCACCCGGTACGCGAAGCGCATAAACAATTCCTGGCGCTCAATACTTTGCTCGTTATCTGTAGAGATGTGCCCGCTATCGAACCAGTGGACTTCGATGTCCTTGCCAAGCGCCTTCATTTGCTCATTCTCGACCTGACCGCATAGATCGACCGCAATTCTTCCAGATCAACCAGTTTGACCCGGCTATCTGTAGGGTCCGCTTTTGTTTTAATGACGCCCTTTGTGGCTAATCTGCTGATCGTAGCAGTTGACTTGTGAAGAGATGTAGCAGCGTCCCGCATAGTAACCCATTGCTCCATAACATGTAACCTTTCTGCAATGAATAGCAATCATCTGTAACAGTTATATCACAATGTGCAACAATATTAAAG
>DATLSI010000319.1:0-44983 GCA_035534255.1 Ktedonobacteraceae bacterium | reverse complement strand
TCTAAGGTGCCAGCTTTATACCATCGCCATGCGGTTTTATAGCTGACACCTGTTTGTTTTGCATACTGACTTAACTTCATGTCTACATTTTAGCATAGTTTGTCTATGCCTGTCAACGGTATTTGAAATTAGTTACGTCCCCTCTATTATAAGGAATGTGTGCGTCAGTTTCGCCGTTTTGCCCAGCGTCGCGCTCGCGCCGCAGTAACGCTCTTCGGTCAAATCAATAGCGCGTTGCACCGCTTCGGGTTGAATAGCATGCCCGGTAAAGATGTGTTCCACGACGATTTCTACAAACACCTTCGGGTGTTCTTCCGCGCGTTCACCATGCACGCGCACCTCGTAAGCCTTGATATCCTGGCGTTTCTTCCTGAGAATCGAAACGATATCCATACCAGCGCAGCTTGCCAGCGCCACCAGCAGCATCTCCATTGGGCGCGGTCCTCTATCCTGGCCTCCATTCTGCTCGGCTGCATCAAGCAGGACATGGTGCCCGGAACCAGTCGTCACATCAAAGCACATGCCAGTCTCTAGCACTGCTCGCACCGACATATCATTCGCCATAGCGTTTCCATCCTTCTAGAAAAGTAACTTGAAAGCACCCGACAAATAGGGTGTTCCCCCCATTATATCCCCAGTACTGCTCGACCATCAGCGACTACCGCTCCACGCGAGCCGACGATGACCGGGTTCAAGTCGAGTTCACTCATTGCGGGGAAAGCTTCCAGCAGCCACGCCGCGGACTGCAATGTCCTCGCGAGAGATGCTAAATCGACAGGGGCCTGACCGCGCACACCCTCTAACAAGGGATATCCCCGCACCTCGCTCACCATCGCCTGTAGTTCGTGAAGCGTCGCCGGTAGCAGTCGATAGGAGACATCGCGCAGTATTTCGACGAAAACGCCTCCCAGCCCAAACATCAACATCGGCCCAAACTCCTGATCGCGCAGACCGCCGATAATCACCTCTTGTCCGCTGACAAGCTCCTGGACGCTGATGCCCAGAATATGAGCCTGGGGTTGTGCGGCGCGTACCTGTGCCAACATTTCCTCAAACGCTGTTCCCGCGTCATCTGGCAATATGCCTACACGTACACCACCAATATCCGATTTGTGACTGATATCGGGCGAAACGATCTTCAGCACGCACGGATTGCCAAGTGATTGTGCTGCTGCCAGGGCCTGCGCCGGGCTGCTACATAACGTTTCGCGCGGTATGCTGGCACCGTAAGCTGCCAGGAGCGCTTTGACCTCGTTTTCAAGCAGGATTGCGCGTTTCTGAGCGCGAGCAGCAGCGATAATCGAAGACGCCCGCTCGTATGCGCCTGCTGGCGGTGGTTGCGGCGCGGCCAGATATGCAGCGTTGCTACGGCGAGAACTGGCATAATTGGCTATGGCAGCGGCAGTACGCGCCGTGCGTTCAGGCCATTCGTAGACGGGAATACCGGCCTCCTGCAAAATTGCCTGGTTCTCGTCACCCTCATCTCCAACGACCCAGCAAACATAGGTGGGCTTGGCAATTCCCTTTTCTCGCTGATAGCGCAGCACCGTGTCGCGCACCCTTTCGACATTCTCGATCATTAGCGCCGAGCGTTGGATGAGAATGGGTATGATTATGTCAATTTCATCGCACTCGTACAGAGCCTCTATGCTGCCTCCATACATAGCCGGGAAGCGCGCCCACAGAGGAGTAACATCCACCGGGTTGCGCGGACTGGCATACGCCGGGATCAGTGGCGAGATGCGCGCCTGGGTTGCCGGTGACAGTTCAGGGACGCTCAGTCCGAATCGCTCGCACATGTCGGTGATCTCTACACCCGTGCCGCCTGAATTGGTGATGATGCCCACGCGCCGACCCGGTGGCAGTGGTTGGCGACTCAAGGCCTCGGCAATATCAACCATCTCCAATCCGCTCTCAGCCAGCACAGCGCCCGCCTGCCGGACTGCCGTTATGAACGCGGTAGCATCACCCGTCAGCGCGGCAGTATGTGAGGCGGCAGCGCGTCGACCAGCGCTCGACCGCCCGGTTTTCGCGATGACAACGGGTTTGCGCCGGGCGGTACGGGCAAGAGCCTCGAAGAATGCCCGCCCGTCACTCACAGATTCCAGGAACATGCAGAGCACATCCGTCTCGTCGTCACGCGCGAAATAGTCCAGAATCTCGTGGTCTGTCAGGTCAGCTTTGTTGCCATGCGATAAGATTTTGGCGAAGCGCAGGTGGCGTTGCCGGGCCAGCCCGAAGATGGCCATGCCGTAAGCGCCGCTCTGCGTGACGAGCGAGATATTGCCTCCGCTGGGCGGTAGACCAAAGCCCATCGAGGCGTTCAGACCCAGGTTGCAGTTGTACAGGCCGAAGCAGTTCGGCCCGATCATGCGCACGCCACCCGCGCGCGCAGCCTCAAGCATCGCCTGCTGCCGGGCAAGCCCCTCCTGACCGACCTCGGCGAAGCCTCCGCTGAGCACCAGGGCTACTTTTGCGCCAGCCTGCGCGCAATCGCGCATGGCCTGTGTACACATTTCCGGTGGGAGAGCAATCACCGCCAGGTCTACCGCGCCGGGTACCTCTTGCGGACGCGGGTATGCTCGATAGCCCATGATCTCGGCTTCGCCCGGATTGATGGGATACAGCGTGCCTGGATAACCCTCCAGCAGGTTACGCATAAGTATATGGCCCAGTTTGCCTTCCTTCGCCGAAGCTCCAATGAGCGCGATGCTGCGCGGATTGAATGCAGCTTCACCCCAATCACTCATACAACCAGCTCCCTTCTCCTACGAACAGCGCCGGTTCGCCGCCCGTGTGCAAAAATATAACAGTTTCATCGTGCCTGAAATGCCCATTACGACTATAGGAAATCAATCCAGCCAACGCCTTCCCCGTATATGTCGGATCGAGGAAGATACCTTCGCAGCGCGCAGCCAGACGTATAGCCTGCGCGCCCTCTGGCGTCGGTATGCCATAGCCGGGACCGATGAAGCCATCATGAACAATCACCTCGCGCGCAGGCAAGGTGGCGGCAAACCCCAGCCGGTCGAGCGCAGCCTGGGCCAGTTCATAGACGCGCCTCTGAACTTCTTCAACCGGCCTGCTGACGGTAAAGCCCTCGACGCGCCACGGAAGACCCAGCGCGTGTACGCCCGCCAGCAGCCCGGCGTGAGTGCCACAGGCTCCTGTCGCCAGTACGATTGCATCGGGCGCGATACCCTGCGCGGCGCACTGCTCGGCCAGCTCGCGCGCGGCCAGCACATAGCCAAGTGTGCCGAGCACATTGGCTCCTCCGCGTGGGATAACGTAGGGACGCCGACCATTTTCGCGCAATTCAGCCGCGACTGTTTCAATGAAGCCATCCACGGAAGCGCGATTGGGGTCGCCGTTGAAACGCACCTGCGCGCCCAGCATGCGCGTCAGGCGATAGTTGCCCTCGACCTGCGGCGGCGGCGTACCGGAATAGACTGCTACCGCCGCAAGGCCCGCGTGGACTGCGGCCGCCGTTGTAGCACGCACAGAGTTGGACTGCGGCGCGGCGCCAGTCACAATTGTATCGGCCCCCTGTGCCAGAGCATCGGCCAGCAAAAACTCCAGGCCACGTATCTTATTGCCTCCGAAGCCAAAGCCTGTCAGATCGTCGCGCTTGATCCACAACCGGGGTCCTCCGATCGCCGCTGTCAGGCGTGACGCCTCTTTGAGCGGTGTCGGCAAGAATGCCAGTTGTACACGTGGGATGTTTTGCAAATTGAACTCATCGCCTCTATCCAGGTTCATCGACATTCCTCAGTTCTGCTAAAACCTGATCGACCATTGCCGCGCATTGACCGGTTTGGCGCTGGTAATCGAAAATTGCTTCAATTTCTTCTGCTGTGAGGTAGGCGCGAATCTGCGCATTATCCAGAATAGCCTCTTTGAAGCCGCGCCCAGCGCCATGAGCGTTCATCGCAGTTTCGTAAACAAGCGTGTGCGCGCTCTGTTTGCCCGTTCGCTTTGCCAGCGCCAACATCAACGCTTCAGAGAGCACGAAGCCGCCCGATGCTTCCAGGTTAGCGCGCATGCGCTCCGCGTGGATGTCAAGCTTAGCTGTTAATACGCCCAATAGAGCCAACAACTTGCCTGCCGCCATACATGCCTCAGCCAGCACAACCCATTCAGTCTTCCACGAACGCCCGTCGCGTTCATGATCGTGAACCAGGCTTTCGAGCACGAGCGCCGTGTCATGCCGGATAAGGCGGGCGAGCGTTCCCAGGTGCTCGGAAATTTCCGGATTGCGTTTATGCGGCATAGTAATACTGCCGACCGTACCCTTCACGAATCCTTCGCTGACCTCGCCGATCTCAGTACGCTGCAGGTTATAGACTTCATGCCCGATCTTATCACCGGTAGAGGCGATCAAGGCGAGCAAGTTGAACCACTCGGCCAGCGTATCACGCGAGGTTGTCCAGGATATGGTCGGCGCGTCCAGACCCAGCCTTTCAAGGAAGAGTTTCTGCACTTCCAGCGCGCGCGGTCCGAGCGAAGAGAGGCTGCCGACGCCACCTGCAAGTTGCCCGGCGTTGAGTCGGGGCGCGATTTCTGCCAATCGCTGGCGATGTCGCCGTACCTCCATAGCCCAGATTGCTGCCTTATAACCGAAGGTGATAGGCAGGCCAATTTGCCCATGCGTGCGACCGGCCATGACCGTATCGCGATGCGCGCTCGCCAGCCGCGTAAGGTTGGTTTCAACTTCCGCCAGTTCCCGCCCGACGATCTCACGCACTCTTTGCAACACAAGCGCCATCCAGGTGTCGGTGATATCCTGTACGGTCGCGCCGTAGTAGACCCACTCGCCACTGTTGTGGGGGCAACGTCGCTGCACAGCGCGAATCAGGCCAAGGGTCGAGTGATTGGTCGCCTCAAAACCTGCGCGCACCTCTTCAAAAAAGCTGGCGTCGAGTTCTATAGCGCGGCAAGTACTGGCAACTGACTGCGCGGCATCCGCCGGAATCAGACCCGCTGCCGCCTGCGTCTCTGCCAGCACAGCCAGTATTTCCAGCCAGGAGCGCGTGCGCGGCACATCGTCGAAGAGGGCGCGCAGTTCGAGCGTGCCCCAGGAATTCTGGTAAATCAGTGAGTCGATCAGGTGGACTGCCATAATGTGCCTCCAGAGAGTTGCCGAGCGCGCCGCAGCAGTTCCTCCTCGGCAGTAGCGATGCGAGCGGCAGCCCGCTGGAGCCAGGCCGCGTATTCATGCAGGGCAGAGTTGCAGTCGGAAAGCATAGCAGCCAGTGGCTCAGGAGCCGCGCATCCGGCCTCCTGACGCGCGGCTATGGCCTCTACCGGGTCGAGCGCACGCGCAAACACCTGCTCAGATAGGTGCAATGGGCGACCCAGCACGGCCTGAGCAACAGCATCCAGGTCTCCGCTTGTCAGGTCGCGCATAGTACGTTTAGCTTGAGTGGCTTCGCGCACGAGTCGCCCGACAATGCGATGCGCTGAACGGAAATCGAGGCCAGTTTCGAGTGTAATCGTTTCTGCCAGGTCGGTGGCCGTGGCAAATCCGCTATTCAGCCGCTCGGCGGCCAGCGCGGTGTTGAAGCGCAACCCGCCTAGCACTCCTGCCATGAGCACCGCCACGCCAGTAGCAGTTTCCAGCGCGCGCGGTACATCTCCGTAGGCGAAAACGCGATTGTCTACCTGGCCGGAGGGTGTGCGACCGAGCGCGGTCATGGCGGTCAGAGTGCCAGTCAGTTCGTTGGTCGCGCCGCGCACATAATTCAATGCATAAGGGTTTTTCTTCTGAGGCATGATGACACTGGCGCGCGAATGACCATCGGCCAGTTCCACGAGGCCAAATTCAGCAGTCGCGAAGATTTGCAGGTCTTCGGCCAGGCGATCCAGGTTGACGAGCGCCATGACGACCACTGATAGCGTTTCGACCGCGCCATCAGGCTGCCACATGGCATCTCTCGCGTGCGGAGCGATGCCGTCGAAGCCCGGCAATTCGGCCAGGCGCGCGCGGTCTTGCGGGATACGCGATCCGTTGACGCTGCCGCAGCCCGCGGGACTCAGGTTAACGCGGGCATAGAGCGATTGGAGTCGCTCCAGGTCGCGCAGCAAAGGATAGGCAAAACCCAGTAGATAATGCGCGAACGTTGTGGGTTGCGCAGGTTGCAAATAGGTATAGTCGGCCATCAGCGCGGCCCGGTATTCACCGGCGCGTTCGACCAGGGCGCTGCCAGCTTTCACCAGCGCATCAGCAAAAGCTAACAGGCGCGAGCGTAAAGCGATACGAAAGCCCGTCGTCGTCGATTCGCGGCGGGCGCGCCCGGCACCCAGCCATCCGACCGCGGGTGTGCAAGCGGCCAGCCAGGCTTCGCGGTTCGTATAGAGATCACCCGCCTCAGGCACCGGCACAAAATCAGCAGGCTGCTCGTGCAGGTCGAGTAATGCCCCCAGCAGCGCGGCTCCTGCTTCCCGCGGAATCACGCCTGTCTCGATCAACGTCACCGTATGCGCCAGGTCCGCCAGGCTCATGCCGCGAAACAAAGCCAGTTGATCGGCAA
Source organism: Ktedonobacteraceae bacterium (assembly GCA_035534255.1). Taxonomy (GTDB): domain Bacteria; phylum Chloroflexota; class Ktedonobacteria; order Ktedonobacterales; family Ktedonobacteraceae; genus CF-113. The sequence goes on along the minus strand of DATLSI010000319.1, from coordinate 38,453 downwards.
GTTCGCGCGCGAAGGCGGTTTGCACCAATTCTGGAGCCGGCCCTGTTGCCAGCCGACTGCCAACACCCAGTACCGATGGGTTCGCGTTCTTCTCTCCACCAGAAAGCTGGCCCGGCGAACTATCAGACTGTTTCACCATTGTCCTTCCCTCTTCTCGCTGCTTTGAGGTGATCGGGAAGAGAGAAGTTCAGGAGCAATAGGCTCCTCGATGGTTTCAGGATTCCACTGGCCGCTGCGTTCCAGGTCTTCCGCGATATGGGCGAATGTTTCAAAACGCAGCCCAGCTCGCAGCGATTCGAGGGCCAGCACTTCGGAGGTGGGAATATTGCCCAGGTTGACGTTAGGCCCAAAATGCTGGATCAGGAAGGTCTGCTGGTTTTTGAGGGGCGCTTCCCACATCAAGCGATCAACCTGCGCGCCCATGCATTCGCTAATCGCGGCTACCTCTTCAGAGCGCACAGTGCCATTGTCCTCGTAGATACCGATACCCTTGCCAGACTCGCGAGCCTCCACAATTACCCATTGAGCGCCCCATTCCAGGTCCTGCAGCGCCAGCTCCGCCAACTCGATAGCCGTTGGCTGCTGCGTCGGGTCCTTCTTACCCACTTCGCTAATGGGGATGAGTCCGTGATCGAGGGCGCAGCGGATCAGGTTGCGCCGCCGGTGCTGTGGCAGCGGGATCGTGCCATCCGAGATTTCCACCGCGCTAAAACCCAACATGTGGGCATGCTGCATAAATGGACGGCAACTGCTATGCACGATGGCAACTTCCAACAGTGTACCGCCTGGATACGTCAGGATGCCGCATGCCGAGAGTTGCAGCAACTTGCGCCGCAGCACGTCCGCAGGCACGAAGGCCGAGGTGCCAAAGGTGCATTTCCAGTGGTCGATACTGTCACCGCACATCTCGAGTAGATCGGCGGTAGCGGATAGGCCATGTCCCTTATCGATGACCATCGTCAATCCGCTTTTACGCGGCGGCTGTGCATGCTCTGCCAGCAAGCCGCCGAGCACCTGCGCCCATGCTCGCTCAGACATACGCGACCTCCTTTGCCAGTGTGCGCAGCGCGGCTTCAACCATGGCAAGGTCAGCACCCCAGGGCACGACCATCATATTCCCGTCCTGTTCAATATGCGTTTCCAGTAGACAGCACTTCAGTAAGGTAGATTCCGCGCGCTCTCCCGCGATGCGGCGCGGACACATCTCGACGCGCGGCGGTTCGTCGCCATAAAAGTGCCTGTGGAATTGCAGGCTCCGCTCGCAGCCGATCATAGTCCAGGCGTGCCGCGCCGGATGCTCATCCAGAAAGTACACCTGCGCGGGCAGATCGTCCAGGCCGCCGGAACGGCAGGGAACCAGGTAGGCTTCGGGTCGCACGCTGTCGGCCAGGTCGCGTACTTCAATGCGCTCCAATTCCAGGCGTATGGGCGGCAGATCGGCGTAGCTCAAAACATGGCGCGCCAGGCCATAGAGCTTGGGTGGTTCGGGCGGCGCGACTTCCACCACCCGCACAACCAGCGGATTGGGGTGGTGGATGAAGTTGACATGGTCATACAGCCCCTGCACGACCAGCGTTCCCGCCGACCCGATGCCGAGTTCGTGCGCGGCCTCGGCGAGCGCCGAGCGATTGGCAGGATCAACGTCGGGGCGGGTCACAAAGACACACGTGTCGGGCAGCGCCAGCACCTCTACCGAGGTGATTTGCGAAAACAGCGACTCGCCATCCGCGCGCGTGATAGCTACCACGGCGGTCTGAGCGTCTTCGTCCCGCAACACGATAAAATCGGTGCGCCGGTAGGCATCACGGCTAAGCAGGAGCGATGTTATGGCGTCAGCCGTTAGAGGCCCGTCGAAGCGCTGCACACTGACGCGGCGGTATGGCAGCGGAACCAGATTCTGTACCGACTCCCATGTTCGAGTTTGAGAAAGTTCAAGCATTGACTTTCTATCTCCTGTATTCTGGCAAAAAACGCTGCTTACAGGTCGCGCAGGTTGCGCGAGCCGGCACGCAGGCGGCATAACTGGATAAAGTGTTCGGGGTTGAGGAACAGTTCGTTCATCTCGCCCATCTCGTCGATCGTGATGCCCCCTGGCTGTCGCATCAAATGATCAAGATACTGGAAGGCATCCTTCGCGCCAAAACCGACATGGTGGAAGCCGAGTATCCTGCGGCTATCGCTATCAACGACCGCCTTCTGGAAGCCCGTCAATTCGGGGTACATCATGGCGTAGAGCATGGTACCCTCCGCGCAGGGGAGTGGAATATCAGCAAAAGGCACGCCCTTGGGCGGCATCTGGATGACGGTTATATTGTCATAGCGGTCTCTAGCTTCTGCCTCCGATAAGCCAACCCAGCTTATTTCGTAAGTGGAATGCAGGAAGTCGGGATAATCGGTCCAGTCAAGCTCGTAATCTTCGCCCATTATGTTACGCGCGGCGGTCACACCACTCTTGCGGGCCTTGAACATCTCATTTGGCGGGCCGATCAGATCGCCGATGGCGTAGACATTGGGGACGCTCGTGCGCATGTGCTTGTCCACGAGAATTTCGCCTTTTTCCCCGACCGCTACGCCGAGCACCTGCCGGTAATGATCAGAGCGAGGACGCTCGCCCGTACCAACAAAAACGAAGTCGCACGGCAGCGTTTGCTCGGCCCCGCTCTGCATGTCGCGAATGACGACCGCTCGTACATTTCCGTTGCCATCATCCTTCACCTCCACCGGTTCGCATCCCTCGAGTATCTGCACGCCGCGCTTGCGCATGCCGTCAACTACGTATGCGCGCAGGTCTTCGTCAACGTGATGGAGACCGGCAGTGCGCATGAGGGGCTTGCGCGCCACGATGGTCGTCGGGCAGCCAGCGGCCTGGAAGTACGAGCCATACTCGATGCCCGTTTTCGAGCCGCCTATCACAACGCAGCGCTGCGGTTCGAAATCAAGGTCTTCGATGAAGGTCGCATAATCGTACACACCATGCAGTTCAATACCAGGGATTTTGGGAAGGATAGTGGCCGCCCCGGTTCCCAGTACCAGGTTATCCGCCTGGAAACGCTCTCCCGCTACCTCTACCGTGTGCGCATCGATGACGGTTGCAGGAGCGTTCAGGATATATTCAAGGTCAAGCTGCTCCTTTGACTGCCAGTTCATGAAGGCATGAGCAGATGATCTACCCGACTTGAAGAGTTGCACCAACTGTAAGATCGAAGCGCGCAGGTTAGTTGCATCGGGGAACCAGAGTTTGCCGGAGAACCAGCGCATCAGGTCAAGCTCGCGTGCCGCTTCAGAGAAGAGGTGGTGAGGCACGCATGCCTGGTGAGGGCAACTGCCCCCCAGGAACGGCCAGCGATCAACGATGAGCTGCCGACCTCCCATGGCGCGCAGATAACCCGAGCCGAAACGTCCACCAGCGCCACCACCGACGAAGATGGCATCGAACTTTCTTGTGTCGTCACGGTGAACATTGATGATCGGGTCGCTGCGATGCATGTACTCTTCAATCAGACCAGTCCATTGCTTGTTAGTCGTTTGGGTGAGAGTGATATCCACTGGATTCTCCTGTCAATGCTAATGATACACTAAAGGCTGAAGCGCCGGGCCAAATCCGTTGCTTTGAACTCATGTTGGTGCGTATTAAGCGGATCGAAACGCCGTATGAGCGCAATGTGTTCAGGGGTGGGAAGCGGCACGATACCGACATCTGGCGCGATCACCGGCTCAAATTCCGTGTTATCGAGCACGTCCTGGACACTCGTATCAGGGTAGAGCGCGTGCAGGCGTAAGACGCGCGTTAGCGGATCAAAATCGAAGACGCCTAATTCAGTCACGACCCATTCTGGCCCCCCGCCGCGTAAACCCAGAGCTTCGCGAGTGGTGCCGTCGCGTGCGACATGACCGATGGACGAAATAAAATCAATATGTTTAACGAAGCGGAACTGGCGTTTACCCGCTTTGTTTGCCAGGGCACGATGCCCGGTCGTCCAGATGGTAACATGCTGGACATCGCCAGACAGATTACAACCACCACCACTGCCCGGCAGCTTGACGCGAGGGGAAGCGGGACTGCCGATAGACATGACGTTCAAATTGCCATAGCGGTCAACCTGCACGCCGGAGAGGAACATGCGCCCCATGTCACCACGCGCCGCTATGTCGAACAAATCGCTGATGCCGAGCGACATGACGCCGCCCCGCTCGAGCACCCAGTCATTGGAGGTTGGTGGTAAAAAAGGAGGGTCCGGGTTGACGCTATAGGTTGCGCCCTCAATATGCACCATGCGCGGCGCGTGGGTGCGCTTTGCCAGCAGCATGGCAAGTGTCGGCACAGGCGAAGCGTAGCCGTGAAAAACCAGTTCGCCATCCTGGATGGTGCGCGCGACCTGGTAAATCATCACTTCAGGAAGGGTGACGGAGGTGATTGCGGTATCTATCATGCGATGGCTCCTTCGGGCGTTGTGAAGAGCGCCATCCAGGCGTCATCGCCGTCCTTCCAGCTTTGGAGCGTCTGCTGCTTTGCGATGCCGCCCACGCGCTGGAGGTAGTCTTCATGCGTGGCAGGGGCAAAAACGTAGGGGTCAAGATATTCGCGCGCAAACGTCTCAGGCCCCGCCTGCGCTGCCCGGTAGTATTCGGCGAGGTGCGCGCGGTCATAGGAATAGAAAGGGTAACACGAGGTGGGATGCGCGCCATAGGGTGCCTCGACGACAGCCTCTACCCAGAAATATGGTACATTCGGCTGCAAGGCGCGCAGTTCATCCGCCGGCAATAACTGCTCAACGGTAGCAATGACGTGTTTGGAGGCGCGGATGAAGAGCAAATCAGCGACGAGCGGCGGCAAAATCTTCAGGTTGCCCTGCGCGTCACCGTACTGGGCATGGACTATCGCCACATCGGGCGCGAGCGCGGGTACCAGCACAAGGGGCAGTCCGGTAAACGGGCAGGTCATCGTCTTGTATTCCGCGTGCAGTTGCAAAAAGTCGGTTCCCTGCACGCTGCGCACCGGCAGGAACGGCACGCCGTACTCGGCTGCCCGCAGTTGTTGAATGAGGGTATGGCAGCAGGTATCGTATACTTTGGTGAGACCATCCTGACAGGCACGCCGGTAATTCGGTGCCATGCCGAAATCCTGCTCAAATCCAACATATGATTCCTCGACCACGCTGACAGCGCCCGCGCCACACAGCAGGTCCACGTCCACGCCGTGGGCCGTCCCCACCACGTGCAGATCACGCCGTCCCTGCCTGATAAGTTCGCGCAGGAAAGCTACCGGCTCGCGCCAGGATAAACCTCCGCCGATGGCGATGGTCATACCATCCCGCACGATACATGCCGCGTCAGCCAGCGACGCCTGCTTGTGTTCCGAAGTAAAGATCGACATAGCTTGTCCTTTATCTATTGAAGTGAAGCAAAGTATGGAAGGTCACTTGACCATCCAGCCGCCATCGATGACCAGCATATGGCCGGTGACATACTCGGCCTCATCCGACGCAAGGTAGACAGCCGCCGAAGCGATGTCCTCCGGCTGGCCGACGCGCCCCCAGGGAGTCATATCCAGCACCTGCTGGCGCAATTCCGGAATTTGCAGCCGCCAGCGCGTCATCTCGGTCTCGACCATGCCCGGACAGATGGCATTCGCACGGATGCGATTGGCGGCGTAGTCCAGCGCCAGTGAACGTGTAAAAGATATCACAGCTCCTTTTGAGGCATTGTAAGCGGCTCGCGCCGGAAAAGGCACGAGTCCTGCCACCGACGCAATATTAACAATAGTGCCTCCGCCCTGCGTCAACATCTGGCAGATGGCCGCGCTGGCAACGCGAAACACGCCGTCCACATTGACCGCCATAACGCGGTCCCATTCTTCATCGGGGGTCAGGTGCGCAAGTGTGGCCTCACGCGAGCCAGTAATGCCGGCATTGTTCACCACAATATCCAGGCGACCCCAACGTTCGACTGCCGCTTGCACCATGCGTTCTGCGTCAGCACGTACCGACACGTCACCCACAATGGAAATAGAGTGGCCACCAGCCTCCACAATCATGGCTTCCGTCGCCTGCAGCCCGGCCTCAGAAACATCACTAAGAACTAGAGATACCCCTTCGGCGGCATAGCGGCAAGCAATGGCGCGCCCGATACCTGATCCCGCGCCCGTCACCAGGCCGATTTTGTTCGCAAGACGCATAAACAAGAGCCTCTTTCAAAGATGGGCAAGATGCCCAACAGGCTAAAGTGTCACGCTACATAAAATCTGGTCAATAGTCAACCTTCTGGATTGAGTACAACCAGTCGTAACTCGGTCATCTCCTCGATGGCGTAACGCGGCCCTTCGCGCCCCATGCCACTGCGCTTGACGCCGCCATAGGGCATCTGACCTGCACGATAGAACGATGTATCGTTAATCATCACACCACCTACACGCAAGCCGCGCCCCGCCGCCATAGCGACGGACAGCGAGCCTGTGAACACGCCAGCCTGCAATCCAAACGCAGAGTCGTTGGCCAGGCGCAGCGCCTCATCGAGCGTCTCGTAAGTTTGCACCGTCACGATCGGAGCAAAGGTCTCCTGGCATACCACGCGCATCTGCGGCTGCACATTCGCCAACACCGCAGGCGTCAAGTACGCGCCCTGGCGCTGACCACCAGTCAGCAATGACGCGCCAGAGGCAACCGCTTCCTGTATCCAGGCCTCGGCCCGGCGAGCCTCACCTTCGCTGATCATCGGCCCGATATCCGTAGTTTTTTCCTTCGGGTCTCCTATTTTCAAACCACGCGCCACATCCACGAGCTTTGCGGTAAATTCGCCGACGGCTGCGCGCTGCACAAGGATGCGCTGCACCGAAAGACAAACCTGCCCGGCGTAGGAAAAGCCCTTCAACGCGCATTGTGTGGCGGCGTTGGCAATGTTAGCGTCTGCATGCACAATCACCGCCGCGTTGGAACCGAGTTCCAGCGTGCAGCGACGCAGCCCGATGGTGCGCTTGAGCGTCTCACCAACGGGTACCGAGCCGGTAAAGGTATAGAATCCGATGCGCTCATCATTCAAGAGGGCGCTTCCGACACTATCCCCAGAGCCGACAAGCAGGTTGAGCCAGCCTGGTGGCAAACCGGCGTCGGTCAGGATAGCGCAGAGTTTGGCTGCCACGATGGGGGTGTAAGAAGCAGGTTTAAGTACCACGGCGTTGCCCGCGGCCAGCGCGGGGGCAATCTTGTGCGCCGCCATGTTGATTGGAAAGTTAAATGGAGTAATGGCGCACACGACTCCAACGGGAACGCGTATCGTGAAGGCCAGGCGGTTCTCCGAGCCAGGGGTGGCTTCCAGCGGCACCATTTCGCCGTGTATGCGTTTCGCTTCTTCAGCCGCCCAGGTGAAAGTATCGGCTGCTCGCTCGGCCTCCGCCAGCGCGTCGCGCAATGGCTTGCCGGCCTCATAGGCCATCGTAAGCGCCAGATCATCAACACGCGAACGGATTAACGCTGCCGCTCTCGTCAAAATATCGTAACGCTGCGTTACCGTCAGCGACTTACCCTCAAAGGCCCGGACAGCCGCAGTTATGGCCGCGTCTACTTCCCTTTGCCCGGCCTGGCTGACGGTTGCCCAGGGCGCGCCACTCGCTTTATCAGTTACTGTCAGACGCGAGCCTGTATCCCAGGCTTCGCCGTTGATCCACAATGGATAATGATCCATAGTTGCCATCCATATCTTCAATTGTTCCCACCAGGGACGCCCACGAGGGGCGTCCCTACTGTGACCAGCGAGCCGATGCCGCTAAAGTTAGTGCGTATGAGACTTGCTTACAACTCCGCTCGCACCATGCGAACGCCATCACCCATTGCTTTCAGCTTGGCCGCGGCTACTGTGCGGCTCATGTAACCCAGGCCACAGTCGGGCATCACCAGCAGTCGCTCGGGTGGCACGATACCGCTTTCCAGCACCCGGCGGATGTTATTGGCGACATCCTCCGGATTCTCGACGTTAGGCTCTTTCACATCAATAAAGCCCAGTCCAAGCACCTTGTTGCTCGGAAATCCACGATACGACTCCATCTCGCGGAAGTCCCGGTGGGCCGACTCGAAGTGAATGGCGGTGACATTTGCTGATTCGAACATCGGCATCATTTCCGCCGCTTTATCTTCCCAGACATCGGTTTGAGCATCCACGCTGCCATAGCAGATATGCCAGAACGAAATGACATCATCAAGGCCCTCGAGCATGCGATTCACAGCCTTGATCTGCCACAGGTCCTGCGTATAGGCGGGCAGAACATCGATGATCTGTATAGCCTCCAACCCCAGGTTCCTGAGATACTTGAACTCCTCGTTGAGCGCCGCGGCTAAATCCATGGCCAGGGCAACGTTATCGTTGTAGTAACGATCCGACACGATGATACTGTTCTGCCCCGGTCCGAAGCAGCTGATCTTGAACGGCTTGCTGGTCGCATCTTTCATGGCCGATAGCACACCCTCGAATATGGGCCGCACCCAGCGAATCGGCTCGACACACTCGGACATATAGAACTTCGCGTACTTCTTGATCGAGTTGGGAGGGCCCCAGGGCCTGAACCCCTCGAGCATCTCCGTGTTGTAGTGAAATATCGGCTCAATCTGGAAGGCCGGGGACTCCCACGGCATGTATTGCTGTGCGTCTGCCAGGACGTCGAGGCCAGCCAGTTCCTGATCCTGCGCGGCCAGTCTAACCGCGTCTTCGTATGCTATGCGCAGATCCATGCTGCGGTACAGTGGCTCGTGTAGAGAACCAAACACTCGTCCCTGTAGCCAGTGCGGTCGCGGATACCCGCCTATCATCGAGCATGGGAGGAGGACTTCCTCACCTCTTATTTTCATCTTAACAGCCTCCTATGTTTTTTAGTTCTTGTTTCAAGCTCGCGAAAATACTCTGGTCTGATCTGCTAAATCTGACCCCGGTGCTTGATTTCACGGGTCAGTTGAGCAGAATTGAGGTAGCTGTAAACGGGAAAATCGGGGTACTATCTCTAAGGTCATAATCCAAAGGATGGGAGAAACGATAACCGGCTTGCCCGGCATGACTAGCGACACAGATGCGCGTGTAGACGAAGGAAGCATCCTGGCAGAGGAGATGAAGATAGTTTCCAACCATACTTGTTGGCAGAATAAACACTTGCTCTCGAATTTTCATGGTTACCTCCTTGAATTTGACAACTTCGTCTTCCGAGTATCCATGCGGAAAAAAACTGAGGAGAAATAGTATGTGCTAAACTCTAAAAAACCCTCCTTTCTCAAAAAATCTTATAGATAATGCATCGTCTATATTGTTCTTTGCTATTCTTTAGTATACGGATTTTCAGATAAAAGTCAATGTATTTTTGGCAGAGAATGCAAAAATCTGGCCTTGACATCCTATTTTTGGCATGGTACAGTTGCTTACATACGCAAATCCAATCCATTTGCTTATCTTTGCTCATCTCTATTACACAGGAGTAACATGATATGTCTGAGCAAATTCCCGACCTGCCCCGCGCCCAACTTCGCTCTATGTTGAGTACCATGTACCGTATCCGCGCTTTTGAGGAAAAAGTAGATGAGTTATTTATGCGAGGCGAGATGCATGGGACAACTCACCTATCAATCGGCCAGGAAGGGACAGCTGTGGGAGCAGTGAGTACCCTCAGAAGCGATGATTACATTACCAGCACGCATCGCGGGCATGGACACTGTATTACCAAGGGCGCGGATATCTCCCTCATGATGGCCGAACTGCTTGGTAAAGAAACAGGTATTTGTCGCGGTCGCGGCGGCTCGATGCACATCGCCGACGTGCAAACGGGCAATCTTGGAGCGAACGGCATCGTAGCCGGTGGAATGCCCATTTCAACGGGTGTGGGCTTGAGCATGAAGATGCAGGGAACCGATAGGGTCTGCCTGTGCATCTTTGGAGATGGCGCGGCTAATGAAGGAGCGTTTCACGAATCCATCAACCTGGCCGCTACCTGGGATCTGCCGGTCATCTTTCTGTGCGAGAACAACCAGTACGGCATGTCCATGTCAACGCGCCGGGCCATGCGCAACGAAACAGTGGCTCAACGCGCCGCTGGCTATGGCATACCGGGCGAACTTGTCGATGGGAACGATGTGCTGGCCGTCTATGCCACCATATCCGCCGCCGTGCAGCGCGCGCGCGACGGTCATGGTCCCAGCTTGATCGAGTCACGTACCTATCGCCACAAGGGACATGCCAAAAGCGATCAGAATCTCTACCGCAGCCGCGATGAGATTCGCGACTGGCAACAACGCGACCCCATCCAGAATTTTGCTAACCTTCTTATTTCGCAGGAAAAGCTGACTCAGCAGGAGGCCAAAGAAGATGAGGCCGCAGCGTATGCCGCGGTTGAAGAAGCCTACCGGTTTGGCCTGAGCAGTCCCGACCCCGATCCTGAGACGTTGCTTGAAGGAGTGTACGCATGACGATTTCTCACTCACAATCCTTGACCGCTTCAGGCGGAGAGACTGTTGAGCCTTCCACCCGCAAGATAACCTACGGAGCCGCCATTCGCCAGGTGTTACAGGAGGAAATGCGCAGGGACCCACGGATATTCTTAATCGGAGAAGATATCGGCATTTACGGTGGAGCTTTTGGCATAACCAAAGGACTGCTCGAAGAGTTTGGGGAAGAGCGCGTGCGCGATACGCCTATCTCGGAGCAGGCCATCGCGGGCTGTGCCATAGGCGCTGCGCTGAGTGGTATGCTGCCAATAGCAGAATTTCAATTCAGCGATTTTATGACGCTCGCCATGGACCAGATCGTCAACCAGGGTGCCAAGTTGCGCTTCATGTTTGGCGGTAAGGCCAGGGTGCCTGTCGTTTTTCGCGCGCCCCTCGGCTCCGGCATGGGCTTCGCGGCTCAGCACTCACAATCGCTCGAAGCCTGGTTCGCCCATGTTCCTGGCCTAAAGGTTGTGCTGCCCTCGACGCCTGCCGATACCGCCGGCTTATTACGCTCAGCTATCCATGATCCGAACATCGTGATTTTCTTAGAGCACAAAGCTCTGTATAACCAGCAGGGCGAAGTTCCCACAGGCGACTGGCGTGTACCGATCGGTAAGGCTGATATAAAACTGGAAGGCAAACATCTTACCATTATTGCTCTCTCCATTATGGTTCAGCGCGCACTCGCGGTTGCCGAGCGTCTCGCGCAAGAGGGCATCGAAGCGGAAGTTATCGATCCACGCACCTTGCGCCCCCTGGATGAAGAGACGCTGGTCGATTCTGTCAGCAAAACCGGGCGCGTGTTGATTGTGCAGGAGGCGGTGCTCACCGGCGGCTTCGGCGGGGAAATAGCAGCTCGTATAGCTGCCAGCAAAGCATTTTACTACCTGGATGCGCCCATTATGCGACTGGGCGGCGCGGAAATCCCCATGCCCTACCAAATTCAACTCGAAAAACATGCAACGCCACAAGAAGAGGATATTTATCAGGCCGCACACCTGCTGCTGCAACAGAAGCCTGTATAGGAGCAACGATGCCTGTGGAAAAGCCATTTACCATGCCCAAACTGGGCGCAACCATGACGGAGGGTACCGTCTTGCGCTGGCTTTACCAGCCGGGAGACGTGATAGCCAAAGGGGAACCGCTCATCGAGATCATGACCGATAAGGTGAACATCGAGGTAGAAGCGCCCATCAATGGTCGCCTGCTAAAAGTGCTGGCTCAGGACGGCGATATTTTAGCGGTCGGCACAACACTGGCAATACTGGCAGAAAATAGCGGCAGTTCCAGCGAAAATGCCGTATCCGTAAACACGCCGCTGCATCACGTCATGCCCGTGGCCAGTACGCCCGCTGCCAAACGCGAGGCCGCGCTGCTCGGCATCGACCTGCACGCGGTTGTCAGCGCCGGGGCCAGGCAGCCTTTGAACCGTAACGACGTAATCGCCTTCGTAGCGCGCGCCAGTCAAGACAAAAAAGATGAACAATCTACACATCTGGATGTGCGAGCTACGCCTGTAGCGCAAAAAATCGCCCGAGAACATCAGATAGACCTGGCACACATAAGCGGGCGTAAGCCAGGTGAGAAGGTGACACGGGCCGATGTTGAAAGCCACCTCCAGCAGACAGCGCAAGCTGAACCCGCGCTCGCGCAAACGCTAGCCACCGCGCCTCACGCGATCTCTCAGGATGAACAAGATGAGGAACTGATGCCGATTACTCCCGTGAGGCACATTATCGGGAAACGCATGCTGCAAAGTATCACCACGGCACCTCACATCTATCTCGACCTTGAAATTGATATGACAGAGGCTGAGAGATGCCGCCAGAGCATCGGACGCAGCCTGCAAGCCCAGGGAGAACCCGCTCCATCGCTAACGGCGCTCATCGCGCGCGCGGCAGCGACGGCCATCGCGCTCAATCCCAGCGTGAACGCTGTATTTGAACAGGGCGCTTTGCAAGGAAAAGATGCTATTCGTCAGAGGCGAGCTATACACATCGGCGTAGCGGTTGACACCGAGCGTGCTTTGGTGACGCCGGTAATTCGCAATGCTCATCAACTCTCACTACCCGCTATTGCGCGCGAGCTAAGGCGTCTCACGCTCGCTGCCCGCCAGGAAACCCTCACCCCTGAAGAGGTAACAGGCGCGACTTTTACTATTTCCAACCTGGGCATGTACGACATCGATACCTTCCACGCCATTATCGTGCCAGGGCAAAGCGCCATACTCGCGGTGGGGAAGGTGACAAAACGCGGCGTGGTCATCGAGGAGGATGGCAATCCTGCGCGCCTGGAAATACGTCCCATGATGAAGGTCTCTTTATCGGCGGATCATCGTGTCCTGGACGGAGCGAGTGGTAGCCGCTTCTTGCATCAACTCAAGGTATTTCTGGAAGACCCCTATCTTTTATTATGACCTTCAGAGGCCGTAGAAGCCCGCGGCGTGCCCGTTGGCCACTAGTATCGATGGGTGGGTCAGCAATGCATCGAGGATCAGGTCGCCAGCAAAACGTTTCAGATCATACTGGCAGACAATCGTCACCGAGGGATACTTATCGACCAGTGGATTGAGTTGCGCCTCGTATGTAGCCATTTCCTCAGCGCCGGGCGTTCCCTGGAGCGACCACGTCATCTCGCCCGTCATAAGTATGCGCTTATGTCCTGCTTCCTGCGCTGCTTGAATAGCCGTTTCGATAAAATCCAGCATGTACTGCGCATCAAATCTACCCGGCAACAAGTAGGATTGCGTAGGAGGTAATACGCGTAGCAAACCGCGTGCAATCAGCTTATCCAGGGGCAATCCCTCGGCATGCAGCCGCTGCATCAACTGCTCCGATGAAGTGCTATGCTGGAGGTAGATCGCCGGTTCCCCAGCATTCAAGTGATCGATTATATACGGGCGGAACAATTGCCACTGCTCTTCCGCATCCCGAAAGAACAGACTGATGTGGCGTTCGGTGTAATCAGTTGTATTCTCACCTGCGGCTTCTGTTTCATCTACCTGCTGCTCCGGCTGGATAACCTCAGAGGGCATGAAGGCGAGCAAATCCTCAACCAGAAAACGTCGTTCGTTGCGCCCACCAACGCGAAAACAGCGCAATTTCCCGCTGTTAGTCCAACGTCTCAGGGATACCTCACTCACATGAAGAAATTCGGCAGCCTCGCTGATGGTCAAAAACCTTTGTTTTTCTTGCATTTCCAAATCTACCTGAGCTAATCTTATACTTTATTGATCTTTATTTTACAATACTTCTCGATCAATTGTCAAGCTTTGTTTGGAATTCTGTAATTATGGCACTGAATGGTGCAAATTCTCCGGCATTTATGTGGCTTACACTGTTACATTTTCTCTTTTAGGCGAGAAACTGATTTATTAAACCAAAAAGGCTTGACAATCGCACAGGCTTTCCGTACACTAAAGAATATCAATGACTAGCATTGTTGGGCATTTCTCAAAGGATCCAGGTTTCTTCTCTTTGTGAAACGGCAAACAATGAACAAGTTCGACGTGTTGCTGGTTTAGCACGATTCTTACTCTCGGTCATACAAAACGTGAAAAGAAAGGAGGGATGCGTAAGTAAGATAGACTCAATGTATTCCTCAAACACTGGCGTTCACCGGTAGGCCCTTTCCATCACTCGTTGATGTTTACGTAAGACAATTTACTGACGATGATGTCGTTCTCAAGGAGGGAACTATGAAGATCCGTGGACAAGATATATTACTACCAACCAGCATGGTCGGCAATTACCCCAATCCCCGCTGGTGGGACGCCTATTTTGCCCGTTATTGGACGGGAGACCAGAGGCCGCCTGACTCGCTTGAGCGCGAAGCCCTGGAAGATGTTGTGTTAGCGCTCGCGCACGACCAGGAAATGGCCGGGCTGGATATTATCGCGGATGGACGCGTGCATGCTGACAACTATGGCGACCAGGCTCTTTACTACTACTACCAGCGACTGGGTTATGATCTCAAAGGCGGCTATTTAGGCTTCCCTATCTACAGTCGTCTGCATGCAGGTACAGTGGCCCAGGAAGTAAGACGGCACGGGGCCATCATGGTTGAACAGGCCAAAGCCCTTAAACGCGCCACCGATAGGCCGACAAAGGTGCAGTATACTGGCATCCAGGTGCTTGCTCAGGCCACCAATGACCTCTATTACAAGTCCAGTCACGACCGCGCTATGGATATCGCCAAAGCCATTAACGAAGATATCCTGGAAGTGGACTCGCTGGGTATCGATTTCATCCAGCTCGACGAGTTCACCTGGCCCTATGGCTTCGAGGATTATGCCATTGAAGCGTTCAACCGCGCTGTCGAGGGTGTCAAACACGCCAAGATCATTTGCCACGTCTGCTGGGGCAACTGGGGCGGCACGCCCGCCTATATGCCCGACCAGACAGCTCAGGCCGGGGAGATTTTTGATCTAACCCAGCGCAAAGGCCCAACCCCCGGCGACAGCACCTTCGTTATCCCCAAGGCATACGAAGCCAAAATGGATGTGTTGAACCTGGAAGTCGGTGGGCGCAGGCGCGACCTGAGCGGACTGCAGGTCCTCAAGCAGCACCCGCTTCCGGCCAATATGCAGTTCTGGGCCGGCGTGATCGATGTGAAAAGCACCATCACAGAGACCGCCGAAGAAGTGGCGGACCGTATCCGCGAGGTGCTCCAGTACGTTCCCGCCGAGCAACTGGGTGTCACCAGTGACTGCGGCTTGATACTACTCCAGCGCTATATCGCCATCGACAAGCTGCATGCCCTGGCTGCTGGCGCGCAGATCGTTCGCAACGAACTGGCCCGCAAAGCCGTTACGGCGTAACGCACTCAGGAACGATGACCGGTACTCATCGGGGGAACATGATGAGTACCGACCATGTTCCTCTGTTCGCCACAGAGGGAGAAGCGCCATGCCAATTCTATCCATCCAATGCCCGAAATGCGGACATCGTTTCCAGGGTCTTGTTCTGGAGGGAACGCGTCCTCCACAGGAGTGGGTCTGTTCCAAATGCGGCTCTCATGAAGCGGAAGTGGATCACAACCAGAAACCGCAGCTTCATCCCTGGGAAAAAGAAGGGGGACACGGCATCGGGCTTTGTCCCTGTTGCTCTTGAGGATACATTATGCGACTGAAAGACAAGGTAGCAATCATTACCGGCGGTGGATCGGGTTTCGGTGAAGTAACCGGGCGTCTCTTCGCAAGCGAAGGCGCGGCAGTTATGCTGGCCGATATCAACGGTGACGCGGCGCGCGCGGTTGCCGAGTCCATTCAAACACAGGGAGGAAAAGCCGCCTGGGTCGAAGCCAACGTCTCGTCAGGCGAAAGCACGGCGGCGATGGTCAAAGCGACGCTCGAACGCTTTGGGCAGGTCGATATCCTCTTTAACAACGCCGGCGTTGAGGGCTGGGGATCGGTGATCGACGCAGACGAAACCTCCTGGGAACGCATCTTTGCCGTGCATGTGCGCGGCGCTTTCCTCTGCTCAAAACATGCCATCCCGGCTATGATCAAACGCGGCAAAGGAGGCTCGGTTATTAATGTCTCCTCGGTCGCGGGATTGGTTGGCCTGCAAAACATGTCCGCCTACAGCGCTGCCAAAGGGGCCATCATCAGCCTGACACGCTCCATGGCTGCCGATTTCGCGCGGTATAACATTCGCGTCAACTGCATCGCTCCCGGCACTGCTATGACTCCTCTGGGCAAACGCCTGATCGAAAACGATACAGCGGAGAAGCTGGCACAGCGCCTGAGCCGCTACCCCATGGGGCGTTTCGGCGAACCGGAGGAAATCGCGCGCTCTGTCCTCTACCTGGCATCGGACGACAGTTCGTATACCACCGGCACCTGCCTGGTGATGGACGGCGGTCTAACCAGCGTGTAGCCGCATTCCTTGAGCGAGATACCAGTCCTGTAGGGACAGGGACGCGGTGTGGTGTGGACGCGGGGGCCTTGTGCCTGTCCCCGTGGGCATCGCGCATCATTCACCATTCCGCATCAATCGGGACGGGGACAGGGACGCGGTGTGGTGTGGACGCGGGGGCCTTGCGCCTGTCCCCGTGAGCATCGCGCCTCATTCACCATTCCGCATCAATCGGGACGGGGACAGGCACAAGGCCCCCGCGTCTACTCCACCCCACGTCCCTGTCCC
The DNA here is from genome assembly GCA_035534255.1 of Ktedonobacteraceae bacterium. GTDB lineage: Bacteria > Chloroflexota > Ktedonobacteria > Ktedonobacterales > Ktedonobacteraceae > CF-113. The sequence goes on along the minus strand of DATLSI010000319.1, from coordinate 21,853 downwards.
TACGCACCGAAGGACGCCGGGGACTTTGGTCAACGAACTGTTATATCAGACTGGTTTGGATGTCAATCTGCCCGCTGGGTCGCCGCTAAAACCGTATCGTAAAACAGCAGCTCAAATTCGTGACTCAGACGCACGGCCCGCGTGATGCGCCGTCGATCCTCAGGCGTATCGTAGCGGGCCAGCAGGATTGCATCAATGGGAGTCACCTGCGCCCCTATCTCGTCATGAATCGTAAAGAAAGCCACCTGCTCCGCGCTCATGCCATAGTTGCGCATCAGGGCAGGGCCGACGCGAGCGCAAATCTGGATAAAGATGTCCTCGCTGGCGCTGACGGCGGCGATTTTTTCCGGCGCTGAGCCATAGGCCAGCATCCAGTAGAAAAAGTTGGTCAGGGCCATACAGCCCGCCAGCGGCTCAACGGCGTCAAAATCCGCTCGTGATAAACCCAGCGCTTCACCGAAACGCAGCAGCAACTTGTAACCGCCAATTTTGGGAACGAGCTTGGCGAGCAAGAGGTCTTGCAGATCAAGGTCGGGCAGAGCAGCGACAGCCAGCGCATCCAGACGATAGGCTTCCCGCACCAGCCACCAGTCCTGAAGCGCAAAGACGCGCAAGGTATCTCGCCCCAGCGTTCCTTGCTCGATTCCCATCCAGAGCGGGTGAATAAGGAGACGCTGGCGTAATATTTTCACGTCCCCGGTCAGCATGTTGTCAGCAAAACTCATGGCTTGTTGCTCGTTTCTCGCAATAGGTGCGCGCCTCACAATACACTAATGATGTGCGGAGCAATCTCCTCGTCCTTCGCCTCTATCATAGCATACTCATACTCGATTAAGGCACCCCTGCATAGGATTTGATCGCAGTTGGGATGAGAGGCATTTTCCCCTTGATAGGCCAGGCTGAGCTACAGGCAAACTTACAACGAAGTGTGTCGACCAAAGGATCCACTTACAACGAAGTGTGCTAACGAAACGAAAGGAACAGATCATGAAGAAGTTCGTCAATGACCCGAAGCAGTTTGTGCCAGAGATGCTCAAAGGAATCGCGCTTGCCAATCCCACGACCCTCAAGTATGTGCCAGAGTACAACCTCATTATGCGAACCGATGCCCCCAACGACAATAAAGTCTCGATTGTCCAGGGATCGGGTTCGGGTCACGAGCCGGCCCATGTGATGATTGTCGGGCGAGGGATGCTGGATGCGGCCTGCCCCGGTGATGTGTTCGCGGCGCCTCCCATGGACTATGTGCTTGAGACGACCAAACTGTTAGCCTCGCCAAAGGGAGTGCTGCACATCGTCAATAACTATACTGGTGATCGCATGGCCTTTGAGATGGGGAAGGAGATGGCGGAGGCTGAGGGGATTCGCATCGAGACGGTGATCGTCGATGACGACGTTTCGGTGAAGGACTCTACCTGGACGGTTGGTCGGCGTGGTGTTGCTGGCAACTTTTTCGTCATTAAGGCGGTGGGAGCCGCTTCCGAACAAGGGGCTGACCTGGATCACCTGGTTGACCTGGCCAAGCGGGTGAACTCGGTGACGCGATCGATGGGTATGGCCCTCACCTCATGCACGCCACCCGCCAAGGGTTCGCCGCTGTTCGCGCTGGGGGAAGACGAAATGGAGATGGGTGTTGGCATTCATGGAGAGCCGGGCCGCCGCCGCGAAAAATTGGCGAGCGCGAATGCAATCATCGACGAACTGCTTGAAGCTGTCGCTTCGGATCTCCCCTTCAAGCAGGGCGACAACGTGGCGCTCATGATCAATGGACTGGGCGGTACCCCCATCTCAGAGCTGTACCTTCTCTACGGGCGAGCGCACCAGCAGCTCGAAGCGCGTGGCATCAAGGTCCAGCGCAACTACGTCGGCAACTACTGCACCTCCCTTGATATGGCGGGGTGTTCGCTCACCCTGGTGAGACTAGACGACGATCTGGTGAAGCTGCTCGACGCACCAGCCGAAGTCGCCGTTCGCATCTTCTGATGCCTTCCGATTTGGATTAACCGCCTCCGCCAGCCATTCCATACGCGCTTCATCGTCCTGGCGGAGACGATTAAGGGAACCGCCGTTGCAATAGACTTCAATTGCCGCCAGCAGTTCTTGCCTGGCTTGCCGCGTGGTTGGTGAGCGGCGCGTGATTGTCGATTGTAAGCAGGGACTGCTTACAATACATATTCAGCGTAAAGCGAAGCTCTCCTTCACAGCTGTGATGACATTCCAACGCGGTGACCCAGTTCAGACGTGGTCAAGCGAGAATCTCGCTGCAATTCCTTCAGCACCCGTCTGTTAACTGCGTCAATCTCCTCGTACCGTGGCTTGTAGAGGTATCTCCCGCCACAAAGCATCAAAACTAACACACTTGACACATCCATAATGCCGCCTTACAATTAGGTTACTAACTAAATTATATGCCAATGTAATTACCTGGCTATATATTATGAAGGAGGTATGCAAGTGATTACTGGCCTCGATACAACCGCTCAGAATCTTCTGCGGGCCTTTATGCAATTTCACCGGGCCGAATGGCACGAGCATTCCATTGCGGGTTGTAAACCGAGCGAAATCAGGGTCCTCTTCTGCATAAAGAAAGGCATAAGTTCCGACACTCCGGTAATAAAGGTGTCGGAGATCAGTAAACTACTCCAGGTGACTTCTCCGACCGTTACTCAGTTGCTAAAAGGTCTGGAAACCAACGGATTGATCGAACGGCACAACGATTCAACCGACCGGAGGGCGGTAGGTATTACCCTGACTAAGAAAGGTGAAATGGTCACTCAGCGGGCTATGGACGCTTTTCATGCCTCCCTGCATGGATTGATCGATTACCTGGGAGAGGAACAGAGCGAGCAGCTTGCCGACCTGTTATTGAAGGTGTCGCGTTACTACAACGAGAAGGCTAGCAGTATGAATGACACCTATTGGAATGGAGAAAAAGAAGCATGATTAAATTGCTGCGGTTTATGAGTCCGTATCGAATGACGCTCGTGCTTGTCCTGGTGTTGGCTTTTGCGCAATCCATGGCTAACCTGTATCTGCCTACATTGATGGCCAACATCGTGGACTATGGGATTGTGAAGGAAGACACCGGATACATCTGGAGAACCGGCGGATTGATGTTGCTGGTGACCATCGGGGGCGTCATCTGTGCCATCATCGGCAGTTTCTTTGCGGCCAGGGTCGCGACCGGCTTTGGCAAAATCATCCGCGCTCAAATTTTCACCCACGTGGAGCATTTTTCGCTGCACGAGTTCGACAAGATGAGCACGGCTTCGCTGATTACGCGCACAACCAACGACACGACGCAGGTGCAGCAGGTCTGGATACTTATCCTGGGCATCATGATTACCGCGCCCATGATGATGATAGGTGGCATTATTCTGGCTGTTGCCCAGGATGCCCCGCTCTCCCTGGTGCTGGTGGTCACTATTCCGATACTGGTAGCCGCTATTGTCGTGCTCATGAGCAAAGCTATCCCGCTTTTCCGCGTCATGCAAGTGAAACTCGATAAACTCAATCTTATTCTGGATGAGGGCCTGACCGGCGTGCGCGTCATCCGCGCGTTCGACCGTATGAAGAACGAGGAGCGGCGCTTTGACGAGGCCAATCTCGATCTGACCGATGTGGCGATTCGAGTCAACAGAATCATCGCCTCGCTCATGCCTATTATGATGCTGGTCCTGAACGTCACAAGCATCGCTATCCTCTGGTTTGGGAGTATTCGCATTAGCAATGGAGATATGCAGGTTGGCGCGCTCTTCGCATTCCTGCAATATGCCATGCAGATTCTCTTCGGTTTGCTGATGGTCTCGATGATGTTTGTCATGCTCCCACGCGCCGCCGCCTCCGCGGATCGCATCAACGAAGTGCTGGAGATGGAGCCTGAGATCAAAGATGCCGAACAGGTAAAACTTGCCGATGCAAAGCAGGGATATGTCGAATTCCAGGATGTCACCTTCAGCTATCCGGGCGCGGAAGAGCCTGCCCTCAACAACATATCCTTCAGCGCCAGGCCCGGCCAGGTCTCGGCGATCATCGGAGGAACCGGCGCGGGCAAATCGACGCTGGTCAGCCTGATCCCGCGCTTTTACGATATCGACAGCGGCTCTATTCTGGTGGACGGCGTCGATATCCGCGAAATAGCGCAGCAGGACCTGCGCGCGAAAATCGGGTTTGTGCCGCAAAAGGCCGTGCTCTTCTCAGGCACAATTGCCGAGAATATCCGTTATGGCAAGGAAAATGCTTCGGAAGATGAGATAAGGCATGCTGCCGATGTCGCGCAGGCCACGGAGTTTATCACGCAGATGCAAGATGGCCTTGATTCTGCGATTTCGCAGGGCGGCACGAACATTTCGGGTGGCCAGAAGCAGCGCCTCTCGATCGCGCGCGCCCTGGTGAGAAAGCCCGAGATTTATGTATTCGACGACACGTTCTCGGCGCTGGACTTTAAAACTGACGCCATGCTGCGAGCAGCCCTGAAAAAAGAAACACTGGATTCTACCGTGCTCATCGTGGCCCAGAGGGTCAGTACCGTCATGGACGCGGATCAGATTATCGTCTTAGATGAGGGGCGCGTGGTAGGTATTGGCACCCATCGAAAATTGATGAGGAGTTGTGAGGTCTATCGTGAAATTGTGACATCACAACTGTCGATGGAAGAAATAGCGGAGGAAATCGCATGAGTGAAGAGCGTAAAGAACGACAACCCGGCGGCCAGGGCGGTATGCAGGCCGGGCCGATGGGCAGGGGCGGATGGGGAGCTATGGGCAGGCCGGTCGAAAAGCCGAAGGACTTCAAGAGGACGGCAGGGCGACTGCTCAGCTACTTCATGCCGCAGAAGTATCGCTTGATGATCGTGCTCGGCGCGTCAATCATCGGCACGGTATTCAACATAGTCGGCCCGAAGATCCTGGGGTTAGCAACCACCAAACTCTACGAGGGACTGCTGTTGAAATTCCGGGGCATACCAGGCGCGAAAATCGATTTCAACTATATTGCGACAGTCTTGCTGATCCTGCTCGGATTGTATATCATCAGCTCCATCTTCATATATGTCCAACAATACGTGATGGCGGGCGTGGCACAGGGCACGGTGTACAGGCTGCGTAAAGAAGTTGATGGGAAACTGTCGCGCTTGCCTTTGAAGTTTTTTGACTCGCGCACGCATGGAGAAATCCTCAGTCGCATCGTCAACGACATGGATAATATCAGTACCACGTTGCAGCAGAGCATCACTCAGCTAATTACTTCTGCTGTCACGCTGCTTGGCGTAATCGTGATGATGTTGATCATCAGCCCGATTCTGAGCCTGGTAGTAGTACTTACCTTGCCGCTCAGTCTGCTTGTCACAATGGGGATCGCGAAACGCTCGCAAACCTACTTCAGGAATCAGCAAAGGTCGCTTGGACACCTCAACGGCCATGTCGAGGAGATGTATACAGGCCACAAGATCGTCAAAGCCTTCGGACATGAGAACGAGTCCATCGACAGATTCGCGGAGTTAAACGAAAACCTCTACGACGCCGGATGGCGGGCGCAGTTCATGTCGGGCATGATTATGCCACTTATGCGCTCTGTTGGCAACCTCGGTTATGTTTTCGTGGCTGTGGTCGGCGGCATCATGGTAACGAATGGGGCTATTCTCATTGGAGATGTGCAGGCATTCATCCAATATGCCCAGCAATTTACGCAGCCGATCACCCAGCTTGCGAATTTCGTCAACGTCATTCAATCGACGATGGCTTCGGCTGAGCGTATCTTTGAACTGCTCGATGAGCAGGAGGAGGTATCAGAGGTTGTAGACGCGACAGTCATTGAGTCCCCGCAGGGCGCGGTGCAGTTCGAGCACGTCAGGTTCGGCTATAAAGAAGACAACATACTGATGGAGGATATGAATATTGATGTGCAGCCGGGACAGATGATCGCCATTGTCGGCCCCACCGGAGCTGGCAAAACGACCCTGGTCAACCTGCTGATGCGCTTCTATGAAGTCAACAGCGGCAAAATCCTGGTGGATGGCGTGGATATCACGCAGATCAAGCGCGGGGCGCTGCGCCGCACCTTCGGCATGGTGCTCCAGGATACCTGGCTCTTTAATGGTACCATCCGCGCGAACATCGCCTATGGCCGTGATGATGCCACGGAAGAGGAGATCATCCGCGCAGCCAGGGCTGCCAACGCTGACCACTTTATTCGGACGCTGCCGGAGGGCTACAACACCGTTCTGAACGAGGAGGCCTCCAACATCTCGGCGGGACAAAAACAGCTCCTGACCATCGCGCGTGCCTTCCTGGCCGACCCGGAGATCCTGATTCTCGACGAAGCGACCAGCAGCGTCGATACCAGAACCGAGATACAGATTCAGAAAGCGATGAGCGAACTGATGAAGGGCAGGACGAACTTTGTGATTGCTCACCGGCTCTCCACTATTCGGGACGCGGACATCATCCTGGTCATGAACCACGGCACTATCGTTGAAAAAGGTACACACGAGGAGTTGCTCGCGAAGCATGGCTTCTATGCCGACCTGTACAACAGCCAGTTTACCGGTCGCACTCTCCTTGAGGAAGCCGTATAAAAAGGGAAGATAGACGAGCGCGCCCTGTATGCTACTTTTGCATGCAGGGCGCGCTCGTCTATCTTCTATTGCTCACTATCCGGCTGCTTTCCCTGAAGTTCTGAGGGAGATATGTTGTGATAGTAATGAACTGCGCGTTTCAATCCTCCTGCTGAGCAAATATCTTCTCTATACTCTTGATAAGAAGGTCCAGTTCAAATGGCTTCGGAATGAACGTGATCTGGCGTTCTTTGACTGCTTTCTGGCCGGGTGAATTTGCACTTATCATAAGAGCAGGAACTGTTTCCAGCTCCTTCATGGCGTGCAGGCGATCATAAAGTTCCAGGCCGTTAATACCAGGGAGCCGGTAATCAAGAATAAATAAGTTCGGCTTAATTGAAGCGACTACTTCTAAGGCCTGGGTTGCATCAGTCACATAGATTACTTTACAGGAAGTTTCCTGTTCCAGAAATCGCGTAAGAAAGTCACCGATAGCATCGTCATCCTCGACGATGAGGATGGTTTGTATCTTGCTCTCTTTGTCCACACCGGCTGCGGGTGTATCACTTGTCACGGCAACCTCCTCCATTTCGGTGTATAACGAAATATATACTACATATTTTGTAATACGTTCAGCAAGCGTTTTGCGTTACAGGAAGCGGGTAGCAGGAAAAATGTGTTGTAGCGGCGCATTTCCAGAAGGCGGACTGGGACTGGGATTCTACATCACCCGGTCAATTATTGAGCAGCATGGTAGTCAGGCGGGTGTTGAAAGTCAACCGAGGCGAGGAACAACATTCTGATTCACCCTGCCACTCGCTGATGAGACGTGGAATTATGCGGATAAGCGGGGCGGGGGGCAGGGTCTTCAGTTATCCCATTTATGCTGCTCTATGCATGATATGCTCCCAGACCCGCGCCACGCGCATAGACAGGCCAGATATCGGTAACGACATCATTTTCTACCACATAATAGACATCGTGTAAGTTGACCGTTGTCGGACCATAGCCGGTGACGACTTCAACCTTATCTCCTACTGCCAGCCGACTGGCCGGGTCTACGTCAACCAGCAAATGTTCTTCAGCGATTCCCGCGGTTGTGGCGTTCACATCTTTGAGTTGTGGCAGGCCAAGTTCGCTCCCGACAGTTTTACGCCCCGTATCAAGGATGACACGGCTGCCGTGGCGGCTGATGACAGTTCCCAACACGGTCAAAGCGACAGAGAAGCCGGGGATGAGCTGCCCGTGAAACGCGTCCATTACGACGTATGATCCTGCCTGTAGCTCGGTCAAACGCGGATGCGCCCCACTGATGTTATAGGTACCGGTGCCACCACCTGAAATGATTTGCGATTCAAAGCCGTGCTGCGCGAGAAAATCTACCGCGTCCGCGAGTTTATCCATAGCGGCATGTGCCTTAATTACTCGCAGGTCGGCATCAGGTTCAAGCATGCAATGGCCTTCGTACCCCATCATTCCTTCAAGGCGCAGGCCGCGCAGTGTCGAAATATGCTGTGCCAGGCGCAGCGCTTCTTCCTTTGAGCGCGCGCCGCAGCGTGCCATGCCTACATCCAGGTCGATGAGCGCGCCCAGCACACTCCCGGCTTTGATGGCCGCATTAGAGAGTTCTTCGGCATTCCCCGCGTCATCGATGGCAACGATGATATGAGCTTCACGAGCAAGCTCGGCGATTACGCGCGTCTTTGCAGGGCCGACTACAGCATTGGCAACCAGTACGTCGTCGATACCGCCGCGCACCATGACTACTGCCTCCCAGACGGTGGCAGTGGTCATACCTACACATTGCCCGGCCTCCATTTGCATGCGAGCCAGTTCAGGACTTTTGTGTACCTTGATGTGTGGCCGCAACCTGGCCGAAACTGTACTCATATACTCGGCCATTGTGCGAATATTGCTCCTGGCCAGATCAAGATCAAGAATCAGCGCGGGTGTGATAAGGTCATAGCGCGCCCGCCCAATTGCTGATCGATACTCTCCCAAATTGATTTCCTGTGTCATGGTTTCCTCCTGTGTAAGCCTAAGCCTGGGTAAGTGCGACCGTAAGGATCGCGCCATATGCACCAATGTAACAAACCCCGGTAGGGACGGGGATAAACGGTAGTACAGGTCAGGTCCCGGCTGCGCGCCAGAGCGGTCGCACCAGCCCCTCCTCGACCATACTCAATGATCGCTGGTAGACGAGTAACCACTGCTCATAGAGTTCCCGGTAGACACGATGTATGGCAGGATCGGGTTCATAAGTCTTTTCAAAGCGCACAATTTGTTTACTCACACTGCGTAAGTCATCGAAAATACCCGCCCCCAGACCCGCATACAGGGCTGCACCGAGCGCGGTAGATTCCTTGACGACTGGAACTCTGACGCGGCAGTTGAGCATATGCGCCAGTACTTGCGGCCAGAGCACGCCCTTTGAAGCGCCTCCAGTGAACACGATGTCGTGAAAAGTACTGTTGGTAAGCTCCTCGATGATCTTCATATGGCCATAGCATACGTAGGCCGCGCTCTCCTCGATGGCCCGGATAGACTCTTTTCTGCCGGAGCTAGAGGGGTTTTCGATATTGAACTGCAACAGGCCAGGTGAAGCATGTATCCAGCGCCGGGCATTCATGATATTGGAGAAGATGCCGATCACGCCGTTGGAACCGGGTGGCACTTGCAGCGCAAGCTGTTCCATAAGCGCGTAAGGGTCCTGCCCAGAACGCCGGGACTGCTCCAATTCTAGATCGCAGAATGCATCGCGGAACCAGCGCATGGTCAAGCCGCTATAAAACCCTATGCCTTCGAGCATCCACTGGCCGGGGATGGCGTGGCAGAGCGTTCTCAGGCGGCTCTGCGGGTCAATCAACGGCTGCTCAACTCCCACGGTGTGCTGCCAGAAGGTGCCACCCACGATGGTAAACTGTCCCGGCTCGACCTGGCCGATACCCACCAGTCCAAGCTGCGTGTCAGCCCCACCGACGACAACAGGCGTACCCTCAGCTAACCCTGTCTCGGCGGCGGCCTGCCTATGCACACGGCCAATCATGGTACCGGATGCGCGCACAGGTGGCAACACATCTGTATTCAAGCCGCACATCTGTACAATTTCTTGCGACCACTCGCTGCGGGCCAGATCGAACATGCCTGAACTTGACCCTGCCGACGGGTCGGTAACATATTCACCGCAGAGTTTGAAGAGAATCCAGTCGCTGAGCATGGTCAGGTGGGCAATGCGCGCGAATATCTGCGGCTCGTGCTTTTGCAGCCACAAAAGGCGTGGAGGCGTCGTGATGGCTACCCAATCACCACCGGTGAAATAAATTTTCTCGGCCAGCTTGCGGTTCACCAGCTCCGCGGCTTCTTCTCCGGCTCTGGAGTCAACGTTGGGACATGCCCAGATTTCCTGTCCCTGCTTATCGAAGAGCACAATGCCTTCGCGCATGCTCGTGCTGCTCACTCCTGCGATGTCGGTAGGCTCAACGCCAGAGGTCGCCAGCATCTGGCGGATGCACTGGCGGATGCACGCGCAAATGTGTTGCCAGTTGGCGCGTGTCTCAAAAACCTGGGAGCCAGGATAGGCCGCTTCAGGGAGATGTGACCATTCATGCTGGGCCATCGCCACCTGTCTGCCGCTCGTATCAAAGAGCACGGCGCGACAACTTCCAGTGCCTGCATCAATGGCTAACAAATATTGTCCGCTTTCGCTCATTTTGAACTCCCTGTTTTGTGTTGATGCACGATATAGCGCATGGGTTGTCCGACCGCGTAACATTTGATCTGCTCGGCGAGGATTTCCACACCACGCAAGGCTGCTTCATAGGTCGCGCCCCCAATATGTGGGGTAATGATCACGTTGGGGAGGGAGGCGAGTGGATTGGCTATTCCCGCCGGCCAGGGCTTAAGTACGTCAAGGGCTGCGCCCCCCAATCGCTGAGAAATCAAGGCCTGGTAGAGAGCATCTTCATCAACCAGGCTCTCGCGCGCGGTATTGATGAAAAATGCGCCAGGCTTCATTACATCAAACTTTTGCGCGTTAAAAAAGTTTATCGTCTCCTGTGTGACGCGCGCATGCAGTGAAACAAAATCCGCCTGAGCCAGTAGTTCGTTGAGATGGGTGATCCTCACAGCAGGGTCTTCAAGCTGCTCTGCATCTACATAGGGATCATACACTCGAATCGACATGCCGAAAGCCGCGGCTCTCCTTGCGACACGCATCCCTACATTCCCATAACCCACGAGGCCCAGCACATGTCCACCCAGTTCATGCCCAAAAAATTGCGCACCCTCGAAGGCTGAATCACCAACCCTTCCTCCATCTGCCACAAACTTGATGCTGTTCGCCATATTGCGGGCCAGCATCACCATAAACGCCAGCGTAAGGTCTGCCACCGCGTCCGCGTTGCGCGCCGGGGCTGTGATTACCGAAATACCTCTATCACCGGCGGCTGCGAGATCGACATTCACCGGCCCTCCCCTGGCAATGCCTACGATGCGCAGATGCGAGGAAGCATTCAGCACCGTGTCAGTAATCGGCGCTCCATGTACAAGTAACACTTCGGCACCATCCAGCGCGTCCACCAGTTGCTGCGGATTGCCAGCATATTCGCGGATGGCGCGTTCAGATGGGGACGTTGGAATGAAAGGCGCATCCATATCGAGATGGAGAAAACGAAGCTGGTGGTCAGCCGTCAGGCTCGCTAACCCTGTTTCGAATAATCGCACCGGTACAAATGAGTCGCCAACTGCCAGGATTTTCACGGTATCAGATTCCTCCTCAAATTTGGAGTGACATCACTGTCCTACTTCAATACGCACAGTCGCATAGGGAGACATATTCAGGACAAGTTCATTGTCCTGCACCATTACAAGCTCCCTCGTGCGGCGGAAACTCTCAGAATCGAACATAGCGTCGAGCGCGGTCTGCGCGTCAAGGCGGCGCAGGGCGGCCTGTCCGTTTGCTAAAGGACCGACGACCACGCGCTGTTGTGTCCCAGTAAAATTCATGACAAGGAGATGAAGCTTTCCCTCATGTTCAACGGCAAGCGCCGCGCTAGTAAGTGGCCGGTTCGATGCGCAGGCTATGATAGAGCCGCCTTTCCACTCCGCAATGTCTGCGAAGACATGATAGAGGGGAAAGATCATACCCGGCGCTGATGGGAAACGGTCAGGGAGTGGCGACCCGCTGCGCTCCATCAACCCCTGCCAACCCGTCGTTTCGTAGTAGGTCAACGAGGCTGCTCCACTTTCCGCCAGGTACTTGAGACTGCCAGCCGTCCAGACAGCGCCAAATAGCGACATCTGGCGCGGGTCAACCGCGTCCGGCAATTGCCCGGTCGCCGGTTGCGTCTCGGCCACAGTAGCATGCGCATTGAAGCGGCGTTTTAACGTGACCGGGCTAACGATGATGGGCCGATCGCCGGAAAAGACGCGCGCGCTCTGCACCGTTTCTGCCTGCGCCTCTACTGTCTCGATCAAAGAGCGTTCATCGAAGGCATGCGCCTGGGGTATAATCGAATAAGAAACACCATCCATGCTTTCCGCCTGCGGGCGCGTGCGGTTAAATTCACAGAAAAACATGTCGGTTCCACCCACGAATGCGGCTCCGGGAGCCACGCGCGAGAGATGCCGGCGCGCCAGTTCTATCAATGCTGGTGATGTTGTCTCTGAGGGGTGAGCAGTTTGCGCTCCTTCCTGGAACACCAGAAAACGCGCGACGCTCCCCACCCTTGCAAGCAGCAAAGCCAGTTTTTCCAGTTGATCTGGCATATCTTCTGTCAGGAAAATAGCCACTTCCAGCGCGCAACCGAGCACGCGAGCGGTTTGCGCGGCCTGTTGCAGAGCCGGGGTGTAATCGGCTTTAAGATGAATATCAAGGCGCAGATGGTCTGGTCTTAGCAATCGCAGGCGTTCGATTTCGGCTGGCGTCAATGGCACCCCATCGCCGGGCATAGTAAAACCAATGAGAGGGAGTGAACGAGCGATGCTTTGACCGAGTGTAAGTCGCGTAGGCTGAGAAGTTCCTTCTGCAAGGGCAGTCGGCGAACTCTCCACGGCCACGGTGAAACTCTGCCCGATATGCTGCCCTTTGTGTGCCTGGTGCGGAAAGCCGCGCGATAGAGGCGTGCAGTACGTTTTGAAAGAGGCATCAGTCCAGTTGCGCTGATCCTCCATTTCGAAGAGGTCTCCCTCGAAATCAAGTTGCACCTTAACATCGCCGGTCAGATTGACGGTCAAGTGGCTAAAAGCCGGGAAGAGTGGAACATAATAGCCTGCCTCAAAACGCTGCGGGCCGATCTCTTCCGGCAAGTGACCGCTCACCTGACCTGCCGGCGTTTGCGCGCTATAGGGGCGTCCCGCGCATTCCCGGTATGGGTGCAGGATACACAGCCCGACGCGGTTATAGCGAAAATCCGATTGCGCAACCCCGTCCATCTCATAGCGGATCTGCCCACTGGCAGACCCAACGATGCGGCCACGCCAGGCAAAGTCGAGATCGTGAGACTGGTGATTGACCTCGAACTCAACCTCGAAGCTTTCTGGCCCCTGCTCAATGCTGGTAACGCGGTATGAACCTGGAATCGTGTTCCAGTTCTGATCGCGCGCGGCCACATACACACGACGCACCATTTCTAATGACCCCAGTCGCACATAGCGCAGGTCGATACCGTCCAGCAACGCAGTCACCGGCCCGGCTTTTAGTTCATGGGTCTCAGCAGGTGGCCTATCTACACCGTACCATAGTTGATACTCTGTTAATGCATGCATTGGATACTCCTAGCTTCGCCTACGAATGGCCATGCTCCAAGCCGGGAATGGGAACGTCGGGAGCATCCACCTGAATGCCCAGCGTTTGCCCTCCATCCAGCACAAGGGTTTGCCCTGTGATGTACGAGGAATCGCCGGATGCCAGGAAGAGCACAGCCTTCGCTACATCTATGGTTTCAGCAAAACGATTGAGCGGGATGTGTTTCAAATAGTCTGCTGCCAGCGCCGGGTCTTCTGTGACCCATGCCGCGATGCGCGTCAGCACGACGCCAGGCGCTACGGCATTCACGCGAATGCCGTAGCGGGCAAGGTCTATCGCCGCCGAGCGAACGAAGGCAACCACGCCCCCTTTAGAAGTATTATAGTGAGCAAGGTTCGATTCGACCCAGAAGGCATTGGTAGAAGCGGTTACGACGACTGCACCACCACCTGAGCTTGCCATGACGCGCCCCGCTTCTTGTGTGCAGAGGAAGACGCCGGTGAGGTTCACATCCATAATACGCTGCCAGGCGGCATCATCGATTTCCAACAACGGTGTGGCATCTGCAATGCCGGCATGAGCGATCATGATATCAAGCCGGCCAAAACGCTCAAGACAGGTCTGAACTGCGCGCTTTACGTCTGCGCGGCGGCTCACATCGCCACCGAGAGATACAATCGTGTCGCTCCCTCGCGCCAGTTGTTGTGCCGTCTGTTCAGCCAGGTCAGCATCCAGGTCGAATATCAGCACGCGCGCCCCTCGTTGATGAAACTGCTCGGCGATAGTGCGACCAATCCCCTGCGCCGCGCCTGTGACTATGACAGCCTTCCCGACAAATTCTGTGCTGTCCATATTTCTGTCTCCTTTTCCGTAATAGGTGGGACGCCCGCGTCCCCGCCGTCTCGCGCATCATTCCTCATTCCCCATCAATCGGGACGGGGATGGGGACAGGCGCAAGGCCCCCGCGTCCACACCACCCCACATCCCTGTCCCTACGCACGACGGGGACGCTTATGTGAAATGTATTGAGCATAAAGCCCCGGTCCTGGATGTTTACGGATAGGTCATATGAGGCTTGATGGAAATCATGTGGCCGCTGCCCGATTCCAGGACTATCTTGAGCATTGGTTCAGACTCAAGATAGTAGAATTTAATGGTGTCTCCAATCGCGCCACTCATCAGCGTTTTCAAGCCCATCTTTTCAAAATTCTCCAGGTTTTCCTCGTAGTTCGCGCCAGTTCCCATGCAAGCGATGTGATGGACGCCTTCTCCGTGTTGTTCCAGGAACTCCTTGTAGATACTTGGCCCTTCAAGCGGCTGTATAAACTCGAAGTCAACAGGGCCGACATGCGTTTCAGCGTTCATGAAGGTAAATTCTGTGGGCTTGCCACGCAGCATGGTGCTGTGCAGCAGTGGCGGCTCGGCGACGTAAATATTCCAGGGACCCCATCCCAACGTTTTGTGGTAGACTTCTACCATCTTTTTCACGTCGCGCACAACGACCCCGATCTGAGTGATTGCGATACCTTTGAAGGATCCCATATCATGTGCCATGCGTCAAACTCTCCTTCTCATCGGTGAAAAGACAACTATCAGGCGGGCTTTTCGGCAGCCTCTTCAGGAATGACAAATGCGCTTTGACCAGCCTTCGTAATCCATTCTTCCTTACCTCTCACAGCCATGACAACCATGATGAGAATCCCGATGAGGAGCCAGATACCCACAGTTGGCAAGCCATAGACAATGGGAGCAGTTGGGAATGGGTTGAACAGCTCGTAGCCCAGCCAGCCCAGCGCGACCAGCGAAATAAAAGGGAAGATGGCGTGATAGAAGATGTTAAACTCGCTCCTGTACTGACGTAAGTAGAGGACGAATACGCCAACGTTGCCCATGGCATACACGATAATCACTGCTAACGCCAGTGCAAAACTTTCGTAGAAGTACCCGTTGACCGCCCCTAGCCACCAGAGTAAGCCCAGGCCAGTGACGAGGTTTACAACTAATTGCAGGATGATGGTGTTGACGGGTGACTTGTAGACTGGATGTACTTTGGTGAGCACTTTAGGCAGCGAGCCTGAGCGTGCCATAGCAAACCACATGCGCGATCCCATGTTGCTGCACGCCATCACCACCGCGATTGTGGAATTGAGGAGAGCAAAGAGGATCAACCACCAGACGGGACCCCAGACACGCTTGGAAACCACAATTGCGGGGAGCTCAGACGAACCTGGCAAGGAGCTAATGTTGTTGGTTCCCCAGCCAATGATGATGGCCCAGGTGACAAAGATCAAGAAGACACCTAGCAAAATGATCGAACCAATCACAGCGCGTGAGATATTTCTGGTGGGGTCTTCAGTCTCCTCACCCAGTGGAGCGGCTCCATCCCAACCCGTGAATGCCTGCAAGGAGAAAACGATAGCTAGCGCAAAACCGCCAAAGTTAGTGATATTGCCCGGATTGTAGGAGATGAAGTTTATCCCTCCCGAGCCAGGGTTAGCGATGGACCAGATCGCCAGGAGCATCACCAGACCCATTTCAACAAGTCCCAGGATGAGCAGCGCTCTTCCTGAAATAGACACTCCTCGATATTGAATTAAGGCTACACCCACCACAATGACGATCATAAACACCCATGGGAACCAGGTCCAGTTCAGTCCCCAGTTTGACTGGAACTCCTGGAGCAAGATATTGCCCATGTATAACGAGACAATTCCACCCACTGTGGGCGCATACAGGATAAACAACCAGGCAACTAACCAACCGGCACGCGGGTGCAGGCTGCGGCTGATATACGTGTAGTATCCCCCGGCGGCAGGTATCTTTTTAGTAAACTGCACCAGCACGATGCCTAGCAGGAGGGTGATCACAAATGCGATTGGGTAGGCTAGCGGAGAAGTGATACCAGCGAAACCCACGACAGCAGGAGTAAAGAACAATGCGGCGATTGCCGGCGCGATACACGTGACGCTCTGCATCAGTACTTCGGGCAGGTGCAGCGCGCCGGCCTTCAATTCTGTAGCAGCGACGGTATGTCCAGTATGAGAGGATGACGGGTGGACATTACCATCATCATAAGTGGAGGAGACATCTTTCGTGGACATATGCATTCCCTTTCATGCATGTAATTGCAACAACTACCCAGTGAGTCCTGGGATACTGTCCAGTCCAAAGCTTCTAATTCACCAGGCCGTCTTACAGGCGTGGTGCTTACACCGCTTTCCCTCCTTTCGATTCAGCCCAGTCGGACTTTTTATGCGCTGCCCGCACGAGTTCCTGCGCCGTTGATTCGTCGGTAATGAGAACATTGACATAGCCTGTTCTCAACGCGCCCTGGATAGCCGCGTATTTTTCGGGGCCTGCCGCAACGGCGATTACTGTAGGAATACGCGCGAGGTTTTCGCGATCTATGGCAATTAATCGATCATCCAGCACCGATACCGGTTCCCCATGAATGTTGAAAAAGCGCGCGCTCACATCGCCAACTGCACCTGACTGCAGGAGGCGTTTCTGATCTTCGACACTCAAGTGACCGTACCGAATCAGAGGTGCGGTATCAGCAAGATTGCCGATACCGACCAGCGCCATCTCGGTGTTCGCAGCCGCCTCAAGCGCCGCCCGAATAGAACCATCGCGCATCATGGCCTGCCGAATATCAGGAGAATCTACCAGAAGGGGAGCCTGCAAATAGTGAATGCGACTATGCTGATAGAGGGATGTGATGTGCCTGGCTAACTCGTGACCCTGGATACCAGGCATGGCGCGCCCAAAACCGCCCAGCAGCATCGAGATGTCCAACTCTGAGACGATACCGGCAGGCAGCAGAGGCACCATCGCGGAAAGCATTCTGCCAAAAGAAAGACCCAGCCGCGCGCCGTTCGTTAAGATACTACTGAAATAATCGGCGGCGGCGGCGGCTACGGCGGAGATGCCCCCGTCCTCATTCGCGACAACAACGGCGCGTTTGATGCCATAGCACTCTGCCAGTTCACGTCCAAGATCGATATGGAGACTGCGCGGGCGACGAATTTCTACGCGCACGATGCCCTCGTCACGCGCTTTTTTCAGATGACGTGAGACAGTGGCGGGGTCCACATCCAGGTCGCGCGCGATGCGAGCCTGTGTCTGGCCGAGCACGTAAAAGCGTGTTGCCAGGTCTATCAAAAAGTCAATGTCGGCCTTTTCCATCCTATAACACTCCCCAAGCAAGCAGGGTTTGCAATATATTGCAGTAAGTTCATGAAATTGTAACTAGTATACCATCAAGACGCGCACAATTCAAGGGCCAGGATGTGTAAGTTTACTATCGGCGGCGTCCAACACCCAGCGTCTGGCCACCATCGATAGGCAGAATTGCGCCTGTGACCCATGCCGCGTGGGAATCAACCAGTTGCGCGATCCACCAGGCAAGCTCTGACGGCTGGCCCATGCGCCCAAGTGGCACAGTTGAAAGCAACTCCTCGTGTACCTGGCCGATATCGTCACCCAGGGTCGCCAGAATAGAGGTGGCAGCAGGGCCGGGAGCGATGGCATTGACCCGAATATTGTCTTTTGCCAGTTCAGCGGCCAGGCAACGTGTCAGGTGTTCCACGGCTGCTTTGGTCAGGGAGTAGAGAGCGTTATCCACCCTGACCCAGGAGCCGACAGACGAACTCACGTTCACGATAGCTGGCGCGGGAGAACGGCGCAACGCGGGAAGCGCGGCCTGAATCATAAAGAAGACACTGCGCACATTAGTGGCTAGCTGTTCATCAAATTCCGCGAGCGTGAACTGGTCGAATGGTTTGGCGACCAATCCGGCAGCGTTATTGATTAGCACATCAAGGCGACCATAGCGGGCAAGCACCTGATTCACGACCTCACCCGGCGCTTTGGCCTCTGCCAGGTCCGCCGGTACGATCATCGTTTCACCACCGGCAGACTCAATCAGAGTTGCCGTCTCGACAAGCTTTGTTTCGCGCCGCCCGACCAGCACGACAATCATGCCTCGTTCAGCCAAAACAGCCGCGGTAGCCGCGCCAATGCCCGAACCTGCTCCGCTCACGATAGCCACAGGCTTTTCAGCAGGAGATGTACTACTACTATCTGCCACTGCGGCCTCCCTTCAGCCTAAATGGCCGTCATACCACCATCAGAGGCCCAGGCAGCGCCTGTCACATACGAGGCTTCATCCGATGCAAGAAAAGCCATGACGTTGGCTACTTCCTCCGGCTGGCCGGGACGCCCCAGAGGAATCGATTGGAGTAGAGCTTCGCGTTCCTCGTCATTCTGCATAAAATAGGTTGTCATGGGGGTATTCGTGAAACCCGGTATTACCGCATTGATACGGATACCCAGGCGAGCGTAATCATTCGCCATGACACGGGTCAACCCGTACACACCCGCTTTGCTGGCGCTGTAGGCCGAAAATCCGGCTGCGCTGCCATACAGCCCCGTGGGAGAGGCGGTACAAATCACGCTCCCGCCCCCTGTGGCGAGCAGCGCGCGGATACCATACTTACACGCGAGGAACACACCGGTGAGATTGACGGCGAGGGTGCGATCCCAAACCGCCTTGTCGAGTTCATGAGCGCGCGCGTCTTCACCCACCAGTTCGATGCCAGCATTTGCTACAACGATGTCCAGCCCGCCCCAGCTTTCGACAGCCATGCCGATGGCCTGCTCAACCTGCCCTTCATTCGTTACATCAGCCACGAGTGGCAGAACTTCGCCACCAGCGGCGCGTATGAGTGAGACTACCTCATCGACAGCCGCGCGATTGATGTCGATAATACCGACCTTCGCGCCCTCACTGGCGAATTTAATGGCAGTCGCCCTCCCAATTCCGTTACCAGCGCCTGTGATAACCGCTCGTTTTCCTGCAATGCGTCCATTGTTCATGCTGTATCCTCCAGGTAGTGCCGCTAAAATGTGTGTCACTGTGACGATACGAGGTTTTATCGATACCAGAGAGCAGTTCGAGATAACAACCGGCCTGTGCAATATATTGCAGTATGTTCATGAACTTGAAACAAGTATACCTTCTAAATGAGGCAAGGTCAAGGGGTTGTCTCAAGTATTCCCTCAACCACTGGTTTTGTTCACCCCAACTCCTGCTCAAGACGCGCTCGCCGCTCACGACACGCGAGAGGCTGATTGATAGTATTCTCTAATATAGAATATAATTCTGTAGAGCAGAATCATATACGACATATACGAAAAGTAGTGGGGTTGTCACTTGTTTTCTGACAAGGAAGTACCAATCCGTGGGGTCACTTGACTCTCTCATTGGAGTGACGAGCGAGACTCAACTTCGTCCATCGGTCACATTCTTTCGTTGCGTTCCGTCATTGTAGTGACGAGGGAAATCCAGCCGATGTGACAGGGAAACGAACTCCCATTGAAGTGCCGGATGGGCGGCCCCGTCAAGATTAAACCTAAAAGTCAAGAAATTTGTGCTGTCTTTACCTGGATGTGAATGCATCCTGGTGAAGTTTGGACACTTGAAGGAGCAAACAACAGTTTTGAAAAACATATTCAAATGTATGCAAAATTGCCTGGCAAGGTGCTTGACAGAGAAGAACAGATGTGCTAATCTGTTCTCTGTTCTCAGCAGAAGAACTGGTTGAAAGAACTGTCTTCGCTCCGCAAGGAGTGAGAACGCAAGAAACAGGAACCACCATACCTGGTTCTTTGCCTGGCTCAGGCCACACATGGGCGATCCCATGCGGTGTGCGGAGTGTTCACCGCAATCAACACGTTTGAATACGTTTTGAAGAGCAGATGTTTTAACGTGAGTTCTGGATAAGCCAAGCGGATCAAGCGGCCAGGAGAGCGCGCTCATCGATATGGCCCGCTTCAGCCCGCTGGAGAAATTGACAAGCGCTTTGCCCTCAAAAGCTTTTCTGGTTGCGTGAGCACGGGCCGCGAATGGTCCTCCCGCATCCTTCGTCCAGCGGTCACATTTCTGCGCGATGGTTCGTCAGAGGAGTGACGCGCGAAAACACCACTGGAGTCTGGCTCAAAGAGCCGACTGCGGTGAAGTCGAGAAGGACACAAAACACGCTGTTTTACGACATGTGAAAGGTAGGTTATGACAATGGCTGATGAAAAACTTCTGATGGTGATGGTGGCAGTCACAGATATGGCGAAGGCCAAAGCGTTCTACGCGGAGCAATTGGGCTGGTCTGTCACCAAAGACTACGGACAAGGCGATCGACACTGGGTCTCTCTTGAGCTCCCAGGAGGAGGCGCCTCTCTGACTCTGTCGACGATGCATGAACACATGAAACCTGGTACGATGACGCTCTATTTCTCGACTTCAAATATTGAAGCGGCGTACAACGAGCTCAAAGCAAAGGGCGTCAAGGTCAACGAAGTTAAGGATGACCTGTATGGCCCGGGCTCTGGCGTCAAGTGGTTTAATCTTGAGGATCCCGATGGCAACCGGTGGCTGGTGGTTCAGTCCTAGTCGCCTCCGCGATCTTCTGGCGATCATTATTCCCATGATCGCTGTGACCAACCGCTTCAACCGTCAACGCTCCCACCAGACAGGGAGCAGGTCAGAACTAATCAGACGACTGGAGACGGGCACATCGGCGCGAAGCTGGATCATTCGAGGCGTCGCGCCGATTGCCTTGCCACCTATGCCTCTTCAGAACAACGACCGTAAGAGAGAGGTCCGGGAAACGTGGAAAAATCGATCAGAGCGTCCTTGTGTTTGCATGTTCGGGACGCCCAGAAAACGGTCCAGCCTGCCGAAACAGATCCACCAGCATCCCCGATACATGATGAGCGAAAAACCTTCAGGATGCCTCACGCTGTGAATGGTTCCCCCTTTTGGGCCGCCCATGGCCAAAGCGCTTGTACATTTCTCCGACGGGCAGAAGTAGGCCCTTCTGAGGGATCTGGATTCCGGGGTGTCTCGTTCCACTTCATCGTGCAGTCTCGCGAAGCGGTGGACAAGGTCATGGGCAACGCTGTGGCGGCTGGTGGCGGCGTCGTGAAGGAAGCAGCCGTCGCCCCGTGGGGATACTTCGGGTACTTCAGCGACCCGGACGGCTATCTCTGGAAGGTCGCGTCCGCTTCATAAATGGAGTCAGTTCGGGATCAAGAAACCGTCGGTGGATCTTGGCCTTCCAGCTAGGCCCGCGGTGTACCTTCTCCCGAACTCACGTCCTTTACGAAAAGGTGAGTCGCACCCGAGAGCAAAAGAGAAGAAGTTTTGCCAATCCTTCTGTGCTATACTGTTCCTCTGTACAGCCAGAAGCGGAGACGTGAAGGCGCCAGAACAAAGGCGTTTCATCATCGGAATCCAGAGAGAACCCGGTTGAAAGATCCGGCTGGCATTATTCTCGCGATGTGAAAGGGAACATACATCAGCATGGTTCAAGAATATATCGAGATTCGTGGCGCCCGCGAGAACAACCTCAAGGATATCTCGCTGAGGCTGCCCAAGCGCAAAATCACCATTTTTACCGGCGTGTCTGGTTCGGGGAAGTCATCGGTGGTATTTGATACCATAGCAAACGAAGCACAACGGCTGTTGTTCGAGAATTTTAGCATGTTCATTCGCAACT
>DATLSI010000318.1:0-2636 GCA_035534255.1 Ktedonobacteraceae bacterium | reverse complement strand
ACTATATCATACTTTTTATGGATGCGGGTAGATCAGGCAATATTGTAGGGACGCATTGTAGGGACGCGATTAATCGCGTCCCTACAATGCGTCCCTACAATATTGCCTGATCTACCCGCATCCATAAAAAGTATGATATAGTATTGCTGTGCTCAAAACATTCATCAATACTATTTGAATTGAGGATAGAGACGTGTTGCTTGAGGGAATGCAACTTGGACGCTATCGCCTGACCCGTCTGCTTGGAAGCGGCGGTATGGGCGAGGTGTATCTGGGGGAAGATACGCATATTCACCGCCAGGTGGCGATCAAAGTCACGCGAGCGGAGGCAACGCCCTATCCTAATAGCGAGACGGCGAAAGAGGCGGCGCGCCTGTTCCAGCGCGAGGTGCGCGCCATTGCCACGCTCGATCACCCCTATATCCTGCCCCTGTTCGATTATGGCGAGCATGATATGGAATCCACCATGCTGACCTATATGGTCATGCCGTATCGCGCCGAAGGGTCGCTTTCGACGTGGCTGCGCCAGCGTAGCGATAAGCAGGGGCTATCGCCACAGGATGTCGCGCATTTCATCAAGCAGGCTGCCGCCGCGCTGGCCTATTCACACCGTCACCAGATCATTCACCAGGATGTCAAACCCTCCAACTTTCTCATACGCAACAACGAGACCGACCCGGCGTTGCCCGACCTGCTGCTTGCTGATTTTGGCGTCGCCAAATTCACCTCAGCCAGCGCCAGTATGAGCCAGTCTTCGCGTGGCACGCCCACCTACATGGCTCCCGAACAATGGAGCGGCCAGCCGGTCGCGGCCTCCGACCAGTACGCCCTGGCGATCATGACCTACCAATTGCTCACCGGCACGCTCCCATTTCAAGGTCGCCAGGAACAGGTCATGTACATGCACTTCAGCACGCAGCCAAAGCCGCCCGGCGCGCTCAACGCCAGCATCCCAAAGGATATAGATACGGTTATTCTGCGAGCGCTGGCGAAAAAGCCGGAGGAGCGTTTCGCATCCATCTCAGCCTTTGCCAATGCCTTCCAGCAAGCATTATCGCTGCCGGAACTGCCAAAGATTACCGACCCTCTGTATGGCTCCGCTCAATCAGGTCTAAGTCAACCACTCAACGCGCCAACCGCCAGCGACGCGGATATTCGCGCCACCATTGCCATCAGCAAAACCGAGGCTCAGACCGGAGCTACACGCACCTTGAATCTTCCCGGTGGGCGGCGTATCATGGTTCCAATACCCTCCGGTATACCCGACGGGCAGGTAATGCGTTTAGAGGGACAGGGCGATACGACCAGTAATGGCAACATGGGCGCGCTGGTGCTGACGTTCACAATTGCGCCCGACGCGGCTGCACCGGCGGCGCAAAGCGATAACGATAATAGCACCGTTCAATCTGACCCCAATAGAGCGCAAGCGCAACCTCCTGTCGCAAACATTCCTGCATCGCGTAGAATCAGCACGCGATTTCGCCGTTTGCGTGTGCCTCGCGGCAAGGTTGCGCTTATCGCCGGGCTAATTGTGCTGATTGTGCTGGGGAGTTCGGGCGTCTTCTATTTCAACTTCATCCATAAAAACAGCCTGCTCAACGCTGGAATAACGAATCCTTATGCTCCAGGTACCGGAACCGGAACACTGGCACTCAACGATCCCCTGAGTGATAATAGCCTGGGCTATTTTTGGGGTGAATCAGGAGATACTACTGGCTCTTGTGGTTTCGTAGACGGAGCCTATCATGCGATAGCGAGAATTTCAGGGACGAATCACTACTGCTCTGCCTCCACTACCAACTTCAGCAATTTTGCATATGAAGTACAAATGACAATCATTCAAGGGGATTATGCCGGGATCGTCTTTCGTTTGAATGATACAAATCACACATTTTATTATTTCCGTATCGGCATTGATGGGTCATATGCTTTTGACATCTATAGCAGTAACGGTAATAGTACGTTGAAGTCAGGTCCTAACTCAGCAATTCATAATGGCCTGAATCAAACTAATGTTATTGCTGTAGTGGCGGATGGCTCTCAGATCTATCTCCATGTAAATCTTCAGCTGATCGATAGCGTCACTGACAACACTTATAGCCAGGGAGAAGTTGGTGTTGCTGTGTATGATAGCACCAACCCGACCGAGGCGGTGTTCAGCAACGCGAGGGTGTGGACGTTCTAGCCCTATGGTTTGCGTCCCCAGGCGGTAAGCAGCATCCAGACGCCACAAAACTCCTCAGAGAGCATCTCGTCCATGGCCTGGGGGTAGAGCACATCGAACTCTTCAGGTGTGATGGCTTTTGTTTTGGTCAGGAACGGTTGAGCTAATTTGAAGCCGACGTCGAGATCATCGTGGAAGCCGCGATTGCCGGGCGTTCCTGCCGAGAAATCGACCATGTGGGCCAGGTGCTGGATGTCCTGGTAGCCTGCGTCGCGCATGATGCGCTTGAGCATGGGTATGAGGCCGATGTGCTGCCCATTGGGTGAGAAGCTTTGCCCGGCCAGGTGCAAAGCTCGAAATAGGACGCCAAAGATGCGCTCGAACGCTGGCATGTTGGAGAAACCCGCTTCGACTTCGGTAAAACGAATGATGCCACCGGGTCGTAGGATGCGCATGCACTCCCGCGCCAGTG
>DATLSI010000317.1:0-8538 GCA_035534255.1 Ktedonobacteraceae bacterium | reverse complement strand
GCGCTTTTCTTCTTGCGGTTCATATCGTATCCTGTAATGGGCAATTAATGAGCTGAAGCAGAGGAGGAAGAGAAGCATATGGCGAGACAGACCTCAAAAGGAACGCGTACCTTTTGTCACCGCTTACCTATGTACTGGATGATGCATCCAGATTCTTGCCAGGAACACCCTTCCGTTCATCTCTTGCGATGTATGCGGCAAACCGGCTACCAGCTTCTGTACTCAATGCGTTCATGAAGACAAGGGGTGCCTGTGTGATGCGTGTGCGAAAGAGCACTCATGCGCTTATGCTTTAACTTGCCATGGAACTGCTGTGCAAATTGGCTTTACTGGATTGGGGCCTCCCACGCGATACTCGGCGCAAATATAGAATGCCTTATGGTACCACTTGCCGTAGATATCGACAATAAATCGGCGATCATCTTGATGGCCGTCAGTCTTCGCTGAACTTCACCACGTTTGCGCTTCCGTTGATTGTCGTTTACTGACATCGCTGCCACTATCTGCTGCTGGTAGACCTCTGGGTCAATCGATACCTTACCAGGCGAGGCAGTTGGCAGCGATATCGTCAGCAGCCATTCCAGGTCCGGCTCCTGGCACAGCATGTGTGTAATGATGGCGATGAGTTCGGGTTTCTCGCGTTGTTCTCAGCCCCTCGTGTAAGAACACATCTATTTGCCCCTTGGGATAGGACGAGTGCGTATGGCGAGCATGATCCAGGAGTTCCGTTCGTCGCTCAGGCCATCGTTCCCCGGCGATCTCGGCCACCTTCAGGTAATTCTCCAGGCTGATCTCATCGCGAAGGGCTGCTTCAGCCGCAGTAAGTGCGCGTGTCTTCTCTCCCATTGACAGTGCTTGATCGCGCAACCACTTTGCCAGGGATGCCTTGCGCCCCTCAAGACTCAGCCCGTGTTCGGCTATCTGCAAGCTTTGCTCGTACTCGCCATGCTCATAGAGTGCCTTTGCCAGAGCCAACGCTTCATCAGCGGTTGCCAGGTAGTGTCGCCCATAAGAGATGGCTTCTTCGACACGCCCCAGGCGCACCAGCATGGTGACATATTCTTCGGTATGCCCTTCCGCCTCAGCCAGGTACAGGTATTCCTGGAAGTCAAACGCTTCATCGACGCCATAGTCATCGAGTTTCTCTTGCCATGCCGCGAACTGGTCAGCCCATTGCTCTCGCTCCTCGCGGGTCAAGTCGGCGCTCAAGACCGCTTCCGTCCAGACCGTTCCGAGGTCACTGAAAAACCCGCTGACCTCGCCGTCCGAGTCGTCCAGGTTCTCCCACTCGCTCATGTATTCTTCTGTAATGGCCTCAAGTACCGCAAGCGCCCGGCGACCATCGTCCGCTTTAATCAATGCCCAGGCTTGCTCGACAAGTTGTCCTATCTCGTTGACCACTGCACCGATATGCCGGTATGCCTCGGAAGAACGCATGCGATCCAGGCTATGGATACTGGCTTGCACCTGGTGGCGTATGGCCTTTGTATCCACAGCAATAGCTGGCTTTGGAGCAACCGCCGGGGAGGGCGTTATTGGCTGCGACGAATACGTGCGCAGCAGCGCAATCTGCTTCTCAATGGTCGAGATGAGAGAAGGCTCTAGCTCTGCCAGCTTCAACAGGAGCGATTGTAACTGGTCATGGCTCAAGCCTGCCAGTAAGCTCTCAAGAGCAGGATGTGCCTCTTTGTTCATACGATCATTCATGATGTTCTTGTCCTCTTCCGGGCAATTAAAGGCAATAGACTTACTCGCCAGGGATATATGGGATCAATCCTTTACGGAACGCTTCCTCTTGAATCTCTCGTGGAGCAAAGGGTTGCATACTCGTCATTCAAGTGCTCGTGGCTGAAGGTATCAGTCAACTCCATCAACTGGTCGAGGTAGGCCCTGCCATTTTCTCAAGTGGCAAGCCATCCCTATCGAACACCTTCTGGTATATATCAAATGCCATAGATCACCTCCAAATTGATACGATATGAGCTCGCATTCTTCAATGCTATCATACTTGTCTAGAAGGGCGGAGAGGTATTGAAGAAAGCAAAGCAGAGCATATCTTCTCTACTACCAGTGATACGAGCGAAGTTCGCATAAAAATAGTGCAATTCACTATCGATAGTGAATTGCACTATTAATCTAGCGGAACCGACGGGCGTCCGGTTATCCGCAAGAAGGCCAGCGTGACAGGCAGACACAAAGGGCCACTGCTGCTCTACAGGTTTGTATCTTCCGTGGTTTCTTCAAATTCTATGTCTGTATAGGCGTCTGCGAAAGAAAAGTGTACGCCCAGGCTGTTTAGAGTAATTTCGTCAGTATCTTCAAAGGCTTCGTAAATCCACTTGTTCTGCTCTTTGTGGTAGATTTCTATTTTAAAAGATTGCGAATCTACCAGGACATATTCTTCGATGGTAGGATGCGCGCGATAATTTTTGAGTTTCCACGTTCTGTCTGTGAGTTCTGTGGTTGGTGAAAGTACTTCGACAACGAGGCGTGGAGATTGGATCGCTTGAATTGTTCCTCGGTCTCGTGGATCACAGGTAACGATCACATCGGGATGGAAGTAGCGCGTATCAGAAATGTATACTTTCATATCTGAACTATAGACGCGGCATTTGCTCCCCCGCAGAAGGTTCCAAAGAATTCTTTGCATGTTTGATTTGATGGTGTCATGATTGGCAGTACCGCCTGCCATGGCATACACATGGCCGTCGATGTATTCGTAACGTGTATCAGGATCGTTTTCTTCGAGTTGAAAGTATTCTTCAACCGTCATGCTTCGCTGATGCTCTATCGCCATGGCTCTCTCGTACCTCTCCTTTCGTTTATGATGTGTTACTCTGGATGCCTTTACTCGATCAACACTATTATAGCATAGTGTGTTCTGGGTAGTGACTCTAGAAAGGAGTGATACAATAGGAGGGTAGGAGGTGAACTATGGCCAGGCGCTGTTGATCGTGATGCGACTTCCTTTGTGAAATCCGTGAAGCTCTTCTCAAACTCATTGACCCGCTTCCCCCGACCAGCTATAATCAATTCCGCGAGCTTCCCATTATGTTGCGAGTAGGAGAGCGAGTTGGACGTTATCACAGAGTCCCACGTACTTGAGCCGGAGAACATGCCTCCCATTGATTTTTCCGCCGACCCGCAGATTGTGCGTACCGTCGTGGAGGGGGTGCGGCTCAGCTATGGACACCTCTTCAATCCCGCCTTTGCCGCCGAAATCTCGCGCATCGACCCCTTGCCACATCAACGCCTGGCCGTCTACGACCACCTGCTCAAGCAGACACGCCTGCGCTTCCTGCTGGCAGACGACGCGGGCGCGGGCAAGACCATCATGACAGGACTGTACATGCGCGAGATGCTGACGCGCAGGCTCATCTCGCGCGTGCTGATCGCGCCGCCCGCCGGACTGGTGGGCAACTGGGAACACGAGTTGCGCACCCTCTTCAACCTGCCTTTCCGCATCGTCAGCGGCAGCGATGCCCGTTCCAGCAACCCGTTCACCGGTCCCGGCAGCGACCTGCTGATCGTCAGCGTCGATACCCTGGCGGGCGAGCGCATGTTCTCGCGCCTGCAAGAAGCCGGGGTAATGCCCTACGACCTGGTGGTTTTCGACGAGGCGCATAAACTGGCCGCCAACCGCGAGGCCGACCTGCGCGTGCGCCGCACCGGGCGGTACAGGCTGGCCGAAGCGCTGGCTGGCATCGCGGACGAAGACGAGGACGACCGGCAGCTCTCCTGGAGCTGCCACCACCTGCTGCTGCTCACGGCCACGCCGCACATGGGCAAAGATTTCCCCTACTACTGCCTGTGGAAGCTGCTCGAACCAGAGGCGCTGACCACCATCGACGCCTTCAATGCCTATCCCCCGGATGCGCGCGCGCGCCACTTTATCCGCCGCACCAAAGAGGAACTGGTCTACCTGGATGGGCGTCCCATCTACCCCACGCGCATCAGCGATACGCTCAGTTACGAACTCACCTCCGGCGAGGTGAGCGAGCAGGCGCTGTACGACGCCACCACGCGCTACATCTCGATCTCCTACAACCGCGCGCGCCTGCTCAACCGCTCGGCGGCGCGCCTCGCCATGAGCGTCTTCCAACGCCGCCTGGCCAGTTCCACCTATGCGCTGCTGCGCTCGTTTGAACGGCGCGCGGCCAAACTGGCACGCATGATCGAGGATATGCGCGCCGGTCGGCTGAGCCAGGCCCAGCTTGCCATCGCCCAGCAGAAACTGGAGACGCTCAAAGATGCCCTGGACGAGAAAACCGCCGACGAAGAAGAGAGCCTGGACGACCAGGAAGAGAACGAACGCAGCGAAGAGCAACTGCTGGAGGGCGTGCTGGCAACCACGCTGGCCGAACTGCAAGCCGAGCAAGAACAGGTCGTCCTGCTGCTTGAGCTGGCGCGTCAGGTCTACAACGCTGGCGAGGAATCCAAGTTCGAGAAGCTGCGCGACATCCTGCGCGCTCCCGAATACCAGCGCGAGAAGCTCATCATCTTCACCGAACACCGCGACACGCTGGACTTCCTGGTGCGCCGCCTGGAGGGCATGGGCTTCACCGACCAGATCGCGCAGATTCACGGCGGCATGGATTACCAGCAGCGTGAAGAACAGGTGGCGGCTTTCCGGCGACCGGTCGCAGAAGGCGGCGCGCAGTACCTGCTTGCCACCGACGCGGCGGGTGAGGGCATCAATCTGCAGGTGTGCTGGCTGATGGTCAACTACGATATTCCCTGGAACCCGGCGCGCCTGGAACAGCGCATGGGGCGCATCCACCGCTACGGGCAGCAGCACGACCCCGTCATCATCCTCAATCTCGTGGCCGGTAAGACACGCGAGGGACGCGTCATGGAGATCCTGCTGACAAAGTTGGAGAGCATTCGCAAAGAGTTGAGCGCGGATAAAGTCTTTGATGTCATCGGGCGACTCTTCGAAGGCATCTCCCTGCGCGAGTATATGGAGCAGGTGGCAGCCAGCGCCGATGACCGTGAAGCGCTGCGCCGCATTGAGGGCAGGCTGACCCCGCAGCAGGTGAGCGCCCAACTGGCGCGCGAGCGGTCGCTTTACGGCGAGGGTGGAGCCGTGCGCAGCGAACTGCCGCGCCTGAAAGCCGGCATGGAACTGGAAACCTACCGCAAGCTGCTGCCCGGCTACGTGCGCCACTTCATCGAGCGAGCCGCCCCGCTCGTCAACATCGGCATCGAGGACGATCTCGAGAGCGTCTTCACGCTGCACCCGCTCAAAGCAGGCGCTATGGACTGGCTGCTGCCTATGCTGGAAACCTACCCGCCCGCGCTGCGCGATCACTATACGGTGCATGTGCCGCGCAACGCCGCGCAGCCCGAACAGGCCATTTTCCTGCATCCCGGCGAACCACTCTTTGATCGTTTCCGCGCCTTTGTGTGCGAGCGTTTCGCGCCACAGGCCCTACGGGGAGCCGTCTTCGTTGACCCGACGGCAGATCGCCCGTATTTCTATCACCTGTTCCAGGTGATCACATGCCGCCAGGCCGACCCTCTGCTGCGCGCCTTGCATCGTCCAGAGGTCATCGAGTATCGCCTGGTTGGCTTGCGCCAGGAAGAAGGCGGAGAGGTAGAAGTATGCCCGGTCGAGTCCCTGCTCTTGCTGCGCGGCAGCCCCCATCTTCCTTATTTGCCCCTGGCCGCCCGATCCTTTGCTCCCACCATTGAGGCAGCGAGCGAGTTGGCGCATGCCTACGCGCTTGCGCAGGTAGCAGAAGGCATGGCGGAGGCGCGCCGCTCACAACTGCGCCAGAGCTTGCCGGAGCGCGAAGCCTTCATTGAAAATGGCTTCACCTACCAGGCGGCGGAACTCGCCCAGGCACGCTCCCGCCTGACCGACAAAGCCAGAAGCGGTGACGCTCGCGCCAGGGGCGAACTGACCAGGATCAAAGCGCGTCAGAAGAGCTTGCAGGCGCGCAAAGAAGAGAGCCTGGCCGTGCTGCGCCGCGAAGCGGAACTGATTGTCCCCGGCGAGATCACCTTTATAGCACACGCGCTGGTCGTCCCATCCAGCGATCCCGAAGACAGACAGCGCTACGACGCCAACGTGGAAGCCATCGCCATGCAATGGGTGCGCCTCTATGAAGAAACACTGGGCGCAACGGTGCGCGATGTTTCCACAGCCGAACGCGCCCTATCAGCAGGACTGGAAGCCTGGCCCGGCTTTGACCTGCATTCGCGCCGCTCATCCGGCGAAGAACTCGCCATCGAGGTCAAGGGCCGCGCCTCGGTCGGCGACGTGGAACTGACCGAAAACGAATACATCAAAGCCTGCAACCTGCGCGATCGCTACTGGCTCTACGTCGTCTACGAGTGCGCCAAGTCGGCTCCGCGCCTGTTGCGCATCCAGGACCCCTTTGGTAAACTGATCGTGCGCGCGAAGGGCAGCGTGATTGTAGGCGAGGGGCAGATATTCTCGGCAGCGGAAGTAGAATAGGAAGTTTTATGACTGAAGAACGTCGTCTCATAGAAGTGGCCTTTCCCTTGAAGCAAACCTCGCTGGACTCCGTTCACGAGAAAAACGTGCGGCATGGACACATCTCCACGCTGCACATCTGGCCGGCGCGTCGTCCGCTGGCCGCCAGTCGCGCCGCCCTCATCGCTACCTTGCTGCCCGATCCCGGCAACGACGAGGAGCGCAAACAGATGTTGGAGCGACTCGGTGGACGTCTCGTCACGCGCGTCAAAGCGAAGAAGCTGCCAGACGGCAGGATGGAGGAGCAGACCAGCGAAGAGACGGAAGGCGGCATCCTGCACTGGGGGCGCGAAAGCAGCACCGACCTCGACTGGTTCCGCGACAAAATCCGCGCGGCCTACGGTGGACGCGCTCCCAGAGTGCTCGATCCATTCGCAGGTGGAGGCGCGATCCCCCTGGAAGCCATGCGCCTGGGCTGCGACGTGACCGCCGTCGATATCAACCCGGTAGCATGGTTCATCCTCAAATGCACGCTGGAATACCCGCAGCGACTCGCCAACCAGACGCGCCCGTTACCAGCCTTTGCCTGCCAGTCCACCGAGTTCATGGAGCAGTATTTCAAAGCGAAAGGCTTCAAGGGCGCGGCGCTGCATGTACAGCTTGCCTCGCTGGGCTTTCAGGACAGCGAGGTATCCTCACAGCCCACCTTAACCGGCATCAAAGTCGATGTCGCCTCGGTCGAGGCCGACCTGGCCTGGCATGTGCGCGCCTGGGGCTGGTGGGTACTCCAACAGGCCAGAGCCGACCTCACGCGCTTCTATCCAACAGTAGATGGCAAATCCACCGTCGCCTACCTGTGGGCGCGCACCATCACCTGCAAGAACTGTCGCGCCGTCGTCCCGCTGCTCAAAACGCGCTGGCTGTGCAAGAAGGACAAAAAGCGCGTCGTGATAACAATGGAACCAAACGCCAACAAAACGGGCGTCGTTTTTGGTGTACAGGAAAATGTGCCTCACCCCAAAGGCACGCTTGCCCAGCGCGGAGAAGCTGAAAAGCATACCGGGGGCGGTACCATGTCCGGCTCTGGCGTTACTTGCCCCTGTTGCGGCACCATCATGAAGATGGAAGATATCCGTCTGGAAGGTTTGGCCGGTCGGATTGGCAGCGTCATGACCGCCGTCGCAGTCGATGGTCTGCATGGCAAAGAATATCGTCTACCAACCGCAGATGAAATTGTGATGGCGGGTGAGGCAGAAAAAGAAGTCTCTAAGGTTTTTGCAGAGATACCATATGGACTGCCAGAGGAGCTTGTGCCAAAGGGTGGCAATGGCGCAACTCGTGCCTTTTCTGTTGATGGATATGGTTTTAATCAATGGTATAAGCTCTTTACGCCTCGCCAGCTTCTATCTCTTGGCACATTCGTAAAGTATACCCGTGCTGTAGGTGAGGTTATTAGAATTGAGGGATATACAGCAGAATGGGCTGAAGCGGTGAATGCGTATCTTATTAGTGCTGTTAGCAGACTCTTAGATTTTGCCAATAGCGGTGTCCAATGGAAGCTTGATGCAACAACTATTAACCACTACTTTGTTCGTTTTGCTTTACCAATCGTTTGGGACTTTGCTGAAGGGAATACAATAGGTAGCTCTGCCGGGAGTTATAAACTCTGCTTTGAAAGAATATGCACTGCCTTAGATACATATGCTATATGGGACATTAAATCTCCAGTTCCCCATATAGTAAACATGTCTGCGACTGTTCAAGATTTCAATGGTTTGGATATAATTTTGACTGATCCTCCATACTACGACGCTATTCCATACTCAGACATGATGGACTTCTTTTACGTCTGGCTACGTCGAAGTTTGTATGGCCTTTCTCCTGAAATTGATACCGTATTCCAGCAACCTCTTTCTCCGAAGTGGGACCACGAACATAATGATGGTGAGCTGATCGACGATTCAAGTCGTTTTGGCGGAGATAAGCACAAATCCAAAGCCAATTATGAAGATGGCATGGCCCGTGCATTCCAGGCATGTTATAAAGCTTTACAACCGGATGGACGACTGGTGATCGTCTTCGCCCATAAACACCCT
>DATLSI010000316.1:0-16286 GCA_035534255.1 Ktedonobacteraceae bacterium | reverse complement strand
ATTGACGTCATACAGCGCGGGACGTTCGGCCACTTTCTTGAGCGGTGATGGTATTTCCTCGGACGAGGCAACCTTATGCTCTGCGCGGATTACCAGACGGTCAACAACTACTTCAATGGTATGCTTTTTCTGCTTATCCAGCTCAATCTCATCGCTCAGATCGTAAATTGTGCCATCGACGCGCACGCGCACATAGCCAGCGCGCCGCATCTCCTCAAAGATTTGCTTGTATTCGCCTTTGCGTCCCTGAATCAGCGGCGCGAGCAGCATGATACGCGACCCCTCCGGCAAATCCAGCACCGAGTCTACAATTTGCTGCACCGTCTGCTGGCTCAATTCGCGCCCGCATATGGGACAATGCGGATGACCGGCACGCGCGTATAACAGGCGCGTGTAGTCGTAAATCTCAGTCACGGTTCCCACCGTCGAACGCGGGTTGTGCGTCGCGCCCTTCTGGTCGATAGAGATGGCGGGTGACAGACCTTCGATGTGATCGACGTCGGGCTTCTCCATCTTATCCAGAAACTGGCGCGCGTAGGCTGATAACGACTCCACGTAGCGGCGCTGCCCCTCGGCGAAGATGGTGTCAAATGCCAGGCTGCTCTTGCCCGACCCGGAAAGCCCCGTAATCACTACCAGTTTATCACGAGGAATCGTCACATCAATGTTCTTCAGGTTATGCTCGCGAGCGCCGCGTATAACAATCTTATCCAGGGGCATACAACTAAACCACCCATCATAATAATGGTAGAGTGCGCTTTGCACTCTACGGAATTTGATACAAACGTTCAATATTGATTATACCATACTTCACCAGTCAAGATGCAGGAAAACACCGCACTGAGTAATGGCTATCGCAGAAATAAGACGCGCTGGAACAGCATAATATATTACAACACATAAATACATAGCCTTTATTTCCTAATGAGATCGTATAGAGATACAACCTTTATGAAACGCCCGTCGTATAATGATATTGGTGAATAAATTCAATACGATAGCCAGAGTGATTAGGGCGGGGACAAGCCCTGGTTATCCTGGGGAGATATACATGAGTCCAGAATTAGACTTTGAGAAGCGTTTTCGCCTGGTGCGCGAGGTCATCGAAACCATCGTCCTTACCGCCCTTATGTTTCTGGTCATTCGCTTTGCTGTGCAAAACTTCAATGTTGAGGGGACGAGCATGGAACCCAGCCTGCATAACGGCGAACTCATTCTCGTGGATAAGTGGACCTATTTATTTCATCCCCCGCAACGCGGCGATGTGATCGTGTTTATCGCTCCGCCCGAGCCAACATTGGATTTTGTTAAACGCGTCATCGGCATTCCAGGTGATAGGATCACCGTCAGGGGCAATACGGTTATCGTTGATGGCGTCAATTTGAAAGAAACCTATGTGGCTCAGATTAACCAGGGCAATCCGTATATCGATAATACTATCAACAACATGCTTGTCCCACCCAATATGTACTTTGTGCTGGGCGATGATCGCATTCGCAGTGATGATTCCAGGAACTGGGGTTTTGTGCCGCGCAAAAACATCATCGGGCGCGCCTCTCTCGTCTACTGGCCGCTCAAGCAGGATAACGACGGTTTTCTGCCCAACGTCTCGTCAGTTTTCGCCAGCGTCCACCAGCCCGGCACTACCGCTCAGACTCAAAATACGGGGAGCATTCCTGTTAGTTCCAACGCGCTCATACTTCTGCTCGCGCCCCTCACGCTCTTTTCTTTTACGACACAAAAGGGCAGGAGGCGACGAAGGTCTATATAGTTGAGATTTTAAGAATCCAGCTTTTCCAGCACAAAATCAGCGAAAGCGCGGATATGCCGTTCGGTAGGCACATACACCCCGCCATTTTTGAAGGCGCGCGAGGCCATGCTTTTCTGCGTCATCTCGCACACTTCCCAATCCTGCTTGTTCACAATGTCGAACAGCTCAACGGCGTCCATGGCGTCAAAGTCAGGCTCCGCGGCCACATCAGCATCAAAAAGCCAGTCACAGACGACCAGCGAGCGATCAGGTGCCAGCGGCCAGACAGTATGCGCCACGACGTGATCACCCAGCAGGTTAATCAGCACGTTGGGCAGCAGGACTTCGCCATAATACTTGCGCGTATCTTCAGGAAGCAGTCCCTTGAGAGGCGGGCGAACGGCCTTGCCCGTCATATTGAACGCCTCGATACCCTCGGCCAGGGACGCGGCATCTCCACCGGCGTAGGTTTTACCCGAGCGAAAACCGGGCAACATATCGCACAACTCCGGGTGCATGGGGCCGCAATGGTAGCACTCCATGAAGTTTTCCAGCAGCAATTTCCAGTTGGCTTGCACATCATACGTGATGCTTTTAGCGACTTTCAACTCGCCAAGTCCGTAGCGAGCAAACGGCTCATACGTGCCAAAACGCTCCAGGATCACGGGGTTCAATTGCTCGGCTACAGGCACGGGTTGCTCGCCTAAATTGAGATAGATAAAGCCCTCCCAAGCCTCCAGAGCCACCGGCAGCAGGCCAAAGGCGGTGCGATCAAACTGCTCGTCGCTCATCACATTCGGCGCGCCAATCAAACGGCCATCCAATCCATAAGCCCAGGCATGATAGCGACACTGTATTGAACCTTTCAATTGCCCCGCTTGCGCATCGCACAAACGCGCGCCGCGATGGCGGCAGACATTCAGAAAGGCATTTAATATCCCCTCGCGGTTGCGCACTACGATAACGCTCTCCTTCGCCACCGTTACAACCTGGTACGCCCCCGCTTTGGCAAGAGCATCCGCGCGCCCAACGCATACCCACATGCTGGAGAAGATTTTCTCAAGCTCCAGATCGTAGATGGCGGGATCGTAGTAGTAGCGGCCTGGCAGAGTTGAGAGGAAGAGAGGTTCGGAACGGACCACCGTAGTCATGTGTTTCACCTCGACAAAGCAAATAGACGTTGTTATATCCACAGT
The DNA here is from genome assembly GCA_035534255.1 of Ktedonobacteraceae bacterium. Classification (GTDB taxonomy): domain Bacteria; phylum Chloroflexota; class Ktedonobacteria; order Ktedonobacterales; family Ktedonobacteraceae; genus CF-113. The sequence goes on along the minus strand of DATLSI010000316.1, from coordinate 13,340 downwards.
ATACCCGAAAAGTTCGGATTTACACAAGGCATTTGCTGCATTTGAATTGGACAGGCCCGGCACGGTATGTTATTATAAACGCGATATTATCGACATATTGAGCAGGAGGCCGGTACTTGGATAGTCTTATTGGCACATCCATCGGCGGGTATTCCCTTATTCAATTGCTTGGCAGCGGCGGTATGGGTACCGTCTACCTGGCGCAAGACCCGGCCATCGGGCAGCAGGTAGCCATCAAAGTAGTACGCACGGACCCCGACAGCTATACAGACCTATCCGCGGCGCTCAGCGCGGCGGAACGCTTCAAGCAAGAAGCGCGCGCGGTCGCCAGCATGGATCACCTGCATATCCTCCCTTTGTACCGCTATGGTGAAGAGAAGACAGGCGACGGGCAACGCGCCTATATCATCATGCAATACCGGCCGGAGGGTTCGCTCTGGGACTGGCTGCGACGCAGAGCGGAGCTGGCTTTCGGGCAATCGGCCAACCAGCAGGCCAGTACCTCTTCCGTCAATCTTCCCTTTCTCATGAGTGGCGCGTGGCCCCTGGGGCTTGGCGAAGCTAGAGAATATCTACGCCAGGCTGCCTCAGCCCTGCAATACGCGCATGAGCGCGGCATCATTCACCGCGATGTGAAACCGGCCAACTTCTTGCTGCGTATCGAGTCAGGCAATACCGTTCACTTGCTGCTCTCTGATTTTGGCCTGGCTAAAGTGTACTCGGCGAACACTTCCACCAGCCACATACTCGGCACACCCACCTATATGGCCCCCGAACAATTCGAGGGCGCAGCCGTACCGGAAACCGACCAGTACTCGCTAGCCGTCATGATCTATTATCTCCTGGCCGGGCGTCCCCCATTCGAGGGCGAGCCAATGCATCTGATGCACCAGCACCTTACAGCCGTACCGCCACCCATCACAACATTCAATCCCGCGCTGCCGGAAAGCACCGGCAATGTATTGACGCGCGCGCTGGCGAAGACACCAGCCGGACGCTTTCCAACTACCGCCGATTTTGCCGCCGCTTTCTCTCTGGCGGCGCAGGATGCTCCAGCGAACGTGCGCCTATTTCAGTCACTGCCTACACTGTCGCAAACGAATCGCCCCGCGCCTTACGCGCCAGCCGAGTTCAACCCTGTCGCGAACACACCCACACCTACCAGGCAGTCTGCACCAACCTATGCCACGCAGCCAGCTTATGCCACGCAGCCGGCACCCACGAAGTTGAGCGCGGGATCAGCCCCCCAACTCGTTCTGCCGCCAGGCTCGCCAGAGGTGGCTTATCAACAGACATTCTCCGGTTCGTCTTCTACCAACGTCATGCAGCCGCAATCGCCAGCATCGCTACAGCCATTTCAGACGCCGCCGCGCAAGCCAGGCGGAATCAGCAGGCGCTCCGCGTTGGGCTGGATCATCGGCGGCGCTGCCGTAGTAGCCGCCGGCGGCAGCGCGGGCTTTTACTTCTACTCCCGCAATCGGTTGCCGGACAATGCCCTGTACGTCCTGCGCGGTCACAGCGATGTCGTTACCAGTGTATTCTGGTCGCCCGATGGTACCCAACTGGTCTCTGGCTCCCGCGATACGACAGCGAAACTCTGGATAGTCGCTAACCAACAAAACACCATCACTTACACCAGACATAGTGCAGCCGTGCTGTGCGTGGCATGGGGTCCCGGCGGGCAATTGTTGGCTTCCGGCAGCGCTGACCAGACAGTGCAATTGTGGGACACGGGAGGCGTACACCATCGTACCTACGGCCCACTGGGCGCGTCAGTCAGCACAATTGCCTGGGATAGCAACGCCAACACTATCCTGGCGGGTACTCTGGGTAACGGAGGGCACGCGCTTCCCCTGGCGACCGGCGGAGTCACGAAGAGCCTGCTGAAAACGGTCATCAACGCGCTGGCGATCTCCCCGTCAGGAGCTTACCTGGCATCCGCTTTTGGCAACGGCGATGCAGGCGTCTATACGACGCAAACACCGCGCACCACTGTCTTCGTTCGCAAATTGACAGGCGCGGCGCTCTGCGTGGCCTGGTCGCCCGATAGCACAAAACTGGCGCTGGGCAGTTCCAACAACTACGCCGAAGTACTCGATGCCAGAGGTCGTTTAATCAAACACCTGCCACATAACGGCTCGGTCAATGGAATCGCCTGGAATCCCGCCAGCAACAATCAACTGGCGACCGTCGCTTCCGATGGCACACTCAACATCTGGGACATCACCACCCTCGCAAAAACCACCTATAGCGGCTTTGGGGGCGCGCTCAACTCCGTGGCGTGGAGTTCCGGCGGCCTGGCCAGCGGCGATGCCAACAACAACGTTATCATCTGGCAAACCTGAGTAGTACTTCCTGCTTGTTTTATTGAGCTATGCGAACTCTTGAGTCTATAATACACTCTTGTAAGCGTCGTCGCTGTCGCTTGTGTCCGGCGCACAGAGTAGACACGCTCATCCCCGGTCAGAAACAAAAACGCGCTCGCGGAGTAACTGACACGGAACAAACTAGAAAAAAGAGGATAAACGTACAATGGAAGTTTCTGGAACCCAGAAAGTCAAGGCACCCCGACCACAGGTATTTAACGCGCTACTCGACCCTGAAACCCTCAAAAACAGTGTTCCCGGCTGTGACAGCGCTGAATTTGTAGATTTTCCGGCAGGCCGCCAGCTCAAATTGACCGTCTCGCCAAATTTTCCCGGCTTGAAAGGGCCGTATAACGTCTTTTTGCAGACAGCGGATGTCAACCCGCCCTCGCACCTGGTCTTGATCGCCGAGCCGACCAGCTCGTTCGGCTCCATCAAAGCCACCTGCGCCATCGACCTGACCGACATTCCCGAAAGTACCGACATCACCTACAAAGCGCAGGCCGAGATCGAAGGCAAGATCGCCTTAACGCCCGATTTTATTATCAAACAGGCTGTCAAAGCCGCGCTCGACCAGTTCTTCAAGAATTTTGAGAAACAGGTCAGTTCCGTCAACGTGTAGTTCGTTTCGGATCTGCATCATTCCGGGTGAATTGTAGTGAGAATTGTAGCAACGCGATCAATTGCGTCCCTACATGTTTGTCGCTAGAAAATGGTACCAGTAATGAAAACCATCAAGAGAGAGAGGACGAGCAAGGCGACCGGTGTAAAAAAGAGGGAGGTAAACAATCCAGATTCCACGTGACGCAGCCGCTTGATGAGCAGGCGCAACGAGATAACGATTTTGTCTGAATCGGCCCCAAAGGCAATGCTGTTCACTTGACCGAGAACCTTTCCGCTTTTGGATACCGCTTTGAGAAAGGTATAGTGTACTTACTTGCACTGTGCAAATAGCATCGAAACCTTGAACGAAGGAGAGCAAACATGACCACAGACAAAAACCTGCAGAAAGGCTACGCCTCGGTCAACGGCCTCAACCTCTACTATGAGATACGCGGGAGCGGGCAACCGCTGGTACTGCTTCCCGGCGGCTTCATGACCGTTGAGGCAATGGGAGAGATTGTGCCGCAGCTTGCCGCGACACGCCGCACCATCGGCGTCGAGCTGCAAGGGCATGGGCACACCGCCGACATCGAGCGTCCACTGCGCTTCGAGTTGATGGCCGACGACATCGCTGCCCTGATCAGGCATCTCGGACTCGAACAGGTCGACCTGTTCGGCTTTTCCCTGGGGGGCGCCGTCGGGCTGCAAACCGCCATCCGGCATCCAGAGGTGGTGCGCAAGCTGGCACTCGCCTCGGCCACCTTCAAGCGTGATGGTTGGTATCCCGAGTCCCTCACGGGAATGGCCTCGATCAGCGTCGAAACGTTTGCCGGGACCTCGATCCACGAAGCCTATCTCAGGACCTCGCCCAGGCCCGAAGCCTGGCCGACCTTCGTTGCCAAGATGAGGCAATTGCTCTGCGAGGACTACGATTGGGTAGAGGGCGTTGCGGCGCTCAATACACCCACCCTGCTCCTGGTCGGGGACGCAGATGGCTTGCGCATCACGCACGCGGTTGAGTTCTTCGGTCTGCTGGGCGGCGGCAAGGCAGACGGCGATATGAACGGTCTCCCGTCTGCCCAACTGGCGGTGCTCCCGGCCACTACTCATGTAGGCTGGGCCCCACCCTATCATGGGATTATGAGCCGCACCGAATTGCTCCTGCCGATCCTCACGGAATTTCTCGATTCACCTCGGCCCGTGGCCAGGTGAGTTGGAGGCCGAGGAAATGAAAAGGACCGGTTTTGCTGCCTCCAAAAGGTGCGCCTGAGCCAGGTTGTCATCGCGTGCCTGGCTCAGGCGCACCCCCACTTTCCACGCGATGTGGCGCACTATCTCGTTGCGCATCGCGTGGGTAACACCATGCCAACCCAAAAGGTACGGTGAGGAGGTTGAGCAACGCGTATCCTATCTTGCATCAGTAGCACTTCCTTTCCTCTCAGATTATAAGGCGAACATCCCATTTTCCGCAAAGCGTAAGCGCAAATATGTACCCTCTGCTTGCTCTACGCTATCTGGCGGCGCATCGTCAGCGCGCTCAATATCACCATCGCCAGGGCAAAGAGCAGCAATGCGCCCAGCGACCCGGCGATTCCAGCGAAATCAGCCCCTTTGAGCATCACCCCGCGCAGCGCATCGTTGGCATAGGTTAGAGGCATGATATAGGAAAATGGACGCAGCGCGCCCGGCAACTGCGCAACCGGCCAGAACACTCCAGAGAGAAAAATTTGAATGCCCAGCACGAGCGGGATGAATTGCACAATCTGAAACTCATTCTGCGCAAAAGCCGAGAGGAAGATGCCGAGATTGACACTTCCGATGGTGAGCAGCACCGATACCAGGAAGACTAAGGCCAGGTTGCCGCTGTAATGCACCCGCAAGGCGAAAATGACAAAGAGCAGGATCACCAGCGATTGCACCAGCGCGAAGAGCGTAAACCCGCAGATGTAGCCCACCACCAGTTCCATCCGCGTCAGAGGCGAGACCATCACCCGTTCGATGGTACCCTGCGAGCGTTCGCGCAGAAAGGCCACCGAGGTCAGGATGAAGACGAAAAAGAATGAGAAGATGCCAATGAAAACCGGCGCGATGGAGTCGTTAAACGTATATTGCGGGCCTCCATATAGGTACTGCGGACTGCTGACCGTAAACGGCATTGGGCCGCTCAGCACAGGCAAAGTGCCCTGTCCTCCCTGGCTCTTCAAAGCAGCCAGCGCAACCCCCAGTTGATGCGTAAAACTCTGGCTGAGATCGCTCATGGCGCCGGCAACTGTGGGGTCTGAACCCTCCAACCTGATCTGCACGGTTGGATGCTGGTCGCTCAAAACCTGCTGCGCGAAATCCGCCGGAAAGACAATGACTGCATCGGCATTGCCATTCTGGAGCGTGCTTTCAACCTGGCCTGAGGTAATCGAGATAGTATGTATTTTATCCTTCCCAGGCAGCAGACTCTCAATCAGTGCATCAATACGCTCGCTCCCCGCACCCGTTGGATAAACGATTGCCAGCGTATGCACGCTGCTGGTATTGGTAAGCACCAGGTATAGCAGCGTCATAACGAGTAAGGGAACCAGAAAGATCAGCGCGAGCGTGCGTTTATCGCGCAACACTTGCTGGATAATACGAGCGGCAAGCGCCATAATGCGGGTGAAACTCATCGCAGTGCCTCCTTGTGGCTGGCAAAATAAAGAAATGCATCTTCCATATCTGGCTGACCGGACTGGCGTAACAATTCCTGCGGGCTATCCTGCGCCAGCAGCGCGCCTGAGCGCATCAGGCCCAGACGCGTGCAGCGCGCCGCTTCGTCCAGGTGATGCGTTGAAACAATGATAGTCACACCTTCCCTGTTCAACTGCGCGAAGTAATCCCAGAAGGCGCGGCGCAATTCGGGATCAACGCCCACCGTCGGTTCGTCTAACAAGGCCAGGCGCGGCCTGTGAACCAGGGCGCAGGCAAGCGAGAGGCGCTGCTTCATGCCGCCACTAAATGTGCCGACTACGCTGTCAGCCCGCTCCGCCAGGTCTACGCGCGCCAGCATTTCATCGATGCGCTGCTTCTGCTCTTTACCACGCATACCGTAGATGTTGCAGAAAAAGCGCATATTCTCCCTGGCCGTCAGATCGTTGTAGAGCGCGCTCAGTTGCGTCATATATCCGATGACAGGCGCTACTTTTCTGCTCGGCATGCGCTCGCTCATAATCTGGATGCTGCCCGCGGTCGGTTTCACCAATCCTACCAGCATGCGAATCAAGGTGGTTTTGCCGGAACCGTTGGGGCCAATCAAGCCATAAGTCTCGCCAGAGTGGATAGCCATACTGAGATTATCCACAGCACGGAGTTTGCCGTATTGCTTGACGACGTGATCGATGATTACCATCGGTCTATCGCCAATCTGTGGCTCCCTGTCAGCATTAAGTGTAGGTTCCATCAGAGCATACTCCTCTTTAACTAATCAGCCAATTAATAAATTTGAGAAAAAATTAACGCGGCAACATGCCTGTAAGTACCAAATCGACAATAGCTTCGGCTATTTGTTCATGCGTATATGTCAGAGCTAACGGATCATGAATGATTTGACGACGCAATACAAAACCCATAAGGCTCCCAACAAATACCTGGGCGCTGGTCGATACATCGAACTGACGCAATTCTCCACTGGCTATTTTGGCCTCAAAGAAGTTTCCCAGGAACGCAAATATACGTTGAAACATGCTTGCTGGAATGTGGGACATCTCTGGATTGTGAATGATCTCAGGCAGGAGTACTCGTATAAGTCCAATAATGTTTTCCCCCTCTACAAGACCCAGTGTCTCTAAAATCAGAAAGCGTAAAAAGATAGCAGGCGGCTGCACCTGTCAAGTCTTTTTTATTTTCCAAGAATCTGCACCTCCATAGCTTGCAACGTCACCGTCATATAGCGTGCTGACCCGGTATCGACTGTGCCGTCAATCTGTTGCACGGTTGTATTCTGCGGGCTATCCTGCACCACGGCGGGAGCGGTAAAGGTTGCTTTATTGCTGAACAACACCTGGAAGGCATCGCCAGGAGCATTGATCGTGTCATCCACGATGACCGCCAGCGTCTCGCTCTGCATGGTAGTGTTGGCTACCACCACTACTTCCAGATTGCTCAGAATGCGCGAGAAGGCCAGCACGCCCGGCGCGAGTTGCGAGATGCTGAAAACTGTGCCATTGCCGGATATGGGTCTGAAATACAGCCTCCCATAACGCAGCGCCGGTTGGCTGTCCCGCGCGCGCGCGATATTCTTGATGGCCTGGTAAAAGGCAAACGACTGGTCAAATGGAGAAAGCTTGCCCCACATAGCCTCGCGCACCGCCTCCGGCACATTGCCGCTGCCATGCAACCCCTGCTCGCTACCGTAATACAGGCATGGGATGCCTTGCAAACAGAAGAGACATGCCACACCCAGCGTGAGTTGGTCATCATAACCGTGGGGGTTATCTGCCGGGCTGTAATAGAAACGCTGCGTCTGGTCGTGATTATCCAGGAATGTCACGAAGTAGTTGCTGGCATCGCCATGAGTGCTGATAATATCATGCTCCACCTGCTTGCGATGCTCGTACATGCTGACCACTGACATAGGGGCAAGCATACCTTTGCACATTGACGGCAGGCGATAAAAGAGGGGAAAATCCAGCGCTGCATCGATGCCGATGATATCACCCGCTTCCGTATCCACCGTATCGCGTCCGATAAACGCGGTAATTTTCTCTTCATCGTCGTAAACCTCGCCGAAGGTGAAGAAGTTCTTCTTGCCGATGCTCAAAGCGTACTCGCGCATAGCATTGCCAAATTCACGCGCAAAGCCCCGGTCTATGTACTTGAGCGTGTCAATGCGGAAAGCGTCAGCATCATATTTGGCTATAAGAAGCTGGTACGCTAAAATCAAGACAACTTGCAGTTGGGGATCGGCGGTCAGCATTTGTTTCAACGAGGCAAAATCGCCGGTAGTCTGATCGCCTCCCGACTGGGGCAGACCCTGGCGGCGGAAAAACTCGTTGCGTCGTAGTTCCACCGGCCAGACCGTTGCATCCAGCGGTGGATTCACGGTTGCTTCCCCCACCGGCCAATCCTGCCGCGCCGCGCCGTGTTCATCGCGCCAGGCGACCGCGTAAGGAACGCTGCTAAAGGATGCCTCCGATCCCTGCGAACCCTGGCAGGTTGTATCGCCCGCGCTGCACTGATAAGCAAACACGTCACCCGTGTGGTTAAGCACGATATCGAAGATAACATACAGTCCCAGCCGGTGCGCCTCGTCAACCAGGGCGCGCAGTTCCCGCTCCGCCACATCTGGACTCGACGCAAAACGCGGCTCGACGCGCAGAAAATCCTGAATGCCATAGCCGTGATAACTGCCCTGGCTATACTGGGCATTCTTCAGCACCGGCGAAATCCAGATCGCCCCCGCACCCAATTCTTTTATATACAGCAATTGCTGGCGCACGCCATTAAAGCTACCGCCTTGAAAGCCGTCATAAATACTGTCATAAGGCATGTGACGCGGGGGCGCGGCGGGATTGTTGAAGCGATCAAGCATGAGAAAATAGATCCAACTGTCGCGCCAGTCTTCCGGCGATGCAAACGGCGGCGGGACTTCAACGCTCGCCTGGTCAAGAGTGATCACTCTGCTTGTCTGTTGCTGCGCACCATTGAGTGTGGCGCGCGCGTCGGCGTCATAGATGCTTGATGACATATGTCTTGCTCCTGTTATTTTTCAAAGCCATTGTAGCATTTCACCGGTGGTTTGTGTTGACGGATTATGCCGCTCCTAGAGTGAAATAGGTCATGAATCATCAGTGTAAATACTAATAGACATAACCCCCATTCACATGTAGAATAGGCTCAGGCATATGCAATCAACCAGTCACGCATTGTCAAAATAAAAATAGCCTGCTAAAAAATGAAGGAGGGCTACTAATGTCACAGCATTCAGAGCGTCCCTGCCCGGCGTGCGGAACGCGCGTTCCCACGGGACAACGTTTTTGCAGCAATTGCGGGACAGACATGACAGTTTCGGGTCCGGCCAGTCAATATGGAAGGCAAACGCCGCAGCAGGTGCCGCCCTACGCGCAAGCACCAGGTCAATACGGCCAACAAGTTCCACCATACCAGCAGCCACAACAGAAATCCAATCCCATCGCCGAGGCTCTCGGCGCGTTAGGTCTGCTCTTCTTTCTGCGCCGCTATCGACCGGGATACCAGGCGCGCCGCCAGAGTAGCGGCTGCTGCGGCTGCCTCGTCACGCTGGTTATCCTGCTCATCATATTCGGGACTCCTGCCTTCTTCTACTCCAGAGCCAACCCACACGCGCTTAACCAGATTTTCCAATCAGGCAGCAACAGTACAGACAATGGTGGTACGCTAAACACAAGCATAACACCGACCATAAACATCACCCCCATCACTACCCCTATCAACCAGTCCGTCACCTTTGCGGGAGTAAATATCACGATTCAGTCAGTAGTACAGGCTACTTCCTTTAGTGACGATAGTAGTGCCGGTTCCAACGGGGTTGTGCGCATCAAGATCAAAGAAGCCAATAATGGCAAAAATAACGCAGATATACTGTATAGTGACGTTGCTCACCTGATTTTACCTGACAATAGCAGCATTACATTAGCCAATTCGTTGCAGTCAATCAGCCCTGACAGTAGCGTAACACGCGATAATTGGCTGGATTTCACCGTACCAACCAGCGACAAAATCAATCAGATGAAGCTGGTGCTGGGCAGCGCTCAGGACGCCCGTATAACCATCCCATTGACAGGCAATGCCAACCTTAGCGCGTTCCAGTCCAAGACAGTAAGTCCAAACACACCCATCAGTTATGGCGGGCTGAATTGGACGCTGAAGTCTGCGACACAGAGCTTGAGCATCGACGGCAAACAGGCCACTGCGGGCAATGTTTATGTGGTCTTGACGTTCAATGTTGATAACCCTACATCAGGAAACGCTGTCATCGGTTTTACAGATGAGTATATGCGCTTGAAATCTGGTGGTAGTACTAATCCATCAGTGAACACAACACTACCGACCACGCTAGATGCAAACAGCAATGCGGTAGGGACGGTGACCTTTCTAACGCCAGCGAACAGCACAGCGTACACCCTGATTTTACTGGCGAAGCAAGGGGGGATGGACCCACAGTCGAGCACACAGGTCAATACAGATTTTAAGATACAGTAGAGCCTTGCGCTACGAACGAGCAGCAAAAACCTCTGGGGGTTCTCAGAGGTTTTTGCTGCTCGCCTCTCTATCACACGCCCGGTTGTGGATAACATCCCGCCGGGTTGCTACGCGCTGCGGCTTTGTATGGCATGGGCGAGAACGCCATATCCTCGCCCATGATGCCATCAAAGTGGAAGCTGCTGACACCCATACTGGCACAGTCGCCAGGCGTCGGTAGAATGGTGAGGTCTAATTCGGGGAACATACCCGCCTGCTTCTGCACCAGTAATGAATAACTTTTTCCCATAGGCGGCACATACCAGGAAAGAGTTACATTCATGGTGCAGTTCTTGGGTACTATCACCCACCCGCCGAACATGGCGCGCCCCGGCTCGTCGCTATTCAGGTTCGTGGGCGGCCCGATAGTATCGAGCGGCCCCCAGCTTCCTCCACTGGGATCACTGATGGTAGGCGCGTGCGCCCCCGGCTGGTACTGGCCGGTCGGGCAAACAAGCTGATCCTGGGGATAAACATCCGTCTGCGGGCATTGTACATAAGAACCGCCACAGAGCGGCACACCTGTATCGAAGCCATTGCCCCACAGTAGTTTACTGCCGGGCGGCACGTAGACGCGCACGTAATCGCGATAGGTGTCATAGCCATACACCGGCCCGATCTGGTTATAGACCAGGCGCAATTGTAATACATGCGTGGCACCGCCCGCCGCGTCGAGCGTCACCGTATCATGCAAGATGGTCTTCACATACTGCGAAGCCTTATTCGCGCTCACATTGGCCTGCACCACGTACAGACCATCTTGCGAAGTCGAGCGATTAAGCTGGGCCGCATCCCCATACTGCGTAAGCAGGCTTTCCGCCTGCGGATCGGTGAAATAAACCTGCAGATCTTTGGTCTTCAGATCGTGCAACACTTCCTGGCCTATGGCTAGCAGTTCGTCCGGCGGCGCGTGGCGCACCTGGCTTAGTATCAACTGGGCCAGGTAGCTGGTAAAACGCTTGCGAGCAGAGGTAGTTGTGTCGCCGGGCTGGTAGACAACCTGCTTGGCAATTCCTGAGTTATCCTGCTGGTAATAATGCAAACGATCCTCCAGGTTCTGCGCGGTAATCGTGTCGTTATAACCTGGAACACGCACAGGCCCGATAATCTGCAATACGTGCTCGATTAAAAACGGCGTAAAGAGGATCACGCCATCCACCTTATGCCCTACCTCAAGCTGGTATTGCTGAATGGCAATCTGCGCCGAGGTGGGTAAATCGGCGGAAAGGTTAGAGTCGCGCAGTCCCCAGTTGGCAAAGGGCCACCACGATTGATACTGGGCGGGTGTCAGCTTCCCTATCGTCTCGCTGTTAGCAACATACTCGACCAGCGAAATATCTTTCAGCGAAAACGGGCCGACGCGCCCACCCTTGATGGTTAACTCACCGTACTGCCCGGTAAAACCGCCTGTAGGCCGCAGTTCCGCGCGGTCCATCGTCTGCACGAGAAATGTGCGCGGCGAGTCTATGCCCAGCAGCCAGTTGGCCGCGCCGAGCAGATTGAGCACCTGCTCAAGATCGCTCTCCGCCTGTGGTATCAGCTGGAGCAGTTGGCCGAACTCGTCACGCTGAACCGCGGTGACGGGCAAGCTAGCCAGCGAAAGCAGGCGCGACTGCTGCTGGATATCGGTCAGACGAGGCAGCAGCTCGCTAATAGTTGTGCCGACCAGGTTCAGCATATCCTGCGTCACCAGGGGCTTGCTCGAACTGGTGAGCAATGAGCCACGTAAAGTAGGAGCAAGTTGCAGCGCCGTCGCAGTCAAGGCCAGTCCCATCTCGCTCACATCAATGCCGATACGGCTGGCAGAGCGTGCCGTCTGCACCTCAGAAAGATACTGCGGGAAAAACGTCGTAACCGTCTGAATAATGGGAGTATGCTCGATTTTATACTGAAGCTGGATGAAATCGGTCTGCGCCGCCATGAACTCCTGCCGCGAGCGGTTCAATTTTGTGGCGTCGAGGAAACCGCTTGGGTGCGTTTTTACGCCCGTGAAAATTGTTTTCACATTCAACAGGTGATCTACGCCATCATGCGCCTGGTTCTTTAACGCGACATAGGTCTGGTATCCACTCACGCCGTAACTGATGAGAAAGCCCGCAGGCACCAGCACACCGGCCAGCACAACAGCCAGCATGACCAGCGTGATAATGCGGCGGCGCTTTGAATATGGACGGCGCTTACGCTTAACCCCATCACCTTCATCAGCAATCGCCGCTATCTTTTCTGTTGCAACCTCAACCTCACCCTGTGCTGGAAGCGCCGCCATCTTCGCAGTTTCAACTGCGTCACCTGGAGTAATTTCCCGCCTCTTAACAGTAGGTTCACTCTCGTCCTCGTCAGGCGCGCTGGTCGAGACTTGCGCGTTTTCCTCCAATGCGTCCCCGGCCAGGACAGGCAGAGAATCGGAAAGATTTTCAGACGGGTTATCATGCGGATTATCGGGCGATGTAACAGACATGAAAGTATCTCCAAATAACAGGGCAGCGCGCCGGACCAGTCATACATAGATATTCCCCATTGAATTACAGCCTATGACGAATTGCATTATTACTTATAACGAGTTTGACTGGTCGCTCGTTTCATTTTCTAGAATCACTATACGCTTCATCGCCTAATATGCATAGAGATACATCAAATGGAGCTATATCCTTTGGGGGTGAAAGATACGGTAGATTGTAGGGACGCGATTGATCGCGTCCACGTGGGCGATTTTCGGGCGGGAGAGGACGCGATCAATCGCGTCCCTACAATTTGCGGGTTGGTCTGCCGCGCGTGCGTAAGGGGGGCGGAACATAGGCGGGAATAATTGTCACTATATCCCCGATGCGCACCTGCACCTGGTGATAACGCATGCCCGGATGATGATACTGCGCGAAGAGCATTAGCAGGTGATGGGCGATTACATCAGCATCATCGGTATGGTTGGCACGAGCCATCTGCCCGATAATGGCTTCCTCGGCAGCAGTCACCGCCATCTCCTCGCCGTCATCCCCAAGCACCAGCTTGCGCGTTGACTGGCGCAGCATATGGCTGGGCCACAGCATCAGCGCGATGACGCGTCCTTTGATATGCTGCTCGCGCAAGCGCCCGCCGAGGTAATCGGCCAGTTTGCGAAGCGCGGCACAG